>JAKQJQ010000181.1 GCA_029561105.1 Bacteroidota bacterium
CGCGTCAAAGGCAACAAAATGGTAGACATGCAACTCAGCAACAACAAACTTGTTGATCGCGGTGTGCGTATGATCATGGATGAAATCGATGTATCGTATGAGCAGGCGTCAGTTTTACTCAAACAACACAGCAGTGTACGCAAAGCCGTCAATCACTTTTTAAATCAATAAGATGAAAATCACTGTTACCTTTTTTTTACTATTGTTCAGCACACTTTCATTCGCGCAGCTTAGCGTCAAATCGCGCGGGCGTGTTTTCGACACTTATGGCAAAAAAATGAAACCTGCCGAAGTACGCAACCGACTTGCCGAAAAGCCCGAAGCATTGGCACTTTACAATGCCGGTCGAAACAAAAAAACAATTGGTAATATTTTGTTGGTAACCGGCGCTGCTTGTATCGTTGGAGACTATGTCAATTATTCGTTCCAGGAATATGAATTCAGCGGGTCGCCAACTAACATTTCAGTACGTGCAAAAAAGAAATTCCCGTCGGCGATTGGCATTATCGGTGCGGTTTCATTGGTTGTGGCGATACCAGTGAAGTTAGGACACGCCTATAAAGTCGAGAAAGCTATTGATCGTTACAACGGCAAAAAGATTGTCGACAGTGCCATTTCACTAGAAAACCTATCCATTTGCGCAAACCAGGACGGCGTTGGCTTGCGCCTTAACTTTTAAACTATGGCTACCAATCGCGAATTACTCGGCAAAGGCCTCAAATATCTTGGATGGGCATTACCGCTCATGTTTATAGGGCCAACGGTCATTTACAATGCTTTCATCAACAAACAGAATGTGTGGCATTACCTGGTGCTCGCCATCGGGATTGTTGCGGCATTTTTCGCGGTGTATTTGGCGTTCAAAGGACTCAACACCATCATGAAAAGCCTTTTCGGGAACTGATGCTTGGAGATTTTATCCATATAGACAAAACCTTCGACAAGCTCGTGCTGATGGACCAAAAAATCAGCAATCGGGAGTTTGACGGCTGTGTGTTCAGGCATTGCGATTTCTCGAATTCGGCTTTTGTAGATTGTACGTTCATCGATTGTGAGTTTTTTGATTGCAACCTGTCTATGGCAAAACTGGCCGGAACGGGGTTAAAAACTGTGGCTTTCATCGATTCCAAATTACTGGGCATCCGCTTTGACGAATGTGATCCTTTTCTGTTTGCGGTACATTTTCGTGATTGTATCCTGGATTATTCGTGGTTTTCGGGTAAAAAAATGCCTAAAACGGGCTTCATCAACACTTCTATGAAGGGTGTGAATTTTGCCCAATCGGACTTGACCGCCTCGATTTTTGACAACACTAACCTGGAAGGCGCGATTTTCGACGAGACCATTTTGGCTGCCGCCGATTTCACGACCGCCTACCATTTCAGGATTGATCCAGAGAACAACCCGATGAAGAAAGCCAAATTCTCGACCGCAGGAATTCCCGGACTGCTCGACAAATACGACATAAAAATTGAATGATATGGAACTCAATGCCCTTTACCTGCAAAGTGTGCGCAAGCAACTCGAGTATTATAAAACGATTGGCGAAAAAGCCATGGCGCAACTTGAAGACCAACAGCTGTTCGCGAAGACCAACGACGACACCAACAGCATCGCGACGATTATCAAGCATCTTTCTGGTAATATGCTATCGCGATGGACTGATTTTCTGACCACCGACGGCGAAAAACCATGGCGCGAACGCGACGCAGAGTTTGAAAATGACTTGCAATCATCACAGGAACTGCAACAGGTCTGGGAAAAAGGTTGGCAATGCTTCTTTGACGCACTCGACAGTTTGCAAACCCAGCAGCTCTCGCAAATCATCTACATCCGCAACGAAGGACACACCGTTATGGAAGCAATCAACCGGCAATTGGCGCATTACCCGTACCACATCGGGCAGATTGTCTTTTACGCCAAACAGCTCAAAAATTCAAACTGGGACACGTTATCTATTGCCAGAAATGCGTCGCGAAGTTACAATGACGGGAAATTTGCACAAGAAAAAGGAATCAGGAATTTCACCGACGACGAACTCAAACGCCTGCAATAGAAAAATGCATTAGCCCGAACACCGAAATTAGTTTCAACCAAACATGAAAAAATATACCTTACTTCTTTTACCCATGCTGCTGGTTTCCTGCTACAATGCCGAACGCAACTGCAAGGATTTTAAAACAGGTACCTTTCGTTCGGAGATTGTAATCGATGGCGTAAAGCACCAAACGATATCCCAACGCACTGAAAAACTCGTCATTGAAACCTACAAAGGCAAGACCGACACGGCTTCAATCCGCTGGATCAACGACTGCGAATACATCCTGCAACAATTGCACCCGCGCAACATGCAACAGCAAAAAGCAGTGAGTATTAAAATTTTGACCACGTCGAAAAATTCGTATACCTTTGAGTTTGGCGTGGTGGGCGATGAGCAAAAGTTGCGCGGCACCGCTGAAAAAATCAATTAACAATGGATAATTGACAATGAGCTAAAAAAGCCTGAGGTTTAATGGTATCAATTGTCACCCAAGACGCAACCGAACGGTTTGAAGCGTACCGGAAAGATCATCAATTATCACCCGAGGCGCAGCCGAACGGTTTGCAGCGTAGCGGAAAAAATTATCAATTATCAATTATCAATTATCAATTATCAATTATCAATTATCAATTATCAATTATCAATTAAATAAACATGTTCGAAATTCTCCTCAATCCCGACGCGTGGATCGCCTTATTAACACTAACTTTTTTAGAAATCATCCTCGGGATAGACAACATTGTGTTCCTGTCTATCGTATCGGGAAAACTCAAACCCGAGGAACAACCTAAAGCCAGAAGGATTGGTTTGTTGCTCGCTATGGCGTTTCGCGTAGTGCTGCTGTTTGGTATTACCTGGGTTTTGGGCTTGCAGGAAGCACTTTTTCATATTGATTGGGGCTTTTTCTCGGCACAGGTAACCGGTCAAAGCATCATTATTTTCGCGGGTGGTTTGTTCTTGTTGTACAAATCGGTTTCAGAAATCCACCATAAAATGGAAGGCGAAGAGGAAAGCGAAAAAGGGAAAGCGGGCAATACGCTCGCAGCAGCGATTATCCAGATTGCTCTTTTGAATTTGGTATTTTCTTTTGACAGTATCTTGACTGCCATAGGGCTCATCAGCATGAAACCGGCACCCGAAGGATTTGGAGCTGCAGGCGCTTTAGAAATCATGATCCTGGCCATTGTCATCTCTATTGCCATCATGCTTGCGTTCGCCGGGCCGGTAAGCAAGTTCGTCAACCAGCATCCAACCATACAAATTCTCGGTTTGTCGTTTTTGATTCTGATTGGGGTCATGCTACTTGCCGAAGGCTCACACCTCGCGCACTTTAAATTTGGTAACGACCTCGAAGTAGGAACCATCCCTAAAGGCTACCTCTATTTCTCTATTTTCTTCTCTCTTTTTGTAGAATTCCTGAACCTGCGTATGAAGAAATCAAGGAATCCGGTGCAGCTGCACAATTCTAAAATAAAGGATGAAAAACTAGAAGATACCGACGTAACAAATTAACCTATAAAAAATACAGAAAACCGCGAACCTCAAGAATTCGCGGTTTTTTTTAGAATGGCGAACTTATAACATTGTCGCGGTAAACCATAACCCGCACAAGTCAGAATTTGTGACCTTTACACAAACCCTTTAAAAGTAAAAGTCATGAAACTACAACTCAAAAACATAGGGATTCTATTTGCCGCTGCACTCCTTAGCTTTTCTTGTAAGGATACGGCCAACGAAGCCAAAGTGATGGATGACAGACAAGCCGTTATCGATTCGATGAACATTGAAATGGCCAAACAGAAGGCCGAAATCGCCAAACAAAAATCAATTGACTCTATGCAGGTCATTGTGGCTGCAGAACAGACCCGTAAAAACCGCGTCCGCAACAACGCAGTAGCTGCAACGCCCGCACCAACAGCCGAGCAAAAGAAAAAAGGCTGGAGCGGCGCCGCTAAAGGAGCTGTAATCGGCGCCGGTGTAGGTGCCGTAAGCGGCGCCTTGATTGATAAGGAAAAACACGGTCGTGGTGCGGTAATCGGAGGCTTGGCCGGAGCCGGACTCGGTGCAGGAACCGGAGCCATAATCGACGACTCCAAAAAGAAAAAATAACTTTTTGCCTTTATGAGAAACGAAAGACCCGCAGAGCTCAAATTCATGCGGGTCTTTTCTTTCTAGTGTTTTGGTGTTGTAACTGCAGATTTAGTTGGCGTAACCTTGATTGCAATCTTTTAACGAAATAGGCAGATTTTCTACATCGCCAATTTTAAAAAAATTCATAGGGACAACAGCGTCCCCTCCCCAGAGGCAATCTAACCATTCCCGCCAAAAGTTCAAAGCAGAAAAAATACAGTTGACGTTAATTTTTAAAACAAAGTAATCTGCCCGTCGTCATCGAGTTGCACGTCTTCACCGCTAAGTTCAGAAACTTCGGTTTCGCCTTCTACTTCGAGTGTTTCGGGAACCACTTCCTCTGGCGCTTCGTAAGGCAAAGGCTCTAGCAGATTCACCTGTTTGAGCTTGTCGGTGGTGAGTTGGTTGCCGAGCGCCTTAAATCCCTTGACCGAAATAAAAGCTTCCAAATCAATCGTCTGGTTTTCTTTCAGGTTGCCTTTCACTTTTGCAAAGACCAATTCGGCTACCGGACGGTAATCGGTCGCGACAATCTCGAGTTGGGAATTTGGATGTTCGGTGATGAAGCTTTCCTCTTTGCCTTCGCTTTCCACAAGGAATCTTTTCACATAATAACGCTCCTTTTCCCCATCATAATAAATCGCAGCAATCGGCTTTGTGGGCACCCATTTTTCGAGTACTACCATATCTTCGTCGAAATGCGTCGTAAGTTCTGGAATAATCACCTTGAGTTTCCCGGTCTGCGAAATGACCAGAATTTTGTCGTTCGGACGGAATTCGCCAAGCAATTCGCCACGCGCATCCACATTGAGTTTCTGCACCGTATCGTCGAACCAGATTTTGCGCGGCTTGAGCGTCGAGATGCCTTTCTCCTTGATCTCGATTTTTTTGATAGGATACTTGGTCACAAGGTTCCCTTTAGAAGCGCGTCCTTTAATAGCAATCGACGCGAAATCGACATCCCATTTGAGTTTCTTGATACTGCCCACCTGGCGCAGCAAAATTGTGATGACCTCGGCCTCGCCATTCGGGTTGTGCGTAAAATACAACACCTGCGAGCCTTTGGTTTCATTGGTCAAATCGTACATCTTGTCGCGCGTGATCCCCGAAACATTGAAGCGTTTGATGTACGACGGACCCGATTTGCCATCGCGGTAAATCATATTGTAAATCGTACGTTTGTCGCTCTTGTCAAACACGGCAACATGGATGATGTCCTTGCCGATGAAACTCTTGTCAGATACCTTGGTCACCATCATATTCCCATCGCGCAGGAACACGATAATGTCGTCTATATCCGAGCATTCGGTAACAAATTCATCTTTCTTGAGGCTCGTCCCTACAAAACCTTCTTCGCGGTTCACGTACAATTTGGTATTGCGCAACACGACTTTGGTCGCTTCGATCGTGTCGAAGATACGCAGTTCGGTCTGGCGTTCACGACCTTTTCCGTATTTTTCCTTGAGTCGGGTGAAATAAGCAATCGCATAATCGGTAAGGTGTTCCAAATCGTGCTTGACCTGTTCAATATCGCCCTCGAGCGCCTCAATCTTGTCTTGCGCCTTGTTCGAGTCGTATTTAGAAATGCGCATGATGCGGATGTCGAGCAACCGCAAAATATCCTCCTCGGTCACCGCGCGTTTGAGGTGCTTGGTGTGTGGTTTCAAACCTTTGTCGACGGCTGCGATCACGCCTTCGCGCGTGGTTTCTTCCTCGATTAATCGGTAGATTTTGTTCTCGATGAAAATGCGCTCAAGCGACAGGAAATGCCACTGCTCCTCGAGTTCAGACAATTGGATTTCGAGTTCCTGTTTGAGCAGGTCTTTGGTTCTCTCGGTAGAAACGCGCAGCATTTCGGATACGCCCACAAAACGGGGTTTGTTGTCCTCGATCACGCAGCCCAGCGGCGCTACCGAAGTCTCGCAAGCGGTAAACGCAAACAAGGCATCGATTGTTTTATCTGGAGAAACGCCCGGATACAAATGGATCAGGATTTCTACCTCGGCGGCCGTATTGTCCTCTATTTTCTTGATTTTGATCTTGCCTTTCTCATTGGCTTTGAGAATGCTGTCGATGAGTGTCGTGGTATTGGTAGAGAACGGGATTTGCGTGATCACCAAAGTCGATTTGTCGAGCTGGCCGATCTTAGCGCGTACGCGAACCCTTCCGCCGCGCATCCCGTCGTTATAATTGGAGACATCGGCGATTCCCGCGGTTTGGAAGTCAGGGAAAATCTGGAACGATTTGCCTTTCAAAATCTTAATCGACGCATCGATGAGTTCGTTGAAATTGTGTGGCAGCACTTTCGTGGACAAACCAACGGCGATTCCTTCGGCACCTTGCGCCAAAAGCAATGGGAACTTGACCGGAAGATTGATGGGCTCGGCTTTACGCCCGTCATAAGACAAACCCCATTCGGTGATTTTTGGGCTGTACAAAACCTCGAGCGCAAACTTGGACAAGCGCGCTTCAATGTAACGCGAAGCCGCAGCACTGTCGCCGGTCAGGATATTTCCCCAGTTTCCCTGCGTGTCGATAAGCAATTCCTTTTGCCCAATCTGCACCATCGCATCCCCAATACTCGCGTCACCGTGCGGATGGTATTGCATGGTGTGCCCCACGACATTCGCCACCTTGTTGTAACGGCCGTCGTCGAGTTCCTTGAGCGCGTGCATGATGCGACGTTGCACGGGTTTGAAACCGTCTTCAATCGCAGGAACGGCACGCTCCAAAATCACATACGACGCGTAATCAAGGAACCAGTCCTTGTACATGCCGGTGACTTTGGTAATGGTGTCTTCTGGGTTTACTTCGTCTTGTTCGTAAAAATGCTCGCCTGAAGAAAGTGCTCCTTCGGGTTGTTCATTTTCGTTTTCGTTAAGGCTCAAATCTTCTTCTTCGTCCATGGTTTTAGTCAAAAGTTGAAAGTCGAAAGTCTAAAGACTCCAACCTGAAACTTAGTGTTGTCGTTTACGAAAATGTGCAGCCCCGATAGCAGCAAGTATCCTTTTGTCCTGAAAGGCAAAAGATACTGCGGATAGCGGGATTGGTCTGCCATTATTTCTATTAATTACTTTCTATCACGTCAAGTTCCACCTTGAGATTGTTGATGATAAAATCCTGGCGGTCGGGCGTGTTTTTGCCCATATAAAACTCGAGCAGCTTCTCTATCGAGGTGGCGCCGTCAAGCATGATCGGGTCAAGCCTGATGTCCTGGCCTATGAAATGCACAAATTCGTCGGGCGAGATTTCTCCGAGTCCCTTGAATCGGGTAATTTCTGGTTTTGGTTTTAGTTTCTCTATCGCGGCTTTTCGTTCATCTTCAGAATAGCAATAGATGGTTTCTTTCTTGTTGCGTACGCGGAATAGCGGCGTTTGCAGGATGTACAGGTGGTTTTCCTTGATGAGTTCGGGGAAGAACTGCAGGAAAAATGTAATCAGCAGCAAACGGATGTGCATGCCGTCAACGTCGGCATCGGTCGCGATCACGATATTGTTGTAGCGCAAATTCTCCATGTCGTCCTCGATGTCGAGCGCGGCCTGTAACAGGTTGAACTCTTCATTTTCGTAGACGATTTTCTTGGTCATGCCGTACGAGTTGAGCGGCTTCCCACGCAAAGAGAAAACCGCCTGGGTGTTTACGTCACGCGATTTGGTGATGGAGCCCGAAGCCGAGTCGCCCTCGGTGATGAACAACGTACTTTCTAGCGATTTTGGGTTCTTGGTATCGGTAAGGTGCACGCGGCAGTCACGCAGTTTTTTGTTGTGCAGCGACGCCTTTTTGGCGCGGTCCTTGGCGAGTTTTCTAATGCCCGACAGTTCCTTGCGTTCGCGTTCGGCTTGCAAGATCTTGCGCAATAAGGCGTCGGCGGTTTCGGGATTCTTGTGCAGAAAGTTATCGAGGTTGGTTTTGACAAAATCATTGACAAACGTACGAACCGATGCCATTCCCGGACCCACTTCGGTCGAGCCCAACTTGGTCTTGGTCTGCGACTCGAAAACCGGTTCCATGACCTTGATGCTCACGGCGCTCACGATGGACTTGCGAATGTCTGACCCTTCAAAAGGCTTGTTGTAAAACTCGCGGATGGTTTTCACGATGGCCTCGCGATACGCGGCCAGATGCGTTCCGCCTTGCGTGGTATTTTGCCCGTTGACGAACGAATAATATTCCTCAGAATATTGCGACTTGGAGTGCGTCATGGCAATCTCGATGTCGTCGCCTTTGAGGTGGATGATTGGGTATTCCTGGTCGTCGACGTGGATGGTCTCGCCCAACAAATCCTTGAGGCCGTTCTCTGAATAATATTTCTCGCCGTTGTAAATAATCGTGAGCCCGTTGTTCAGGTAGCAATAATTCTTGAGCATCTTGACGATGTACTCGTTGCGGAACTTATAATTCTTAAAAATCAGCTCATCTGGAACAAAGACCACTTTGGTTCCTTTGCGTTTGGTGGTATCTATGATGTCTTCCTCCAGGGTGAGGTTTCCGGCAGAGAATTCTGCAGCTTTTTGCTTGTCGTCGCGTACCGATTCGACACGAAAATAATTCGACAAGGCATTGACCGCTTTAGTACCCACACCATTCAAACCCACCGATTTCTTGAACGCCAGCGAGTCATACTTACCACCAGTGTTCATCTTAGAAACTACATCGACGACCTTGCCTAACGGAATGCCTCGCCCGTAATCGCGTACAGAAACCGTCTTGTCGCGGATGCTGACCTCGATGGTTTTCCCAGCACCCATCACGAATTCGTCGATACAGTTGTCAATGACTTCCTTCAAGAGGATGTAAATCCCGTCGTCTGGAGACGAACCGTCGCCGAGCTTCCCGATGTACATTCCGGGACGCATACGGATGTGTTCCTTCCAGTCTAACGAGCGTATATTGTCTTCGGTGTATTGGTTTTGTTCTGACATGAAATGGAGCGATTTGACTTTTTTACAGCCCGAAGCACAAGCCGCGAGCCTGCGCTAATATAAGCGAAAACCGCTTGAAATTGTAGGCTGCGTGGGGAAAGTTATTAATAGGATATTGACAAGGAAATTTGAAGTTTAGGGTTTGAATTTAGGCGTGCCGGCGTTGTCAAATTTGGCGTTTTTACTCAGGCATTTGGGAACGCCGTCGCGCTGTTCGCTCTATCTTTTGCTTTCTAAAGAAAAAAGCAAAAGGATGCCGCTGCCATCGCTCACGCGGCATGGTTGCCCAAATAATCAGCGTTCAATCTTGTAGGTAGCGATTGCCGATCGGTCAACGTAAATGGTAAGAAACCCGCGCGAACGACTGTTCAGGGTCACTTCAAATTCAGACAGCTTGCCGTTTTTGCGCAGCGGTGCGTCGTAAACCTTGCCTTCGCTCGTGAAAACGTATGCGATTTTGCTGTGCTCGGGAAAGTCGATAATCTTAAATGCAATGACACCTGATTTGGCCGACAGCACTCCTTTTTCAGGCATGGCAATCTCATAATCCGATTTGATGTAAGGTCCGTAATACAGTGGCAGTTCGGCGAAATCAGAATCGTTTTTATCAATCATCAAAAAACGTTCGTCGTCAGGAAAATGGTTGAGAAAAAACACTTCGGGCGCCGTGCCATAATAAGCATCGTTGAATTCGTGAACAAATTTGCCGGTTTGGGTACTCACGCTGCCCGAAGCCCAAGTCACGTCGATGAGTTTCCAACGACCCTCGATCTTAACCGCGTTCCATTCATGGTCGTTTTGTTTGGGCAATTTGCCGATGTGGGCGGGATGTGATTTAGAAGTCCCAACAATGTCAATGCATTGCAGGCCGGTCAAATCACAGAGTGTATGAAACAATGCCGAATAATCCTGGCAAATGCCTTTGCCCGAACGTAAGGTTTTTTGTGCGTATTTTTCCCGAAACTGCTGCTCTTTTCGCAAACGGTCTGCTTCGTCGGTAAAGGAATAGGCAATAGTCCCCGAACCGGCCTTCGCAGCGCGCAGATCATAGGTAGTATTGGTGGCAATCCAGGTGAAAATGGCCCGCGCTTTGGCATCGTCTGAACTAAAATCCCGGTTGATTTTCGCTGCCAACTGCTCGGGATTTGAAAATGATTTGGGATAGTTTTTTACGAGTGCGTCGACTTTGGAATATTGAGCAAAAACACTTTGTGCAATTGGCAGCAGCAGCAAAATAAACTTGAGGGAACTTGATTTTTTCATGCGCGCGCTTTGGCAATTACCCTGCCATGAGAAGTTAACGCGGTATTAAAAGTTGTATTGTTTGAAGCGGTTGTAAAACTTTAATAGGCGTGCAAACTCGATGATCCTAACCGAATTTCCGTTCGACCTACTCGTTATGCCTAAGTCTCCTTCAATATCGCCTAGTTTATTAGGGATAACACTGGCCCCTTCCCTGAAGGTAAAATACAATTTTTGACGTCACCCCTTTTGCAGAAATAATGCACCTATTGTTAAAATTGGGATTGCTCTCGTTATGAGAGTGCCAGGCTACTATCTTTATCGGTAATGGCAAAGGATTCCCGTGTCGGTAAGCGTCCACAAAGCGGCTTTTTGATCTGCTGCTTTGAGCGCATTATTTGCCCAAGAATTGCAGGTATAAAACAGGCTGTAGCGGCCTTCCCCTTCATAAAAACTGTCATTATCGCCGTAGTGCGCGTTGGGAATGACCGTTGCTTTTTGTCCGCAGAAACCACTTTGGATGTACGCGACGAGTTTTTGGTACTCGGCTTGTGAAATATTGATTTTGACGCAACGCTCTCCTTCCTTCAAGCCGTAGAAAAACGTAGCATGCATGGCCGAATTCCCAAGGTAAAACATGGCGTTGCAAGCGGTAGAAACTTTAAGATCTGACCATTGCGGCGTATTGAGATAGAAGCCTTTGTCGCCCCAGCCAAAGCCAATATATTGATAAGTGCTGTCCTTAGAAAGCGTGTGGTCAAAAGCAACTTCATTGCGCCAATCTTTGATTTTATTCGTTACCGGAACGACGATGTCGGTGTGTACGCCGTTGCTTTTGATGTAGATTGCGATATTGCCATCCGCTTGCTTATCTTCGGAATTTACCGTAATCCGCGACAAGACAAAAACCACCAAGCCGTAAACAACAATAAAACCGATAATCCCAATCAGCAGCTTCAATAGCCACCTGAAACCTTTCTTAACCGATTTCACTTTGAAGTTGCTTTACGATGGATCTCAGTTGCGCATCGAGTTCAGCGTTTGAAATTTCTCCAGCCTCGACATCAAAATTCTCATTGAACGAGGGCAACGAAAAACTAGCTTTGATGTTGCCGCCGTATCTCGGAAACAGGTTTTGCGCAATGCCAAGCACCGAAGCGCCGCCGCGGCCTCCCGGAGAAGTCGCCATAAGCAACATGGGTTTTTCCTGGAATACTTTAACGTTGATACGCGACGCCCAATCGAAAGTATTTTTGAAGGCTGCCGAATAATTGCCGTTGTTTTCGGCCATAGAAATCACGAGTACATTGGCGCTTGCGATTTTGTCGAGGAATTTTTGTGCGGTAGGATGTTGTCCAATGCCCGCTTCACGGTCTACGCTAAACAGCGGCATTTCAAAATCATTGAGATCTAATACTTCGACATCGGCGTTATCAAACAAAGATGCCGCGTAAGTCGCTAATTTTTTATTGATGGATTTGGTGGATGGGCTTGCGCCAAGTGCGATGATTTTCATGGTTTCGGGTTTTAAAATTTGCTTGGCGCTCGCAATTTCTGGGCCAGGTCTAAAAGCGAACATAACGAAATTTTCCGGATTTACAGCAGCCCGCGTTAGTGATTACCTTCGGTCAGTTCGGCCTATTGCCTCGGGTGCAGCGAAAAACCCGCAGCAAGGCACGAGCAAGGATTTGTAGCGGATAGCGCGGCGCAAGCAACGCAAAAAAAGAAACACGCTACACTCTTAGTCTAAAGCGTAGCGTGTCTATAGCGTTAGCGTGTCTGTAGCGCAGTGTGTCTAAACATTAAAACGGAAATGCATCACATCGCCATCCTTCACCACATATTCTTTACCTTCTACCCTGAGTTTTCCAGCTTCCTTGACCTTGGATTCCGATCCGAAATTCACGTAATCGTCATAAGCGATGACTTCGGCACGGATGAAACCTTTCTCAAAGTCACTGTGGATTACGCCTGCGGCTTGAGGCGCAGTGGCTCCGATGTTGACGGTCCAGGCACGGACTTCCTTGACACCCGCCGTGAAATAGGTTTGTTGTTTGAGCAATTTGTAGGCGGCGCGGATCAGAACCGATGCACCAGGTTCGGTCAATCCCATATCTTCGAGGAAGACCTGGCGCTCTTCATAGCTTTCGAGCTCGGTGATGTCGGCTTCGGCCCCTACTGATAGTACGATGACTTCTGCGTCTTCGTTTTTTACCAGTTCACGAACCTGATCGACATATTTATTACCCTTTACAGCCGAGGCTTCGTCGACATTGCACACGTACAAAACGGGTTTTGACGTGATGAGTTGGAAGGATTCCATCAATACTTCTTCGTCGTTGTTTTGCGGCGTTATGGTGCGTGCCGATTTGGCTTGCAGTAAGGCTTCCCGGATTCGATTGAGCAAACCTTGCTCGACTTGCGCTTCCTTGTTTCCGGTTTTGGCGGCGCGGTTGACTTTTTCCAAACGCTTTTCGATGGTTTCAAGGTCTTTGAGTTGGAGCTCGATATCGATGGTTTCCTTGTCGCGGATTGGATTGACGTTGCCGTCGACGTGTACGATGTTGTCATTGTCGAAACAGCGCAACACATGGATGATGGCATTGCATTCGCGGATGTTACCCAGGAACTGGTTACCTAATCCTTCACCTTTGGACGCGCCTTTAACAAGTCCGGCAATGTCTACGATGTCTACGGTGGCCATTTGCACGCGCTCGGGTTTGACAAGTTCTTCGAGTTTGTTGATGCGTGGATCGGGTACGCTGACCACGCCGATATTGGGCTCAATCGTGCAAAACGGGAAATTGGCGCTTTGGGCTTTGGCGTTAGACAAACAATTGAATAAGGTTGATTTTCCTACGTTGGGTAATCCTACAATTCCGGCTTTCATCAGGTTCTGTTTTTTAAAGTGTGCAAATATAAGGTTTAAATGGCTTCATAAAAAGCAACTAAATTTTTAAAAAATTCCAATACTTTATGTTAAAAATATTTTACATTTATAGTCGGTTTGATTACTAGGCACTTCATCGGACTTTTTTTTGTTAAAAAACAACATTTTCAACATATACCGATTTCGTCTCCGGAATCCTAACCTGGATTTGATACAGAATCGTATTTAAAAATACTCCACTTACGAGGGTTTATATGTGAATCCTGTAACAGTTTCTAAAAGTTTCTATATCGGCTTTATTTAAATTTGTAACATATTAATCTAACACAAACAACATGAAAACGATTTTTTCAGCACTCGCCATTTTTGCATTGACCTTTTCTATGCAGGCCCAGAACACCAACATCACCGAAACCTCTAAGACAACGGTAACTACCGTAAAAGACTCCGATGGTGAGAAAAAAGTAGTCAAGGAACAAAAAACGCAGGAAGCGCAGGACATCAAATTCAAGGACACCAAAGGTGATCCGTTGAACAAGGAGATGGAAGTAACTCCCGTACAAACTACCTCAGTAACACAAATCACCAATCCCGATGGCAGCACAAGGACGGTTCACGTTGACCGCTCTGCAGTTTACACCTCGCCAGGCGGACAGAAATACACACTGGCACTCGACCCAATGGGATACAAAGTGACTTCGTCAGAGCTGAAAAAGCCTGCCATTTTAAGAGCTACTTCAACCAATACTTACATCTATCGTTCTAAAGACCGTACTTCTGTGGGGTATTTTGATACGAACGGAGATTTTGTACTGGAAAGTTACGACGACCAATCCGACAAAGTAAGTATCGAAAAATATACTCGAGTAAAATAATTCAACATACCTGCCATTAACGAAAAAATCCTGAATTCACGTTCAGGATTTTTTTATGGTTTTGATTTTATTCGTTATGCAGGAATGCCTGGCGGTTGAGCAGCGTTTCCTCGCTCTCCACATGGTTTTCGTCCGGGATGCAACAGTCCACTGGGCAAACCGCAGCACATTGCGGCTCGTCGTGGAAACCTTTACATTCGGTGCATTTTCCCGGCACGATATAATAGATGTCGTCGGATATTGGTGTATGAGGTGCATCGGCGTCGGTTTCGGTACCGTCGGGCAGGATTACTTTCCCTTTGAGTTTGGTTCCGTCCTTATAACGCCAGTCGTCTGCGCCTTCGTAAATGGCGGTGTTCGGACATTCGGGCTCGCAGGCGCCGCAGTTGATACATTCGTCGGTGATGATAATAGCCATAATTTCTTGGAATCGAAGTTGAAAGTTGAAAGTCGAAAGTCGAAAGAGAAAAAAGAAAAGAGAAAAGAGGTGGCAATTCGCAGCAGTCTTTCAACTTTGCCCTTTTGACTTTCGACTTATAACCGTATTTTTGCGGCAAAATTACAATCAAATCCATTCATAAACAAGTAAACAGATGTTACAAAGCGACAAAAAAAATTGTTTTATCGAACTCGGGAAATTTTTGGCGCAGTTTGAGGCAAACGGCAGTTGTAGAAACGACGCTGTTTTGTACAATGATCTGTTTTTTGATGATTTTGAGGCTTTGATTCACCTCTCCCAGTCGCACAACGGTTGGTATACGCCCGAACAGGTTTATTTCGCGGTGCAATCCTGGGCCCAAGCGTTGACAGAACAAAACCTTAACCAATGGCTTTCTAAGTACGACCTTAGCCTGGCGAAACCAAAAACGGTGGGTTTGATTTTGGCGGGAAACATTCCGCTGGTGGGTTTCCATGATTTACTATCGGTGTTGGTAACTGGGCAAAAGGCGCTGGTGAAAACCTCGTCGAGCGACCAAAAACTATTGCCTTTCCTTGCCAAATACCTCGTGGCAGTTTGCCCCGATTTACAAAATGACATCACTTTCGTGGATGGCAAACTCGAAAACTTCGACGCTGTGATTGCTACCGGCAGCAACAATACCGCGCGTTATTTTGAGTATTATTTCAAGGACAAACCCAGCATCATCCGTAAGTCACGCAATTCTGTAGCGGTTTTGGATGGCTCTGAAAGCAAAGAACAATTGGTGGCATTGGGCGAAGACATCTTTAGGTATTTTGGTTTGGGTTGTCGCAATGTCTCTAAGCTTTTTATCCCAAAAGGCTACAATTTTGATTTGTTTTTTAACGGGATGTTTCCTCATCAGGACATCATCAAATACGAGAAATACGCCAACAACTACGATTACAACAAGGCGGTTTTTTTGATGAGCAATTTTAAACTGCTCGACAATGAATTCCTTACCATTAAAGAAGATTCGGGTTACGCCTCGCCTATTTCGAGTGTGTTTTACGAATTTTACGACGATCTTTCGCAAGTGCGATCAAAACTTGAAAACGACCGCGATCAAATCCAATGCATTGTCTCTAACGGATTGATTGAAAACAGTGTAGCATTCGGGCAAACACAAAAACCTGCGCTTTGGGATTATGCCGATAATGTGGATACCATTCAGTTTTTAACCGGCTTGTAAAAAATCTTACCCGTTAAAAATCATGCTCTTATTTTTCCTATCTTCGGGAAAAGTAATACCATGAGAATCAATACCCTGCTACTGTTTTTTATTTTCCAGATCGGGTTTTCGCAAAATCCGGTACAATTCTATCAAAGTTTACCGGCAACCGGGACAGCTTTTGGCTCAAGGGTTGACGTTTACAACGATGAAGTGCTCGTTTCCAGTGAGACTTACACTTTGATGGAGCCAATCAGTTTGGGCAAGGTTTTTCTATACCGTTTCGACGGCGGATTTCACCAAACGCAGACTTTTTACCCTGACGATGGTTTTGTGGGAGATGGATTCGGCTCCAGCCTCTCTATCGCCAACGACTTTATCGCCATTGGTGCGCCCAATCACGGTGTTGGGATAGACAATACCGGCGTGGTTTACCTATACCACAAAGTAGGCGGTGAATACCAACTGATGCAACAGCTTTCAGCGAATGAATTGGCTTTCGACCAAAGCTTCGGCGACCATGTAAAAATCCACGAGAATTTTCTTTTTATTTCAGATCGGAATCTGGTTTATGTCTATAAATACGACGGCTCCCAATGGGTATTTTCTGAGCGGCTTGTTATCGACGCCCAGGAAATCAACGCAGTAATTAAGATTGAAGCCGAGAACAATATGATTGTTTTTCTAAATGGTTACAATTTATTGCAAGTCTACAATCGCGTGGGCGATAATTTTGTTTTCGATGAAACCATAATGGCGGGAGATCTCGAGCATTATGCGGTTGATTTTAGCCTCTCCAACGGCGAATTGTTTGTATTGACTTCTGGTTTCCCAGACAATTCACCAATACTCTTCGTCTACAAACAAGCGTTCGATAGCTGGTACAATTTTGGCGGTTTCAATGCCGGATACCAAGACCAAATCTACACCAAACTAAAAGTTAGTGACGGTAAGGTTTTCCTGGGTTCTACGCAGTACATCCTGCAATTGTCCCGAAAATTCCCGGTGCTGTATTACAAATGGGAAAATGACAACCTGGTCTTCCAGGATCGCTACTACGGAACCGGACCTTTTGAGGACGATTATTTTGGCGCCGCGCTGGCCTGTCATGGCAACAAACTCATTATTGGTGCGCCCCGAGACGGAGGTCCCGTAATTAACGGAAGAGCGTATTACCTCGATATGACGCTAGCCACAAACCGTTTTGAAAAACAAGAAAGTGTGATCTATCCCAATCCTGCCTCGGATGTGGTTTTCATCGATACCGATGCCGAAATCCTGAAAACCGAAGTCTACAATATTGCCGGAAACCTATTGCTCGTGCAAACTGGAAACAACAAGCAGGTTTCGCTCGAAAATTTTGCTACGGGCGCTTATTTCGTCAAGGTATCGTTTAAAAATAAGACAGAGGAAACCTTTAAAATCATCAAAAATTAGCGTTTTTTTCACGTCAACTACAACGTTTTTGTTAATAACATCGCGTAATTTTTCTTAAAAACAACCGTTGGTTCCCAATGTATTTCCGAAATTTGTCGCCTAATTTTTTTGGAAATGCTCACAGATACCATGAAAAAGCACAATTACAGCGCAGGACCTTGCATCCTGCCGCAGGAAGTTTTCGAAAAATCGGCGGCTGCCATTTTAGATTTCAACAACTCCGGATTGTCTATACTTGAAATATCACACCGCAGCAAGGATTTCGTGGCTGTTATGGACGAGGCGCGTGCTTTGGTGCTAGAACTGCTCGGGCTCACCGGCAAAGGTTACCAGGCGTTGTTCCTGCACGGTGGCGCGAGTTTAGAATTCCTGATGGTCCCGTATAATTTGATGAAAGAGAACGGAAAGGCCGCGTATCTGGATACCGGAACCTGGGCCAGCGGTGCGATCAAAGAAGCCAAAAATTTTGGTGAAACTGTTGTGGTCGCTTCGTCAAAGACAGAAAATTACAACCACATCCCTAAAAACTTTGAAGTTCCTGCCGATGCCGATTACCTGCATTGCACGAGCAACAACACCATATTCGGGACACAGATGCAATCGTTTCCTGAAATCGACATTCCGCTGGTTTGCGACATGAGTTCGGACATTTTTTCACGCGTACTCGATTTCTCGAAATTCGATTTGATATATGCGGGCGCCCAGAAAAATATGGGTCCTGCCGGCGCAACATTGGTGTTGATTAAAGAAGACATCCTGGGAAAAACCGGTAGGAATATCCCAAGCATGCTTGACTACCAAAAACACATTGCCGCCGAAAGCATGTACAACACGCCACCGGTTTTTGCAGTCTACGCCTCGTTGCTTACTTTGCAGTGGCTCAAAGCCCAAGGCGGAATCGCGGCGATTGAGAAAATCAACAACGCCAAAGCCGAATTGTTATACAATGAAATCGACAGGAACCCGTATTTTAGGGGAACCGCGAACAAAGGAGACCGCAGCCACATGAACGCCACTTTCCTCCTTGAAGATGAAACGCAGGCACCGATTTTTGACGCGATGTGGAAAGAAGCGGGAATCTCAGGAATCCCCGGACACCGCTCGGTGGGCGGTTACCGCGCCTCGATGTACAACGCCTTGCCGCTTGAAAGCGTACAGGTTTTGGTAGACGTGATGCGCAGTTTTGAGCGAAAAATGACGGGCGGATTGTAGCCCTAGCCCGGATGGCAGCGACCCGAGGCTGAAGGCCGAACTGGCGAAGCACATCCTTTTGCTGCTTTCTTTAAGCAGGAAAAGATTACCTCACAAAATAATAATTTTAATTTTGTGTTCGGTCAATTCGCTTCGCTCGGGTGAGCGTACAGCCGGAATAGCTCCCGAAAATTTAAAATTGTCTAACGACCAGTTCGCAAACGCTCGGGTCAACATTTAAAATTTATAATTTAATGAAAGTACTCGCCAACGACGGGATTTCAAAAAGTGGTATCAAAGCCCTGGAAAAAGGCGGTTTTGAAGTCATTACCACCAAAGTCGCACAAGAACAAGTGGCCAATTACATCAACGCCAACCATATCGACGTGTTATTGGTACGCAGCGCTACCAAAGTGCGCCAACAATTAATCGACGACTGCCCAAACCTCAAGATTATCGGTCGTGGCGGCGTAGGCATGGACAATATCGATGTGGATTACGCGCGATCGAAAGGCATACACGTGATCAATACACCGGCGTCATCGTCGGAGAGCGTGGCCGAACTCGTGTTTGCGCACCTCTTCAATGGCGTACGTTTCCTGCACGACTCCAACCGCAACATGCCGCTTGAAGGCGATTCTAACTTTGAGGGTTTGAAAAAAGCCTACGCCAACGGCATTGAGTTGCGCGGCAAAACGCTGGGCATTATAGGTTTTGGACGCATCGGGCAAGCCACGGCTAAAATGGCTTTGGGTCTTGGGATGCGTGTGATTGCTGCCGATAAGTTTGTGGGCAACGCCGAAATCAAAGTGGATTTTTACAACGGGCAATTCATCAATGTAGACATCATCACAGAACCCATTGAGGATTTGTTCCGCCACTCGGATTTCATCACTTTGCATGTGCCGGCTCAGGAAGGATATGTCATTGGCGCACCCGAACTCGAAGCGATGAAAGACGGCGTGGGCATCATCAATTGCGCCCGTGGCGGCGTGGTGGATGAAGTGGCATTGATTGAAGCCTTAGACCGCAACAAGGTTTTGTTTGCCGGATTGGACGTTTTTGAAAACGAGCCGTCACCCGAAATCCAGATCCTGATGCACCCAAAAATTTCATTGACACCGCATATTGGCGCAGCGACACTCGAGGCGCAGGACAGGATCGGGACCGAACTCGCCGAGCAGATTATCAGTTTATTGAAGACGGAGAAAGAAATATAACACAGATTGCACAAATTAAACAGAATAGAGAAAGCCGGACCGACGTTCGGTTTTTTTTGTGTTAAATTTGAAATGGTGCGTATGGGTTTTCGCTAACTTTATGCGACGTTAAAATCTGTGGAATTTGTGTAATCTGTGTTTCTCCTAAAAATGAAAAATCTAGTTCTAATCGGATTCATTATCGCACTGATCGTTGGCTGTTCGGCGCAAAAAAGTAACACGGTGGTGGCTGATAAGAGCATTTCTAAAAAAGATACGATCCGCATAGCGAATGATTCGTTAGAATACGAGGTGATTATCATAGAACCAGGGTTCGACTCCTGGCTCGCCACCGCCAAACCCCGAAGTAATTATTCACTGACTTTCCTCGAAAACAAAAATTACTTTTTCGTAACCGAATACAACCGCCGCGTGTTGGATGTGCACCGTTACAATCCCAATCTTTACGAGATGCGCATTGATTACGACCCCAACATCCATTATGGGCTCGAGGTCAATTACCTGTTGTAC
>JAKQJQ010000327.1 GCA_029561105.1 Bacteroidota bacterium
GTGCGTCCGCCAGAGAATGGGTCGTCGCGTTTGGCCATCAACTGCAACATCAAATCGTACGGCTGCATCCCGATTCCGAGCAACATCGCGTCATCACGGTAATACGGAAACGCATAATCCTGCGGCAACAACTGCATCGCCGTGGCAATCTGAATCGCTTCGTGTCCGCGCGAAGTGGCATGCACGTATTTAGAGACAACTTTAAAGTTTTCCTCGTACAATTCTGCCATCGCTTTGGCGGTCGCCATCGTCGTGAACGCTTGCTCGAGGATGATTTTGTTTAGTGTTTTTTGAGCTACTTCCATTTTTTTCCAAACACAGATTTCTCAGATTTTCACAGAAAGCCGCACCATAATCTGTGAAAATTTGTGCCATCTGTGTTTTATTTTATTGGCAGACAATTGCTTCGCCAGTTCGCTTGGCTCGTGTCGCGCTATCATTTTTATTTTGGCAGACAATTGCTTCGCCAGTTCGCTTCGCTCGTGTCGCGCTATCCGTTGCAATCTTTTATCAAAAAGAGATTTTCCATCGTTACACTTCGGGCTAATCCTTTTTGCAAAAGGATTTCCACTGCTATCGCGGCTGCGCATTTATCTATTTTACAGCAACGCTTTCAGCCGGAACAATCCACCCAAATTTATCTTCAATCTGTTGGGTCTTGATGCCGTCCAAAGTCGCTTTCACGTCCTTTCCAACCGGCGCTTCCGCGGGGAAAGTAATCTTCATGTCCTTGTACCCGATTTCGGCCACCGGCGCTATAGAAACTGCAGTTCCCGCACCAAAAGCTTCCTCCAAAGTTCCGCTTTTAAAAGCTTCCACGATTTCAGTCATTGAAATCGGCCTTTCGGTCACTTCAAAACCTTTGTCACGCAACAAATCGATCACACTCAATCTCGTGATTCCAGACAAGACAGATCCGTTAAGGTTCGGCGTGATAAATTTCCCTGCAATCTTGAAGAAAATGTTCATGGTTCCCACTTCGCAAACGTATTCAAATTCGCGCGCGTCGAGCCACAACACCTGATCGTAACCTTTGGCTTTGGCCATTTCGGTAGGGCGTATGGCTGCGGCGTAATTTCCGGCCGCT
>JAKQJQ010000340.1 GCA_029561105.1 Bacteroidota bacterium
ACTTTATTTACGATTTTGAGTACCAGCGGCTGCATGGCATAACGGTGTTTGGTGCTGAGGTCTTTTTTGGCGAAGGTTGGCGAATCGTATAAGGTTACCGACCCTACGTTTTTGCCCACGGTCACATCACCAATCTGCACCACGTTGATGTACGGTTCGAGCCCGTTGATGACCAGCTCGCTTGCCGAGGCAGTCGCTCCCGACGTGAGGATGTACACCTTATTTAACCCCAAACTGTTGATCGCCACATTGGATTTGATCGTGTTTGAGAAAAGATTGTAAAGGTTTGCGGGATTGTTTGCGGCATAGAAATCTTCTACCTTGGCATTCCATTGTTCCTTGGCAAACACCTGACCCGTATATTGACCTGTAATCATGCTGGCCAGATGCGTGGCTGTTTGTACCGATCCGCCGCCGTTGTAACGCAAATCGAGCACGAGTTCGGTGATGCCCTGTGATTTGAATTCGCCAAAGGCATTGTTGAGTTCGGGCTCGTAACTGGGATAAAATCCGTTGTACATGAGGTAACCGATTTTGTGGGTACCTTCATTGATGACCTTGTGGATATGCACGGGATTTTCTGAAAGGATTGAACGTGTAAGGCTGACCGAATTTCCGTTGGGAGTAATATTTCCGCCATCATAATCGGCCAGGTTCATTGTGTAGGAATCCCGGTTGAGCAGTGAGGCGTAGTTGTCAATGTTGAGCGCTTGTCCGTCTATAGCGTAAAAAATATCGCCGCGCGCAATGGGTTTGGTGGCGGCATCCGAATTGGGTAAAATGTACCGGATCACGCCAAAAATTGCCGTCCGTGTTTCATCTTTATAATAGAGTGCGAAATCGGCTCCGTTGTTTTTAGTGGTGCCAGAAAGAATGCCCTCGAGTTGGGTATAGTCGGCAAAAATCACGCTGAATCTGTCGATGGCTTCTCCTGCCGGAAATTTGCTCGATGGCTTATGGAGTAAATCCTGGAATAAATTGGCAGGACTTGCATAATTATATAGGTAAGCGTTCAGCTGTGATTGATTCTCAAACCGGTAATCGGACAAATTAGGCACATCAGCCTGCCATAGGTAATAGAGGTTGAGTCCTTTCCAGACGAAATTATTTACCGCGATTTCACTCGGGACATCGTTGTCATGCCGGTCATCGCAACCCAGAAAAATAAAGGACAGCAGTAACAAAGAGGATGCAAATTGGAGGGTTTTTTTCATAGCGGCTTTTTTTGTAACAGGGTAAATTTACTTATTTTTAGCTTTATCTTTCGTGCGTTGTAACAAAAATAAATACCCTTCGTCTTGACCTTATAATCAATCACAAAAACGATGGACCAACACGAATTTGTAACGCTCGTAGCCCCGTTTAAGGACAAGGTCTTTAGGTTGGCCAAGCGTTTGCTCGTGAGTACTGAGGAAGCCGAGGATGCCACCCAGGAAGTGCTGGTAAAATTGTGGAACAAGAACAACAGCCTCGAAGCGTACAGCAGTGTCGAAGCTTTTGCGATGACCATCACCAAGAATTATTGCCTCGACCAACTCAAATCCAAACGCGCCGGTAACCTCAAGATTGTGCACAACAATTTCACCGACCGACAACCGAGCCTGCAACAGCAGCTCGAAGATTCAGACAGTTTAAGCTGGGTGGAAAGGGTTATCAATACACTGCCCGAGCAGCAACGACTCATTGTGCAGATGCGCGACATCGAGCAATACGAGTTCGAGCAAATCGCGAAAATTTTGGAAATGAACGAAACCGCCGTTCGCGTGGCGCTATCAAGGGCAAGGAAAACAATACGAACGTACATGACAAAAACCCATAGCTATGGAATCGGATAAAATAGAAACACTAATAGAAAAATACTTTCAGGGAGAGACGAGCATCGCTGAGGAAAAGCAATTGCAAGATTACTTTTCGGCTCCAAATGTTGCGCAGCATTTAGAGCAGTACCAACCGATGTTCGCTTATTTTTCCCAGACGAGGCAACAGCAGTTTACGCAAGCCGTTCCACTACAAACTAAAAAGCGAAACGTGGCGTGGTTATCGGTTGCAGCATCGGTTGTGGTTTTGCTGGGTGTGGGCACCTATGTTTACATGAATGACAACAGCAGCAGGGAAGAAACTATGGGAACTTATGATGATCCTGAAGTGGCATTTCGCCAGACCCAAAAAGCTTTGGCAATGTTGTCGGCCCACGTCAATACTGGAATAGAAGGTGTCCAGTACCTTAAGGAGTACGAAGTCGCTAAAGACAAAGTATTCCGCAAATAAAGATTCCAAAATAAATTAAAATTCAAAAAAATGAAATCGAAGATTATTCCATCCGTTCGCCCTTTGGGCCTGGGTCACGAAATCCAAAAAAGCAAACTATTACGCTTGAGTAAAAAGTTAATAATTGTAATGGTTTTAATGGTTGGCGCACCGCTGTTTGCACAAGGCGCTTTTGATAAGTTCGACGGTCAGGACGATGTGACGTCGGTTATCGTCAATAAAAAGATGTTTGACATGATTGGCAAGGTGAAAACCAAACCCGCCGACAAGGAAGCCCAACAATACCTCGAGCTCGTTAAAAAACTCGACAATCTTAAGGTGTTTACGACCAAAAGCACACGTGTAGAAAATGAAATGAAGGCGACGGCTGCCAGTTACATCAAATCGGCGGGGCTTGAAGAATTGATGCGGATTAACGAAAACGGACGCAACATCAAGATACTGGTCAAGTCGGGAGCAAAGGACACCCAGATTAGGGAATTGCTCATGTTTATAGAAGGTGCCAGAAACGAAGACACCGTACTGATGTCACTTACCGGCGACTTTGATTTGAACGAACTCTCGGTACTCACCGATAAGATGAACATTCCGGGAGGCGAAGATCTCAAACGTGCGTCCAAAGGCGCCAAAGGTCCGAAAGGTCCAAAAGGCCCGAAATAATATGAAACGCCTGACCTTTCTTAGTCTTTGTTTCTGTTTGCTTTTGGTTGGTTGCGAATCAAAACCTACGTTGCAAAAGTATTTTGTCGAGAACACTGAGAACAAAAACTTCATGGCGTTTGACTTGTCACCCACGATTCTCAATATCAACGAGACCAAGTTGTCTGCCGAGCAAAAGAATGCTTTACAGTCTTTCGATAAAATGAATATCCTGGCTTTTAAGGCAACAGAAAAAAACAAACCTGAGTTTGAGGCCGAATGCGCCAGGGTAAAAACCATTCTCAAAGATGAGCAATACCAGCAACTCATGAAATACGGGTCGGGAAGTGAAGGTGCGTCGATAAGTTTTGTAGGCGATGACGAGCACATCGATGAGTTTGTATTGTTTGCTAATAGAAAGGATAGTGGCTTTGCAGTTATTAGGATTTTGGGCGATGACATGAACCCTACGGGTATTCTCGAGATGTTGTCGATACTCAAGACTTCGGATATCAATTTGGAGCAGCTGAAGCCTTTGCAGGAAATGCTGGCGAAGTAAAAACACTAAACATTGAAGAGCCTCCTATTTGGGAGGTTTTTTTTGGGGTTTGAGAATTTGGATGGGATTGCTGCGCCTCCCAAAAACCTCCGTTTTGAAAAAGCAAAAAAGGTAAAAAGTATCAAAGTGTGCTTTGTATTTTTTACCTTTTCTTACTTTTATCCTTGGCGAGAATAGGATTATTCCATGATCCCAAAACGTACCGTAAAAAAGCGAGCTATTTTATTTTATTCGCTTTAATATTTATCCGTGACGACGATGGGATTATTTCATGATCCCAAAACGTACCGTTTTGAAAAAGCAAGAAAGGTAAAAAATATCAAAGTGAACTTTGTATTTTTTACCTTTTCTTACTTTTATCCGTGACGACGATGGGATTCGAACCCACACGCCCTTACGAGCACCACCCCCTCAAGATGGCAAGTCTACCAGTTTCTCCACGTCGCCAATAAAAAAAGCCAGGCTTTCCCGACTTTTGTGACCCGACTGGGGCTCGAACCCAGGACCCCAACATTAAAAGTGTTGTGCTCTACCAACTGAGCTATCGAGTCTTGCTTTGAAGATTTAACAGGAATTTTGTGACCCGACTGGGGCTCGAACCCAGGACCCCAACATTAAAAGTGTTGTGCTCTACCAACTGAGCTATCGAGTCAAAATGTCATTTCTTCAATACTTCACCGGCTTCTATTTTCACAGGAGTTCAGTGATTCGCCTTGCGGCTTAATTGCGGGTGCAAATATAAGGCGTTATTATTTATTTTTCAAAGCAATTTTATTTTAAATTTGGCTTTTTTTAATATTTACTTTCAATGCCTTAGTACATAAGGTTTTAATGTCATGAATAAAATAATTTTGCTCGGTTATATGGGTTCTGGAAAGACAGAAATCGCGAAATTATTAGCTGGAAAAATAGGGTTTACGCACTTAGATCTCGACCATTTGATAGAGATCCGCGAGCAAATGTCAATTCCGGAGTTATTTAAAAACAAAGGAGATCTTTATTTCAGGAAGGTAGAACACTTATTGCTTAAGGAGTTGATGGCGTCTAACAACCAGTTCGTTTTAAGTCTCGGCGGAGGAACGCCGTGCTATGCCGACAACCATAAATTGCTCCAGAAAGACAAAGCCATTTCGATTTATCTCAAAGCCAGTATCGAAACCTTGTATGAAAGGCTCGCACAAAACAAGTCGCAACGACCGCTGATTGTATCTGAAACCAATGAAGATCTCAAAGAATTCATCGCCAAACATCTTTTTGAGCGGAGTTTTTTCTACAACAAAGCATCGCACACCGTGGTGGTAGATTCAAAATCGCCAGACGCAATCGTTTCTGAGATTGAGAAACTGTTATTCTAAATACGCGCAGTCATTATTTTGGTCAAAAACTACCTGGACATGTTCAAAAAGGCTGGTGCTTAGTGAAATTCCCTTGAAGTCAGCTTTTACAGGATATTTCTTGTGATTTCTATCTACCAGGACGGCAGTCTTGAATTTCTTTAACGGCACGTCGAGGAAATGTCTTACGCCGTAAACCAGCGTTGTCCCAGAGTTGAGCACGTCATCTACCAATACCAAACCCTTATCGGCATAAGCTTCTTTTTCAATCGAGGTGCGAACCGCTGCCGACGGATTTTGCTTATCGATAAACACTTCGCATAGGATCACCTGCAATGGCGCAATTTTTTTCAAACAGGCAGCAATTTTTTCCGCCATCACATAACCGTTTTTGGATATGCCGGCAATCACGATGGTTTGCTCATCGACAAATGTTTCATAAATCTGGTAAGAAATACGGGTGATTTTATGCTCAATTTCTTTGTGGTTGAGTATGATATTTTGACTCATTTTTTTGGTTGTTGATTGATTGTATTTGGTTGTCGGAAATCGGAAATTTAAAGCTTACATTCCTCATTTCTATTAAATATCATCCCAATTTTCGGTCAGGTTTCCGCTGTCGTAATCCTCCAAATCGCGGCGGTCTTTTTTGGTCGGACGCCCTTCGCCGGTTTTGCGGTAATGCTCCTTGGATAATTTGAGCAATTCCAGGTGCTCAAATGCTTCTGGCGGCGTTTCATCCTTACGGTAAATGTCTACGAGTTTGGCGCCCACCCGATTTTGAGGAATATCCAAAACGGTCAGTATGTATGTAATTTGATCTCTTCTAAAGGTTACCTTGTCTGTAGGGAAAACCTCTTTAGATGGCTTGGCAACTTGTCCGTTAACGGTGATTTGATTCTTCTTGCAGGCTTCGGTTACCATGTTGCGCGTTTTGTAATATCGCACGCACCACAAATATTTATCGACTCTCATTTTTTTCTAAATTCGGCGTTAAATTGCACACAAAAATAAATCAATATTGTATCTTGCGGCCCTAATAAATCTCATAGAATGAACAAATTTAAATTATATTTCTTAGCCATTTGCACCCTTTTAGGTTTATTTTCCTGTGGCAAGGCAGACGACGATATAGTGTACGAACAATTGCGTTATTACGGCCCGCAATACGCTGCGGATTTGGCCCTGATTGAGCAATTCCTACAAACACATTACATCGAAGAAATCGTCAACAATCCCGGTGCACCAAACGATCAGGACATCAAAATTTCAGCCATTCCCGAAGGCGACACCACAAAAGAACCCATTTGGGACAGCCCAATGCTCCACTATAAAGAGGTTTATTATAACTTACTCAATTATAAAGTTTACTACCTTTCGCTGCGTGATGGCGTTGGCGAAACCCCAACCCGGGTCGACGGTGTATTGGCAGCCTATGATGGAGCCTACCTTAGTTTAGACGGCGCCGATCCCATCAGCACCCGATTTGAGTACATTCCACTTCCCAATTCTTTTTTTGCGTTGCCTTCTACCATCGTAGGCTGGCAGGAAATTTTTCCATTGTTCAGGAATGGAACCGTAGCACCAGGTGAAGGGTCGAACCCGGCGCTGTACACCGATTTCGGGGCGGGCGTGATGTTCTTGCCATCGGCTTTGGCTTATTACAATGTCAAGCAAACTACTTCGGATGCGGCAATTACCATCCCAGCTTATTCGCCACTGATGTTTAGTTTCAAATTGTATGATGTACGCCGTTTGGACCAGGATGGAGACGGAATCCTGTCCATCAATGAAGACCTTGACGGGGACGGTACTTACACAGACGATGACACCGACGGAGACGGCACCCCCAATTACCTGGACACCGATGATGACGGCGACGGATACCTCACCAAAGACGAGTGTAAATTTGTCAAGCGAGAAGGAGATTCTCCTACGGGAACTATCCTTTACACCACCTATTATCTTTTTAACGGAGCAGTAACAGACGATCCTGCAACCGAGTATTTTGATGAAAGGTGGGGCGTTCCAAATTGTGCCGGAGACACACAGACACCAACGAGACTTAGAAAATACCTCGACAATAGCTGTCATTAAAACAAAAAAATCCCGCCTGTTGAGCGGGATTTTTTATGCAGTTTACTTTTATTTTCTTTTCATCACCCTTTCAACCGCTGCAACGATTGCCTGGTTGTTGAGTTTGTATTTCTCCATGAGTTGCTCTGGTGTTCCCGATTCCCCAAAGCTGTCCTGCACGGCAACGAATTCCTGCGGACATGGATGGTTCAAAGACAACACGCGCGCCACGCTTTCGCCAAGTCCGCCGAGGATGTTGTGCTCTTCGGCAGTAACGACACATTTGGTCTTGGCCAATGAGGCGAGGATGGCTTCTTCATCAAGGGGTTTTATCGTATGGATGTTGATTACTTCGGCAGAAATACCTTTTACCTCCAAAGCTTCGGCGGCAACCAATGCTTCCCAAACCAAATGTCCTGTAGCGATGATGGTAACATCCGAACCTTCGTTTAAAAGTACTGCTTTACCGATTTCGAATTTGCCGTTCTCAGGCGTAAAATTCGGCACTACCGGACGCCCAAAACGCAAATATACCGGTCCGTGGTGGTCGGCAATGGCGAGTGTTGCAGCTTTCGTCTGGTTGTAATCGCAGGTATTGATGACCGTCATGCCCGGAAGCATTTTCATAAGTCCTATGTCTTCGAGTATCTGGTGTGTCGCGCCATCTTCGCCCAAAGTTAATCCTGCATGCGAGGCGCAGATTTTTACATTTTTATCCGAATAAGCCACCGATTGGCGAATCTGGTCATAAACCCTTCCTGTAGAAAAGTTTGCGAAAGTCCCCGTAAACGGAATTTTCCCGCCTATGGTAAGTCCCGCTGCAATCCCAATCATGTTGGCTTCGGCAATCCCGATCTGGAAAAAACGCTCCGGATGGTTTTTCTTGAAATCATCGAGTTTCAATGATCCAATTAAATCGGCACAAAGCGCCACGACATTTTCATTGGTTTGCCCGAGCTGGGTCATCCCCGCGCCGTAACCCGAACGCGTGTCTTTGCTTCCTGTATTTTCGTATTTTGTCATTTTATTTACTGTAAGCTCTAGGCTGTAGGCAATAAGCTTAAAGCTTACTGCTTGTAGCGTAAAGCGATTTTAATAATCTTTCTCCGTTTCACAATAATTCTGCGCCAAAGCGGCTTCAAGCTGCGCATCGTTGGGCGCTTTTCCGTGCCAGGCGTGGCTGTACATCATATAATCGACGCCGTTACCCATTTCGGTGTGCAACAATACACAAACCGGTTTTCCTTTTCCGGTACGCGTTTTGGCGTCGGTCATTCCGGCAATGATGGCCTCGATGTCGTTTCCTTTCTCGATTTCAACCACATCCCAATCAAAAGCTTCAAATTTCGCGCGGATGCTTCCCATGCACAACACCTCGTCGGTGGTTCCGTCGATTTGTTTGCCGTTGAGGTCAATAGTTGAAATCAGGTTGTCGACTTTCTTGGCCGAAGCATACATGATGGCTTCCCAATTCTGTCCTTCCTGCAATTCGCCATCGCCGTGCAGGCTGTAAACGAGATGCTGGTCACCGTTTAGTTTCTTGGCTTGCGCCGCGCCAATGGCTACCGACATGCCTTGGCCCAAAGAGCCCGAGGCAATCCTTACGCCAGGCAAACCTTCATGCGTGGTTGGGTGTCCCTGCAAACGCGTGTTGATTTTCCTGAAAGTCGCCAATTCCGAAACCGGAAAATAACCACTGCGGGCCAAAACGCTGTAAAAAACCGGAGAGATGTGTCCGTTAGAAAGGAAAAACAAATCCTCGCCGATGCCGTCCATGTTAAAACCGGGTTTGCGGTCCATAATATTTTGGTAAAGCGCCACGAAAAATTCGGTACAGCCCAAAGAACCTCCGGGATGACCTGAGTTCACGGCGTGTACCATCCTTAGAATATCCCGGCGCACCTGGATCACTAAATTGTTGAGTTGCTGTGTGTCAGACATTGTGTGTAGTATAGATTAATTTGCATGCAAAATTAGCTTTTATTTCGTGGTGGGACAAGGGAAAGTTTTGAATAGTTGTCAAGATTGGCAACGGGCAGGCTTTGTTGACGCGGTTGTTTTTGGGCAACGACCGAAATTCCATCCAAAGAAAAAGCCCCGCCGAAGCGAGGCCTACCTTAAAAAAACTAAATCGAAAAACTACTTCACACTAAATTTCCTGGTCATGCTGCCCCGATCCGATTGCAATCGGATAAAATACTGGCCGGCCGCGAAATGGTCTAACGCAATCTCGAATTCTTTCCCAAAATTCGTCAGGTCAATCCTGCGGATTGTTCGCCCGTTCAAATCAAGAAGCGTTGCCTGGGTTAAAGTGAGTTGGCTCTCATTGCGCAGTCGAATGGTTGTCGTTGCCGGATTGGGTGCCATAGTGATCTTCTTGCTCTCGATAGCAAAAGAGTCGCTGGCCAGAACTTTTTGCACGAGTGTCAACACGAGTTTGTTGTTGGTTACGACATTCACATTGAAAGTGTAAGACATTCCGTTGTAGTTGGCCACCACGGTTGTAGGCAGGCTCGAGGTCAATGTTGTCCAGGAAGTCGCAATCGTGAACTGATCGTTGATGGCGGGATCAAAATACAAATCCACATTCAAAATTCCGGCCATGTCAGCCTGGCTCTGTACCGTCATGGTGTCGTAGCCGGTACCCGGCACGAGTCCGTACAATTCTACGTTAAAACGCGTGTTTGCAGTAGACGAATAGTTGCCAACCACCGTGAGCATGCCTGGATCTCCGCCAGGTGCAAAAGTCCCGTTGTTGATGAAATTAGTACCCGATGCAACCTGTATTGCGCCTGTCCCGCTTACCGTACCGGTTAAAGTGTTATTGAAAGAGTCGAGCTTGAGCTGGCCCACATTCGCCTCGATAGAACCTATGTTGTTTACCGTTGCGCCAATCGTATAAGTACCAGTGCTGGCACTTTTTTTAAGGAACCCAATATTGTTCACGATATTGATGCCGGTTCCCGAAGCCAGTGCACCTGGAAAGCTAATATCGATTGTCGCATTCACAAGGTTGTTGATCGTAGCTCCGTTCATGGTTACCGTTTGATCCGAAGTCATTTTAAGGGTATTGGCATTGACGAGCGTCGTAGATTCGGAGAGGAAGCGACTTCCTACCCAAGCACCCGAAAATTCGAATACACCCAAATTGGTGAGTGTACCGCCACCTTTTATGGTTCCCGAACCCCAATTGATCAGACCGTTTCCGCTAAAATTGAAACTCGCGGCCACCGGGACGTTGATGTCTGAATTGAACGTAAAAATGCCATCAACCACTCCGGTCAAGGTGCCCGAACAAATGATGGGCTGCGTGTTCATGAGTGTTCCCGCTGCGGCAACATTGTAAATGCCACCGTTGAGTTGGGTTTGTGGATTTCGCAGTTGGATCGTACCCGTTTCGACCCAAATCGTGCCGGTATTGGTGAGTTCAGAATCGATACGGCCAACGGCGAGCGCGTTGGTAATTTTAATCAAACCGTTGTTGTTAAAGGCGTGGCTACCGGCGCCGGTGCCAAGCATTTGATGCGATTGTTGAAAATCGATAATTCCAGTTGCCAGGTTGTTGAGTGTTCCGTTCTGGATGTCTATAGACCAGTCGGTCTGGATGCGGATCGTTGCAGCATTATTGAATGTGGTGCCGCCTTCTATGATTTTCGTCCCAAAATAAGCGCCCGTCATCTGTAGCAAGCTGTTGTTGACCAGCGTTCCGCCGCCCGTTACACGCCCATTGCCCCAATTGAAAGTACCGCCGCCCGAAAAACCAAAGGAGGCTGCAAGTGGTACATTAACTGTTCCGGCCCAGTTGAGTTCTCCGTCGATATTTCCTGATAAAACCCCTGAAACCGTTACCGTTGAATTCCAAAGGAGGTTGGAGCCTGCACTTGCATTATAAGTCCCTCCGGTAAGAACGGTTAATGGGTTGCTCAGGCGCAGCGTGCCCGATTCGGCAGAAATGGCTCCCGTATTATGCAGTTCGGCCAGGATGCTCGACGGACCAACGTTGACCGATTTTTTAATCGTCCCTGCATTATTGAGGGTGTGTGTGCCCACGCCGGTTCCGGTGATGTCTTGCGTGAATTGAAAGTCGATCACGCCAGCAGGCAGGTTGTTGAGCACTCCGTTACTGATGTCAAGTGACGAATCTGAAACAATGGTGATGGTGCCCGAATTGTTGAATGTCATACCGCCGTCGATTTTTTTACCACCGGCCACGAGCGTGATTGCGCCGAGGTTGTTGAATGTGGCGCCGCTGAGGATGCCGCTGCCCCAGGAAATTGTAGCTAGTGCATCGGCATTAGATGTCTCGGAAATAGAAAGATTCGCCTGTATGGTAAGTGCTGCGGTTCCTTCGAGTTGAATAGACTGTACGCTGGCATTGGCGTTGAGCACCACACTTTTTCCCGTAGGAATGACAACGGTGTTGGTTGCGCCGGGTACCGTGTTGAGGCTCCAGTTCAAACCATTGTTCCAGTTCGTGTTGATCGCCCCGGTAAACGTATTGGTTTGGGCATTGGTCGTAATCGTGGCACAAAATGCCAGTAGAAAGAAAAGTTGTTTCATGATATAACTATTTTAAGGATTTAAAAAGACAGCTATAGCAGATAGGAAGTAGAGGTGTCTGGAGGCAACGTAAAATTACCGCCTGCGCTGGGTTCACTGTTCCAAAAAACGCTTTTTGGCGTATTTGTGAACACATTTGAACGAAATGTTGGAGGAAGAAAAACAGCAACAGGAATTTCAAACCCTAGACGAAAGACTGTGCTGAGGGTTCGGTTTCAATTTCAGAATTCTTGTATTCGGACGGTGTCATGCCCGTCACTTTTTTGAAAGTATTGTTAAATGAAGTCTTCGACGCAAATCCGGCTTCAAGCCCAATGGCGACCAAAGTATAATTGCCAAAATCGGGATGGCGCAGGTAAAATTTCGCTTCCTTAACGCGCAATTCGTTCATGTATTCGGGGAAAGTGGTTTTCATCTCTTTGTTGATGATGCGCGAGAGGTGGCTTTTACTCAGGTTGAGTTCTTCGGCTATATTGTCGAGCGTGAGATCGGGGTTGAGGAAATACTTTTTGTTGATGAGCAGATCTTCAAACCTCGAGACGTAGTCGTTCTTGTACCGGTCTATGACCGTCACGCTACTGCGATTGAGCGTGTGGCTGCGAATTTTCTTGCGTTCTTCTAATACGCCGTATTTGTAGATGCCGATGTGCCCCAGCCAATAAATCATGACCGATAGCGACAGCCAGATGACGTACCACATGCCGTCGGGTTCGATGCTGAGTACCATGAGCACGATGACCACGAGCCAAACCACGCACAAAATCAAGAAAGTAATCAGGATGTTACGAAACCATTGCAATTTTTGCAACACGATAGAAACCCCGAAAGACTCAGCATCGCGTTCGGCTTTGTGTGTGAGCCAAAGCAGTTTGGAAACGGCAAAAGTAGCCAGTACATTGCTGATGAACTCTAGCAACGCTTCGAGGTACAGATAATCCATTTTAGCCTCAAGATAGGTGCGCGTGGCCTTGACATAAGTGATGGCTAGCCAGCCCAGTGCAAACGGTAACAGCAAGCCGATTATGGTTTTCCTTGGGATGCTTTTTTCAGGGAACAGCAACTTGAGCCCGTAAAAATAAACCAGCGGCCCGAGCAGCAATTGCAGCGGCGTCCAGGTGATGCCATACAAATAACGCAATCGCACCAGATGGGCATCGGCTACGTAATATTGCAGATTGTTGAGTGAAAACGCGACAATGAGCGCGGCAAGCAGCAGCGTGCCGGTGTCGCGGTATTTCTTAGAACTGGCCACGACCACGCCAAATAGCAATCCCTGCACGATGCCGCCGAGGATCAGGCTGTTGAATAGGTTGAAATTGTAGTGGTCTGGTGCTACCATGATTTCAAATGTAACAAATATAGCGAACGGATGGCCATTAAATTTTTAGAACCGATAGCTTTAAATGGTACCAATGGATGGATAATAGATTGCAGCCGCGTGAGCGATGGGAGCAAGGTGCCGCGCACCGTGTACAGCGCGACCCGTAGGGGCACGCCCCAATAAGTAACACGGCACGAAATGATAATTAATTCCCAATCCACGACCCGAAAACTACATTTCTGTTATCTTTGCCGACTGAAATTAGCCTTATGCAATTCGAGTTATTACAAAAAGATCCACAATCTAAAGCGCGCGCCGGAAAAATCACCACCGATCATGGCGTGATAGAAACCCCGATTTTTATGCCGGTAGGCACCGTTGCCTCAGTAAAAGGCGTACACCAGCGCGAACTCAAGCAGGAAATCAACCCCGACATCATACTGGGCAATACCTATCATTTGTATTTGCGTCCGCAGCAGCACATTTTAGAGCAGGCAGGCGGATTGCACAAATTCATGAACTGGGACCGCAACATCCTTACCGATTCGGGCGGTTACCAGGTGTATTCGTTATCGGCCAATAGAAAAATCAAGGAAGAAGGCGTGAAGTTCAAGTCACATATTGATGGCTCGATACACTTTTTCACGCCCGAAAATGTCATGGAAATCCAACGCACGATTGGGGCCGACATCATTATGGCTTTTGACGAATGTACGCCGTATCCGTGTGATTTCCACTACGCGCGCCGTTCGATGCACATGACGCACCGTTGGCTGGATCGTTGTATTGCGCATTTGGCCAAGACACCGTTCAAGTATGGTTACGAGCAGACGTTTTTCCCGATTGTGCAAGGCAGCACCTATAAGGACTTGCGCATCCAATCGGCCGAGTATATTGCCAATGCCGGGCAGCAAGGCAACGCCATCGGCGGATTGTCTGTAGGGGAACCTGCCGAGGAAATGTACGCGATGACCGAAGTGGTCTGTGATATTTTGCCAGAAGACAAGCCGCGGTACCTTATGGGCGTGGGAACACCAATCAATATTTTAGAAAATATTGCACTCGGCGTAGATATGTTCGACTGCGTAATGCCCACCAGGAATGCAAGAAACGGAATGTTGTTTACAGCGCAGGGCACAATCAACATCAAGAATAAAAAATGGGAAGCCGATTTTTCACCACTCGATCCCGAAGGTACCACTTTCGTTGACCACGAATACACCAAAGCGTACCTGCGCCATTTGTTTGCCGCCAATGAATACCTCGGGAAACAGATTGCCACGATCCACAACCTTGGGTTTTATATGTGGTTGGTTCGTGAAGCCAGAAAGCATATCTTAGCGGGAGATTTCCGGGAGTGGAAAGAGATGATGGTGAAGCAGATGGATAAGAGATTGTAAATCGGTGCAAGGTGCAGGCTACAAGGTGCAGGGAAAAGGTCTCCGAGCCGACACTGTGCCAAACCCTGAACCCTGAACCCTGAACCCTGAACCCATGTTAACAATAATAGACCGCTACCTCCTCAAACGTTACCTCGCCACATTCTCGGTGATGTTGTTGCTTTTTATTCCTATCGGGATTGTCATCGACGTGTCTGAAAAAGTCAATAAGATGATTGAGAACAAGGTGCCGTTTGATAAAATTGCCATTTATTACTATGACTTTGTGATTTATTTCGCCAACCTGCTGTTCCCGATTATGTTGTTTTTGTCGGTGATCTGGTTTACGTCGAAACTCGCCAATAACACTGAAATCATTGCCATTTTGAGTTCGGGGATTTCATTTACGCGTTTCATGAGGCCTTATCTCATAGGCGCTACGATTGTTTCGTTGTTCTCGCTGCTCATGGGATTTTACCTAGTACCCAAAGCCAGTGAAGGCTTCAAGAATTTCCGCTACAATTACCTTATTGGGAACGGGCAGGAGGAGATGCGAGACAACTCGGATGTGTTTCGTCAAATCAGCGACGACGAATATATTTTTGTGAGCAATTTCAACACGGTATCTAAAATGGCGTTCAATTTTTCGCTCGAGAAATTCAAGGGCGACCAGCTCCAGTACAAAATTTCGGCAGCGCGCATCCGCTACAATGCCAAAGACAGTACCTACACCATGTTTGATTATGTCAAGCGTACGGTTGGTCCGGTAGATGATGTGATTGAACGTGCCGAGAAACGCGTAGCCCATTTCAATTTTGAGCTCGAAGACCTCACGCCAACGGTTTATGTGGCAGAGACGCTCAACTACGGCGAACTGCTCGACTTTATAGACCGCGAGAAAAAACGAGGCAACGCCAACATCAACACGTATTTGGTGGTTTTGTACAAGAAATACAGTATTCCGGTTTCGGCTTTTATCCTCACCATTATTGCCGTGGCGGTTTCGTCTATGAAACGCCGTGGCGGGATGGGAATGAACCTGGCCATTGGTATATTGCTCGCCTTTTCGTTTGTATTCTTCGATAAAATTTTTGGGGTAATGGCCGAAAAATCGGCAATCCCGCCTTTCATCGCCGTTTGGATTCCAAACACCGCTTTTGGCATCCTGGCCATTTACCTGCTCAGAAATGCAAAGCGATAACAACCTTAAAAGCTACCTGAACCTTCATTTGATTGTTTTTATTTGGGGATTTACAGCGGTTTTAGGAGAACTCATCAGTATCCGCGATGCTTCACTGGTATGGTACCGCATGTTGCTTGCCGGTATTTTTCTGTTGGCTTACCTCTTGCTGACCAAAAGGAAATTCCTGTTGCCCGCCAAAGCTACATTGCAACTCGTTTTCGTGGGTTTGCTCATTGCCATCCATTGGATTTTCTTCTTCCGGGCCATAGACATCTCGAATGTGTCGGTGACTTTGGCGATGTTCTCCACCGGTGCATTTTTTGCGTCGATCCTCGAACCCATTTTCTACAACCGCAAAATGCTTTGGTATGAAATCCTGTTCGGTCTCATTATCATTGCCTGTTTGTGTGTGATTATGAACGTCGAGGTCAAATACCTCGAAGGTATGGTTTGCGCCTTGTTTTCTGTTTTCATGGGTGTGGTCTTTACCATCTTCAACGGCAAGCTCACCAACCAGCACGATGCCGCCGTTATTAGTTTGTATGAGTTTTTTGCCGGCTTTTTCTTTGTGTCGCTGTACCTTATTTACGATGGCCGATTCACCCTCGAATTTTTTGAACTCTCGGGTAAAGACTGGCTGTATTTGTTTGTTCTTTCATCGGTTTGTACGGCTTATGCCTTTACGGCTTCGGTGGGCGTGATGCGCAAATTGTCTCCGTATACCGTCATGCTTACCACCAATCTTGAACCGGTGTATGGGATTTTTCTCGCGTACTTTATCATTGGCGACAGCGAGCAGATGAGCGTGCCGTTTTATGTGGTTTCTGTGGTGATACTTGCAACTGTGATTGCGAATGGAGTGGTGAAGCAGTATTATTCTAAAGAATAATTAGGAGCTGTTTCCCGCTATCCATTGCAATCTTTTTGTCTCGTGCCTCGCCAAAAAGGATTTCCATTTCTATCGGGGCTATCGCTGCCGCGAGGGCCTACTTTTGCCTCGCCGCAAAAGTAGCAAAAAGGCGGTCGGCTCATAAGATTTGCTAAAAATCAATGCCAAAAACCTAAACGAAAAAAACTCGCTAGCGCTCAAACAGTTTTTCGTTCTTAACGGTTTTTACCATTGATTTTAACTTCGTTCAGTTCGGCCTTTGCTTCGCCAGTTCGGCTAAAGCCTCGGGTGGCCTCGGGTCTTAACGCAAATCTTATGACTGCCGCGCCAGTCAGGAAGTGTTTATTGATTTTTGGCTTGTGGCCAACGCGCCTCCTGGCTCCTTCGCTAAAAATGTCCACTGGACATTTTAACTTCGTTCAGTTCGGCTTTCAGCCTCGGGTCTTAACGCTCGGCCCTGCCAAAAATTCTAAACCGGATGATTCATCCTTTGATTCGGAAACTTTCTTGGGAGGATTTTTCGTGCAGCGCCAGCAAACGAAAAATAAAATAGACACTTCCTACCTGGTGCGACGTCAAATTAGAATCGTAGACCCGAGGCCGCAGGCCGAACTGGCGAAGCAAAACAACGAAGAAAAGCGGCATCGGAGGGCGTGAGAGTCGAGCCTGCAAGGCGAGCGGCTTAGCCCGGAGACCGCGTTCTGAGGTAGTTTTCAAGATTGTAATTTGGTCGCCAGGCATTTTTGCTTCTTTTGTTGCCAGACAAAAGAAGGCCCT
>JAKQJQ010000358.1 GCA_029561105.1 Bacteroidota bacterium
TTGGATGTAAATTCCTGGATAGATTATTCTTGTCCGCAATACATGAAAACAGTATGGAACAGTAAAGATTATAACAAACACTACAGAATTGCAGGATTTAAATTGACCCTTGATGGTTCACCGCAAGGAAGGACGGCTTGGAGGACTACGCCTTATTTAATCCCTCCCGACGGACAAAAACAAGGCTACAGCGGATATCCCGCAATGCCAAAAGACCAGGACGTCCAGAAAATCGTAGATGACGCCTTTGCCAATAACTGGCAGTTGAAAGCGCATGTCAACGGAGACGCGGCCTGCCGATCAGCTATTCCGTGCACTTCACAAAGCGACGGCCAAATACGGTAACAAAGACAGACGAAATATCTTAATTCATGGGCAACTGATTAGGATGGATCAGTTAGACAGCATTAAAAAATACGACCTTACAGCATCGTTCTTCCTCATGCATACTTTTTATTGGGGTGATTGGTACAAACAAATAATTGGTCCAGACAAAGCCCAACAAATCAGTCCAATCCATTCTGCCCTAAAAAAAGGTATTCGGGTAACCAGTCATACCGATGCACCCGTGGCAATGCCAAACCTCATGATGATTATGTGGACCACCGTAAACCGCGTAAGTCGCAGCGGAAGCGTCATGGGACAGAACGAAAGATTGACGCCTTATCAAGCATTAAAATCAATTACCATTTGGGGTGCCGAGCAATTTTTTGAGGAAGATCGAAAAGGAAGTATTAAAGCAGGGAAACTTGCTGATTTTGTTCTGCTTGATAAAAATCCACTTAAAGTAGATCCAATGACGCTTAAAGATATTGTGGTATTAGAAACCATTAAAGAAGGTAATTCTATCTATAAAAAAGAGTAAAGGCACGAACGTTCGCGAGTAAAATTTTGGCCTGGGCTTCAGGCACTGTCCCGATTCCAAACCAAACAATAAGGATTCAAATTATGAAAAGTGCTTATTCGTTGCCAATACTATTTCTATTCTTTTATGGCAGTGTTTTCTCACAAGAGGAAGCACATCCTGAAAGGCAGCAACAACACACGCTGGGAATTGTGATTAGTCATACCCAAATTAGTCAGGGTATTCAAGCCAACGGCAAAAGAAAGTGGCTGTCATTGCCTTCATGGGCCATCAATTACAATTATAAATTCAGTAAGCGATGGGCAATAGGCTTGCATAATGACATTGTTGTAGAAGACTTTGCCGTTGAGGAACATCTAAAAAGCGCAAATGCCCAGGTTCTCAAAAGAAGCTATCCGATCGCTTCGGCCATAATGGTTTCGTACAAACCGGGAAAACATTTCAGTTATATGTTAGGAGGTGGTGGCGAATTTGCGCATACCGGAAATTTGTTTTTGTTTCGTGTCGGTCTCGAATATGGCTACCACCTGTCAAAAAATTGGGAATTGAATGCAAATGTGACCAATGATTTAAAAGTAAACGCCTACAATTCGTGGGCAATCGGTTTGGGCGTAAGCCGGGTATTTTATTAAAAAGCTGGCACAACAGCCAATCTCGGATTGACCAGTATCAAGTCTTCTGAGAAGGTTGCAAATCAGCCCCAACCAAAACTAAGACTCGCCCCAAGCCAGTCACAGTTCACACACGACTAAAACTGACATTTGCCTATTTTGAGATTGGTTTGTAAAGGCATTGCATTATCTTTGCCGCTTCAAAATTGCAACCATGATCACAGTCAATGACATAGCCGTCCAGTTTGGCGGTACCACACTTTTCAGCGAGGTTTCTTTCGCCATCAATGAAAACGACAAAATCGCACTGATGGGGAAAAACGGCGCCGGAAAGTCCACGCTACTCAAAATTATCGCCGGAGAAAGCAAACCCTCATCAGGAAGCGTTTCTGCGCCAAAAGAAGCCGTCATCGCTTACCTGCCACAGCATCTGCTTACCAAAGATGGGTCGACGGTGATGGAGGAAGCCTCAAAAGCCTTCAGCGAAATCTTCAAGATGAAAGCAGAAATCGACGATCTCAACGAACAGCTCACCGTTCGTACCGATTACGAATCCGACGATTATATGAAGCTCATCGAACGCGTATCTGATTTGAGCGAGAAATTCTACGCGATAGAAGAAGTCAACTACGAAGCCGAAGTCGAGAAAATCCTTGTGGGGCTTGGTTTTGAACGATCCGACTTCACGCGCCAAACCTCAGAATTTTCAGGTGGCTGGCGCATGCGAATCGAACTTGCCAAAATCCTGCTCAGAAAACCCGACCTGATCCTGCTCGATGAGCCCACCAACCACATGGACATCGAAAGTATCCAGTGGCTCGAGGATTTTTTGATCAATTCGGCCAAAGCCGTCGTGGTCATTTCGCACGACCGCGCGTTTGTAGACAACATCACCAACCGCACCATCGAGGTGACCATGGGCCGAATCTACGACTACAAAGCCAAATACACGCACTACCTGGAATTGCGCAAAGACCGCCGCATCCACCAGCAAAAAGCCTATGATGAGCAGCAAAAGATGATTGCCGAGAACCAGGCATTCATCGATCGTTTCAGGGGAACCTTTTCTAAAACCGATGCCGTGCAATCGCGCGTGAAGATGCTCGAAAAGCTAACAATTGTTGAGGTAGATGAGGTAGATACGTCGGCCTTGAAACTCAAATTCCCGCCGGCCATACGATCAGGGCAATACCCGGTCGTGGTCAAGGATTTAGAAAAATCGTACGGTGACCACCTTGTTTTCAAGGATGCCAACATCGTCATTGAACGCGGAGACAAAGTGGCTTTCGTGGGTAAAAATGGCGAGGGAAAATCTACGATGATCAAGGCAATTATGAAAGAGATCGAGATCAACAGCGGTTCGGTCGAAATCGGCCACAATGCGCAAATCGGTTATTTCGCCCAAAACCAAGCCTCATTGCTCGACGAGAATGCCACAATTTTCGAAACCATAGACAACATTGCCGTGGGCGACATCCGAACCCAAATCAAGAACATCCTGGGCGCATTCATGTTTCATGGCGACGACATCACCAAGAAAGTGAAAGTACTTTCGGGCGGCGAAAAAACCCGATTGGCCATGATCAAACTCTTGCTCGAACCCGTCAACCTGCTCATTCTCGATGAGCCGTCCAACCACCTCGACATGAAAACCAAAGACATCATTAAGGATGCTTTACGCGATTTTGACGGTACATTAATCCTGGTGTCGCACGACCGTGACTTCCTCGATGGTCTGGCAACCAAAGTTTTTGAGTTTGGAAACAAACGCGTGAAGGAACACTTTGAAGACATCAAAGGTTTCCTGGAGCACAAGAAGATGGAGAGTTTGCGGGAGATTGAGAAGTAGGAGCTGTTTCCCGCTTTGCGCTGTATCTTTTGTCCGCTAAAGAAGCGGAACAAAAGGATGCCGCTGCACCCGAGGCCACAGGCCGAACTGACCGAACACAAAATTTCAAATTATTATTTTGTGAGGTAATCGGGGCTATGCTGCCGCAGGCTTTCTTTTGTCTTGAAACAAATGCAATTCACCGAACACCGCTTACAAATATTAGAGCGGTGAGGTAAAAGAAACAAAAATTCAAGGCTCTGCGAATAAAAAGCTAAAAGCTACTTCGAAAATCGGGCGTACGCTAGGCCGTTCGCTTTGCAAGCTCACTTTTCACGCTCCCGCTGCCGATTTCCTCATTGCTTTTCACGCTTTTTCTCCGAAGGCCACTAAGTCGGAAGTGTTCATTTTATCTTTGCTTCGCCAGTTCGGCCTTTGGCCTCGGGTCGCTGGCTGAAGCTGCACGAAAAATCCTTCTAAGATGTTTCCCGTTTAAAGGTACGATTGTCTCCGGTGAGGACTTTCGGAGCTGCAGGAATCCATCTAGGAAAGTTATCGAATCAACGGATGAATCATTCCGGCGAGGATTTTCGGCGCAGCGCGCAAGCCGAAAATAAAATATACACTTCATGCCTGGCGCGACATTAATTAGAATCGTAGACCCGAGGCCAAAGGCCGAACTGGCGAAGCAAAACAACGAAAAAAAGCGGCAGCTGGAGCGTGAAAAGTGAGCCTGCAAGGCGAACGGCTTAGCGAAAGCCCGCTTTTTGAGGTAGTTTTCAAGATTCTAATTGCTGGAGCAAGGGCCTTTTGTTTACTTTTGGGCCCTAGCCAAAAGTAAATAGCCCTGATGGCAGCGGATATCCTTTTGCAGCGAGGAACGAGCGCAAAAGATAGCAGCGTACAGCAGGTTCCCGGCTTCAAAAAAAGGCAAACGAAACCGCTTGCCTTCTCAACAATATAATCAAACACTAATTCAACGCACACTAAATTTAATATCGCTTTCTACAAGCCGTATGAACTCGGCTTTGTAGCCATCCGCATCATTGGTCAAGCCTGATTGCGCAAGCTTTTTAATGTCCTCCGACGACTGGTTCGCCACGAGTTTCGACTCGCGCAATTTGAGGCCAAACCAAGCCACCGCCGCACAGAATTTGAAATCCTGAGACGCGTTGCTGAGGCTTTCGGCTTTGTTGCCAATCACCTCAACCATCTCGGTGCTTTTGTCGCCATCGGGCTTTTTATAGCGGAATTTGACCGTGGCGAGTTCGTCGTTGTAAACCGTTCCCGTGGCTTCAGTTTTGGAATATTTCAAGGCTGGCGTACTTTCAAGGAATTCACTTTTTACACCAACCGGAATGATTTCATATAAAGCCGTCACGGTATGCCCGCTGCCAAGTTCGCCGGCATCGATCTTGTCGTTGGTGAAATCCTCTGGACGCAATTTACGGTTTTCGTATCCGATGAGTCGATAAGCCGCTACCTGTTTCGGGTTGAACTCGATCTGGATTTTCACGTCCTTGGCAATCGCGTACATTGAGCCTTTGAATTCCTTGCCCAAAAAGCGGTTGGCTTCCTGGATGTTGTCGATATAAGCGTAGTTCCCGTTGCCTTTGTCGGCGAGCGTTTCCATCTTACTGTCCTTGTAATTGCCCATGCCATAACCCAAACAGGTTAAGAATACACCCGATTTGCGCTTTTCCTCGATGAGTTTTTCCATATCTGAATTTGAGTTCGCGCCCACATTGAAATCGCCGTCGGTAGCCAAAATCACCCGGTTGTTGCCATTTTTGATGAAATGTTCCTGGGCCACTTGATACGCCAATTGGATGCCAGCGCCTCCAGCCGTGCTTCCGCCTGCAGTCAAAGCTTGGAGCGCATCGACTATTTTTTGTTTTTCGTTGCCGGGCGTGGTGGGGAGCACCAAACCGGCAGCGCCTGCGTAGACCACAATAGCGACCTGGTCTTCGGCGCGCAGTTCCCTAACGAGAATTTTGAGCGATTGTACGAGCAGCGGTAGTTTATTTTCGGCATACATGGAACCCGAAACATCAATGAGGAAAACCAGGTTAGAGGCAGGCAAATCGGCTGTTGGCAACTGTTTGCCTTGTAGACCGATGCGCAGCAATTTGTGGTTGTTGTTCCAAGGCGAGGCGCTGTATTCGGTGTTGATCGAAAACGGATGCGCGTCTTTGGGCTGCGGATATCGGTATTTGAAAAAGTTCACCATTTCCTCTACGCGTACGGCGTCTTTGGGTACCGCTTGCCCATTGTTGATGAACCGGCGAACGTTCGTGTATGAGGCATTATCGACATCGATAGAAAAAGTAGACAAGGGTGCGTTTTTAGGCGCCTCGAATGGGTTTTCTATAAAAGAATCGTAGTCTTCGGTGTTGCTATCGAGGCGTTGGTTTTGCTGGTAGTTTTGGCGGGACACTTCTTTAACATTGGGCATGCTGGCATAACCGCGAATCATCACTTTTGTCGATGCGCCCGCAACAACATTCACGCCGGGTGCACGTGACGGCAATGATAACTCTTGAGCAGTTGTTTTTGGGGCAGGGTAACCGAGCGCATCTTGTTCGCGCTTGACATGGAGATCCTTGACAACAACTTCGTTTACGGTTCCGACAGTTTCGGTCAGTTTGACATTAAGCACCGGGTTGCCGCTGATTTTTACACTTTTGTCTTTGTATCCCAGAAAGCTAAAAACAAGTGTTTCGCCTTTGCTGGCTTTGATTGTGTATTGCCCGTTAACGTTGGTTTTTGTACCGCGTCCAGTGCCTTTAACGCGCACCGTGGCTTCTGGTAACGGCCCGGAATCATCCGAAACCACACCACTAATGGTCATTGCGGTCTGCACAGGACCAGCGATTTTATGTACGCCGAATGAGGCGAAAACTACAAGCATAACAATGCCTGATGAAAACATTTTGAGCTTTTTCATGACGATGGATTTTTTAAAATGTTAATGATTTACTCCTTGCGCGTCGGAGCGGGTTTTTGGTTTTTGGTGGCAATGATGACCACGCCTTTTTGCCCTTTTTTTCCGTAAGCGGCAATCGCTTTGTCGCCCTGCAGGATTGACAAGGATTCGATTTGTTGTTGGCCAAGCGGATGGTAAGGGCTGGTAGGATTCGGGCCAAACAATTCCTGCTCGGTATACTGGTGGCCGTTAATGATGTACAGCGGATCGTCGAGTACCACGATGCTTTCGACGGCTTCTGGATCCATTTGGGAAAGTCCTTGCTGTAAGGCCTGTTTGTCGGTGTTGGCGGTGATCGCTTTACCATCTAAGACGACCAGTGGAACACTTTTCTCAGCAGGGTAGATTTGTGGTTTTTTTGGTGTCGTACTTCTTTTGGCCTCGGCTTGTTCCCGTTTGACGCCGCGTGCATCGAAAACGCGGTTCTGGAACACGTCGTCAGTTTCACTTTGGTCGTCTGAAATTTTCTTTTCTTTGGCAATGGCTTCTTTTTCAGCATATCCGGATGCGGCTCCTGATATTTCATTGGAGGCAGATTGCGGTGCAGGCGTTGCCACAACAGATTCATCGGCTACTGAAATTATCGCATTCGCGGACGGTACAGCAGGTTGGGCATTTGCGGCTTTGGTGGTTTTATCGTTTGCCTGGGAAACCTGGATTGATGGCGATGGCAATTGAGTTTGCGTGTCTTTTGCCGGAAGTGCGAATTCTTGTATCGTGAGCGGAGCGTCGGCTGGTTTTTTTTGAATGGGTAATTCGAGTGCGGGCTCGCTGGGTTTGAAAATTTGGTAAGACAAGGTAAAAACGAGTAGGAACGAGGCGGCTACGGCAATTTTCTTCCAGAGTTGGTTCTGCTTTTTGAGTACTTTGTTGTCGAGTTTGCTCTCTACGCGCGACCAGACTTTGTCTATCGACGGGAAATGCTCGGTCTCGGGATTGAGCGAAGCCTGTTTTATTTTTTCGAAAATTTTATCGTCGTTTTCCATCATTCTGCTTTTTGGTAATACAACTGGTTGACCAATTGTTTGAGTTTGGTTTTGGCCGCGTTGAGCTGCGATTTAGACGTTCCTTCTGAGATGTGCAGCATTTCTGCAATTTCCTTATGGCCGTAACCTTCAATGACAAATAAGGTAAAAATGGTTTTGCAGCCTTCGGGGATTTGACCCAGCAGGTTGAGCAGGTCGGCTTCCTCGAGTTCGGTGGCGGCCTCAACCACAGGCTGTGACAGTAGTTTCACGTCATCGAGGTACATATTGAAATTGACATTTTTGCGGATCGTGAGCAAACACTGGTTCACAACGATTTTCCTGGCCCAGCCTTCAAAAGCCTTGATTTCCTTGAGTTGGTCGAGTTTGGTAAAGATGATGAAGAACGCATCGGCCATGGCTTCTTCTATCTCCTCCTGCTTTTTGAGGTAGCGCTTGCAACTGCGGTACAACTTGGGCGCCATATAATCGTATACTTGCCGCTGCGCATCGCGTTGCATTTTTTTACAGGCTGTTATGAGGGATTCATCTATCACAATCGAGGTCTTTATGCTAAAGAGACGCCAAAAGCAGAAAAGGTTGGCAAGCCGGCTATTTTTTTTCTGCCGATCGCCGTTACTTGCGTACAGATAGTTTGTAAATATTTGATTCTAAGACCTGTGTGTCGTTATCTTCACAGAGCAAAAATTCGAGTTGGTGTGCGCTGTTCTGGTACAAAGTAAGCCCTTCAAACTTGTGTTGGTTTGAAACCTGGAGTGTCTTGCCAATTTTCATGGTTTCGAGGTCGACACTGCCAATCAGGCTGCCAAGGACTTGGCCATCCTCATAAGTCGAGGCCGAATCTTCGGCGCAGGCCAGGAAATACAGTTGGCCGTCTACCAAAACCGCGTCGGTGAAACTGCTGCGCACGCTTTTAATTTTGGGAAGTTTGTACTGGTTGTATAAAATGGTAAAGTCGTTTTCGAGATTTTTGCCGTTTACCGTAAAGATTCCATTCTGCGCCGATTGGCCGTTGCCGCGTTGCAGGAAATACCATTGTTCGCCGGTAAATACCACGCCTTCTATGTTGAAATCTTGGGGTGTGATGTTCCCGAAACTTTGCATGAGCGAATAGAGGTAAGACAGGTCTACGGTTTTCATGGTTTGGGTTTGGGTGTTGACCTGCACCATTTTATTGCGATTTGGGGTCGAGCCAGAGCCGAAGATGTAAAAATCATCGCCGTAATTGGCCATGGCTTCATAGTCTGCTTTGGTCTTTTTGGGGATATTGTCTGTGGTGGGATTGCCGTCTAGGCTGGTTTTTTCAAGCGCTTGGGTTTTGATGTTGTACTCGAACAAAGCATTGCTGCTGTCGGAGATGACAAAAACGCTGTCGCCTTTATAGATGAGGCCGGACGCCGATCCGATGCCGATGATGTGGAAGAGTAATTCGAGCTGGAACTTGACCATGAATGAAAATTGAGGTTGATGGAGGTACGCGACTAGCCCTGATGGAAGCGGCATCCTTTTGCTTTCTTCTTTAGAAAGCAAAAGATACAGCGCACAGCAGGAAATAGCTTCAATAAATCCTTAAATTTGAAAGTATAAATATAAAACCAATTTCAATGCGACCCGTTAATCCAGACGATTTTAAAGTAACAAAGAAGATTCAGCTTACTGATTGGCCCACGCACCTGCATGTCAATGCCGATGACGACGAGAAAGAAGAGGCCATGGACGCCATCGTGGAGAAACTCAGCAAACTTCAGGATGTGATGTACGCACATAACCGTTACGCGGTTTTGATTTGTTTTCAAGGCATGGACACGTCTGGGAAAGACAGTTTGATTCGGGAGGTTTTCAAACAGTTCAACCCGCGCGGGATGGTCGTGAACAGTTTTAAGGTACCCAGCGCCACCGAGCTTGGGCATGATTATTTGTGGCGGCATTATATCGCGCTGCCCGAGAAGGGAAAATTTGGGATTTTCAACCGGACGCATTATGAAAATGTGCTCGTGACGCGCGTGCATCCCGAGTATATTTTGAATGAAAATTTACCGGGAATCGAATCTGTGGACGACATCAGGCCGCAGTTTTGGCAGGATAGGATGGAGCAGATCCGCAATTTTGAGAAGCACATCGTGCAGAACGGCACCATCGTCTTTAAGTTCTACATGCACCTGAGCAAAGAGGAGCAACGGCAAAGGCTGCTTCGGAGGCTTGAAGAAAATGACCACAATTGGAAATTTTCGCCAGGCGATCTCAAGGAACGCCTGCTTTGGGACGATTATATGAGATATTATGAGGAAGCGATTAATGCCACCTCGACAGAAAAGGCACCATGGTTTGTGATTCCTGCCGACGATAAGGAAATGGCGCGCTACATCGTGGCGGCAATCATCTGGAAAACGATGCAACAATACACCGACATCGTCGAGCCCGAACTCGATGACGAAATCAAGGCCAACCTCAAAGCGTATGAAGCGCAGTTGCGCAAGGAAATCTAACCGTTGTTTTTAAACACAGATTGCACGAATTTCACAGATTCTAGTTTGTGAAATTCGTGCAATCTGTGTTTTACAACAGTTGGCTCAGGTTGATGGCAAACTTCCTGAGCTTATTGTATCAAAAGGGTTTACAACTTAAAACCGTAGGCGATTCTCAAGCCCAATTGCCCTGTGCCTTTACTTACCGTACCTCCAAAAATAGAATTCGTGGTATAGATCGGGAATTCTGAATAGTGCTCATATCGCAAGCTGATGTCAAACCATTTGTTGGCGTAACCGATGCTGGGCGAAAGGATTAAAGTAGTGTCGTCATAGTTGTTGGTGACTGCAAATCCGGCGCCGGCTTCACCCATGGCGTAGAATTGGTCTTCCCAGAAAAATGCCTTGAAACCGGCTTTGGCCGGGATGAATCCGAGGTCGTTGTTTTTTCCGTCGATGAACAAGTTGGTGAAACCGGTCGTTAACGTGATGGAGTACCTTTTAGAAAGGTCATACTGCAGGCGCACGTCACCGCCGAGGCCAAATTCGTATGGATCATCGAACACATAACCGGGCGAGACACCAAAGCCGAGACGGAATCCCTGGTCGTAATTGGTGGCTTTTTCAATGGGCGTGTTTCCCGGAACGGGCGCGGTCTGTGCAGCCAACTGCTGCGTGAGTAATGCGGTAAACGCGATTACAGAAAGGGTCTGGATTTTTGCTAGGATTTTCATAGTGTTAGATTTGTTATTTAATAATGATTCTAGAATAGTACAATGCGCTTTGATTGCGTTGGTAAAACTAGTTTCATTTAGCAGGAATAGCCTTATATTATTACCAGATAAGGTTTCGTTTTTCGTAGAGCCGACGTTTTTCGTAGTAAAAGACTACAAGAATTGTGTGAAATCGTTGGCTTTTTCGGTTTCGAAGTCACTATTTTTGCATCGCCATCGCCCAAGAGCGCGTGTGCGTGAATACAATTTTAAGCGCAACCATGAATTTATCCCACTATACCAAAGAGTTTTCGTATAACCTCAAGCTCGCATATCCCGTTATCCTCGGGATGTTGGGCCACACACTCATTGGCATTGTAGACAACATTATGGTTGGGAAATTGGGATCTACAGAACTCGCTGCGGTGTCACTCGGCAACAGCTTTATTTTTATCGCGATGTCGCTCGGCATTGGTTTCTCGACCGCGATTACGCCCATCATTGCCGAAGCCGACGCCGAAAAGGACGATGCCAAAATCCGTACGACGTTTCACCACGGCTTGTTCTTGTGTACCATTTTGGGCGTGGCGCTGTTCCTGCTGATTGTGCTCGCCAAACCCATCATGCACTGGATGCACCAGCCCGAAGCGGTGGCCAAGATGGCAGGACCGTACATCGATTGGGTAGCGTTCTCGCTGATTCCAGTCATTATCTATCAAGGGTACAAACAGTTCGCCGACGGGCTTTCGCGCACCAAATATTCGATGTACGCGATTTTGATGGCCAACGTCGTACACATCTTTTTCAATTATGTCTTGATTTACGGCGTTTGGATCTTCCCTAAACTCGGTATTGTTGGCGCTGCGCTAGGCACGGTCATCTCCCGCATCATGATGGTGGTCTTTATGGATCAATTGCTGCGCCGCAATAAGGAACTCAACAAATATTTCCAGAAGTTTACGTTTCAAGAGATCAAGAAAACCATATTGCGAAAAATCGTCGATTTGGGTTTTCCATCGGCGATGCAGATGTTGTTTGAAGTAGCTTTATTTACGGCCGCGATTTGGTTGTCGGGTTCGATTGGGAAAACCAGCCAGGCCGCGAACCAGATTGCATTGACCCTGGCCACGACGACGTTCATGTTTGCAATGGGACTTAGTGTCACGGCCATGATCAGGGTAAGCAACCAGAAAGGGCTCAATGACTACAAGAACCTTGTTGTCGTGGCGCGCTCGATTTTTTTGCTTGCGGTTATCCTTGAGACGGTGTTCGCGGTTTTGTTCATCGCACTGCACAATGTACTGCCGCAATTGTTCCTGAATTTAGAAAACACCAGCCAACTTTTAGACAATCGCGAAGTGATAGCCATTGCCGCCAAACTACTGATTGTCGCCGCCATTTTCCAGATTTCCGACGGCATACAAGTGGTGGTTTTGGGTGCGTTGCGCGGCTTGCAGGATGTAAAGATCCCAATGTACATTACTTTTGTCGCGTATTGGGTGATTGGTTTTCCGATTTCGTTTTATTTGGGCGAATACACCAGCCTCAAAGCTACGGGCGTGTGGATCGGATTGCTGGCAGGACTTACCGCTGCCGCGTTGTTCCTGTATTTGCGGTTTGAGAAACTTACACAGAAACTCGTCGTGCAAAATGAGCCTTAACCTTGGGTGGTTGCACCGAAATCACTCGTAAAAAGCCACGCTTGGATTTAACAATAAAGGTAGTTTTTCAGCAATGGCGTGACCGAATTAAATTGTATTTTACCTTCAGGGAAGGGGAAGATGTATCCCTAATAAAACGCACCGAAACTGAAATGTAGAATTTCTGCACGTTTTGTTAAACTTGTACCATCGTTACATTACTTCAGATCGGCACTGCAATTTGGAGCGATCTCCCAATCAGGTTTAGGAAAATGTCGTCAAAGAAACCACAGAAGCGCACAGTTAGCCGTCTCCGACAAATAAAATACTTACTATAGACCACTTTGCAAAAAACTTTGCGAACTTTGCACCCAAACGAAAACTATGGAACTACCAAAATTTTTACTCGGCGACAATACCGATTTTCCCGAAGATATCTTCATCATCCACCTCGATTACCCAAGGTTCATCATCAATCTCAAAGATGACGAGGTTGAAATCTTAGAAGAAGCAGAAGACCTCGACGAGGCCGAACTCAATGAAGAGATGGAAGCCTTGATCGTACTGGCCAATGAATTTTACGATAGGGAAGTACAGCGCTACGAAGAATAGTTAGGTCACCGTCAGGGGCGCCGTATTGTTCACCCGAAGTATTTTTCAAGTAAAATCTGCGCCGCGGCAAAAGGAGACAGTTCTCCATTCTGCACCGCTTTTTTACTTGTTTCGAGCTGCGAGACAATTTCTGGATTGTTGTAAAAGCGGTTTTTCAATTGCTCCTCTATGGTTTCCATCATCCAGAATTGGTTTTGTTCTTTGCGTTTTTCAACAAAGTAGCCGTTGGTTTCGGTCACATCCAGGAATTTGACGATGGTTTGCCAAACTTCGGCTATACCTTCGTGGTTCAGGGCACTGCAGGTCGCAACCGTAGGTGTCCAACCCGAGCTTTTGGCAGGGAACAAATGCAGTGCGCGATTGAATTCGGTCTTGGCCAGTTTGGCGCGTTTCACATTGTCGCCGTCGGCCTTGTTGATGACAATCGCATCGGCCATTTCCATGATACCTCGTTTGATGCCCTGCAATTCATCACCCGCACCCGAAATCTTGAGCAACAGGAAAAAATCCACCATACTGTGTACTGCAGTTTCGCTTTGCCCAACGCCCACGGTTTCTATGATGATCGTATCAAATCCAGCTGCCTCGCAAAGGGTGATGGTTTCGCGCGTTTTCCTGGCCACACCACCCAAAGTCTCGCCCGACGCGCTCGGCCTGATGTAGGCATTTGCGTCTTTGACGAGTTCCTCCATGCGGGTTTTGTCGCCTAGTATGCTGCCATGCGAAATGGTACTGCTGGGATCTACCGCCAACACTGCAACCTTTTTTCCGATGCTCGTGAGGTATTTCCCAAACGCCTCGATGAACGTACTTTTCCCTACGCCAGGAACGCCGGTGATCCCAATGCGCACCGATTGATTTGCGTGCGGCAGACAACCATTGATGACTTGGGCGGCTTTCTGGGAATGTTCGGGATTGGTGCTTTCAATCAGTGTGATGGCGCGACTCAGCGCTGTAATGTCTCCCAATACGATTTTGTCGATGAGGTCTTTGGCCGAAGGCTGCAACTTCCTGAATTGGCGAATCTGTCCGATGCTTTCGGGATTGACCGTTTCTGGCGGTGTAATGCCGTCTCGTTCATGAAGCGCGCTGGGTTGTTTTTTACTGGGCAAAGTCGTAGATTTTGAGAAGTAAAAGTAGGGAAAGAAGTCGAAAGAGAAAAGTCGAAAGAGAAAAGTCGAAAGTCGAACGGCGGTAGAAAACAGCATTGCGCTTCAACCGTGATCGTTTGACTTTCGACTTTTCACTTTCGACTGTATCAGTAAGCTGCCGTAAACCGCTGTTGGTGGTGTTTCGGGTTTTCGATTTCATCACCGATGACGACCGCCAAATCTTGAACCGATAAGATGCTGCGATTGTTGCCGTCAAAAACAGGATTTTCCAAACCCAGACGGTAGGCTCCGGTTCTTGCTGCCGGAATCAATTCGAATGCCGGGCTGAAAAACGCCCAATCCAACTCTTTTTCTTCTTTGAGGATGTTGAGGTAATCGCGCGCTGCCGAAGCGCCAGCATAATATTCTTTAGGGAAATCGGGCGTGTCCACGGCTTGCAAGCCCGGCGCAACAAATAAACTCCCAGCTCCACCGATGGTAATGAATCTTTTGACGCCTGATTTTTTAACGGCTTGTTGGATTGCTTTCGAACCCAAAATGAAGTCGTCGTATAAGTTTGGATTCGTCCAACCGGCGTTGTAGGCGCTGATGACAACGTCGTGTCCGGCAAGTATTTTTGAAAGTTCGCTTACATTTAAAATGTCGGATTGTTGCCAAGTGACATCGGCTTTGTTGCCTGCAATCCTGCTGATGGCAGTGATCTCGTGCCCGCGGTTGGTCAATTCATCAAGAATGGCCGAGCCTACAAATCCTGTGGCCCCGATAAGTGCAATTTTCATAAGTAATGTATTTAAAAGTAATAAAAAATGTTACAGTTTGAGTTAAAAAAATAGGTTAGAAGGTCTCGGCGAAATTGAGCAGTGAAATATCCGAAAGCTCTTTGCTGATTTTCCAGTTGATGTCGGCATACAAGCCCGACAGGTTTTTGTTGATGCTTTTGCCTACCGGGCATTTCGGGTTGGGCTCGTTCTTAGAAAAGCCAAACGTTACCGAATCGAAAGTGATTTTATAGATGTCGTTGAGCGAAATGGTTTCAGGGTTTTTAAGCAATTTTGTACCGCCGTTTTTACCTTCCTTGCTTTGCACAAATTGGTGTTTCTTGAGGTTGGCGATTTCCTTGCGCACGAGTACCGGGTTCATGTTCAGGCTGCCGGCAATGTACTCCGACGACAAAAAATCCTCGGGAAACTTCGCGAGCAAAATAAGGATGTGCAGGGTAACGGCAAACTTTCCTGAAATCATACTGTAATAAAATATATTACAAATGTAAAACTATTTGGCAAACAAACAAGCGCAACGAAGATTATATATTATTTTTGCGCACCCAAATCAAACGAAGCAATTCTTACGATGGAGAACATACTACTCATTTTTACCTGCCTCACCCTTGGTTTTTTCCTGCAAAGATCCAAGGATTTCCCGCCATTCGCGTACAAATCACTGAACCAGTTTGTGATTTATGTATCGCTTCCGGGTATGGCGTTGTATTACATCCCAAAA
>JAKQJQ010000190.1 GCA_029561105.1 Bacteroidota bacterium
AGATGTTCGTCTGATTGATTTCGGATCAAAGTAGGCACTTTCTAAAAAGATGGCTGTAGTCTCATTTTTGACACCAGATTTTGCGCCACCATATACACCTGCGATGCACATGCCATTGCTTTCGCCATCACAAATCATCAAGTCTTCTTCGTGCAATTCAATCACCGAATTATCCAATGCGGTGAATTTTGTTTTTGCAGGAAGATTTTTCACGATTATTTTATTGCCTTTAATTTCAGATAAGTCAAAAGCATGTAAAGGCTGACCGAATTCGTGCAACACGAAATTGGTGATATCGACGATATTATTAATTGGCTTTTGGCCGATTGCTTTTAAGCGATTTTTCAGCCAAGACGGTGATTCGCCAACTTTTATTTTTTGAATGACAACGCCGAGGTATTTTGGACAAGCTGTGGTATTTTCGACATCAACCTGAAAATCAGTCGTGAGTCGTGAGTCGTGAGTCGTGAGTTTAGGTAAGTTGAGTGAATGTTCTTTCTTCGTTCTGAAACTCAACGCAGCGGCCAGGTCGCGGGCAACACCGATATGCGAAAATGCGTCGGTGCGGTTAGGTGTCAAACCTATTTCTATGACGTAGTCATTTTCAATTCCAAACAGAAATGCAGCCTGCATGCCAACTTCCGTATTTTCGTCGAGCACCATAATGCCTGCATGTGAAGCACCGAGTCCGATTTCGTCTTCGGCACAAATCATACCTACTGATTCTACTCCACGGATTTTCGCTTTTTTAATTTCAAATGGTTCACCCGTGCTTGGATATAATTTTGTACCTACCAATGCAACCACAACCTTTTGTCCGGCAGCCACATTGGGTGCGCCACAAACGATTTGCAAAACTTCGCTTCCTACATCTACTTTACAAACAGATAATTTATCGGCATCGGCATGTTTTTCCTTTTCCAGTACATGACCAACGACCAAACCTTTCAATCCGCCTTTTACAGATTCATAAGGTTCGATGCTTTCCACTTCCAGACCAATATCCGTTAATAAATTATGTAGTTCCTCAT
>JAKQJQ010000369.1 GCA_029561105.1 Bacteroidota bacterium
CTCAATTCATTGCGGGAAAAGATTGAAGAAATGCAAGCAAGGGGCGAAAACACAGGCAGCCTGTTAGCGCTGTCAAACATCCTGCCCGATCTCGAAAGGGAGGCAAAGGAAAGATACTGAATCGCCATGACGAAAGGCCCCCGGAAACGGGGTTGGAATCACAAACTAAACAAACGGAACCCGTCACCGTAACCGAATTTGGGCAAATGGAAAAGTTTGCAAGGGTAGCAAAACAGCCCGGCGCGTATGCTGCAAAACCATAAACACAACAGCCATGAACTACACTTTCCAACACACCGCCGAACTCGAAATCTTCCCCGAAAACATTGTGGAAGTCGAGTTAACCATCACCTACCAACACACCCCGCCCACACGCGGTTCACGCGGCACGCATGGCGAACCCGAAGAGCCGGACGAAGAATCGGAAGTCGAAATTCTTTCCATCGTGGACACGAACGGCAAAGATTACGAACCAGAGGAAATCGAAAACATTTATTCCCATTGCTGGGATCACTTTGAAAATAACGCAGAATGAAACTTGAAATAGGAATGGAAATAACCGAGCACAGCGACGGTAAGGTTACTTCAATCAAAAAAGTGACCCGCGTAACCGAAAAGCGGGCGTTTGTTAAAATATCTAACACTTACGAGCAGGTATTTAAAATTGAATCGCTATCCAATGGTGATTTGTTTCTGATCGGGGCGGATAGACGGTCGCGCCAGTCTTACCGTATAACAACAGATCAAGACCGAAGGGATTTAAGCCTTGCAGTAGCGGTAATGAATATCGCAAAAACCGAATGGCGGAAACTACCCGAAGAAACCATATTTCAAATTTTGGGGATAATAAAAAACGTGCCGAAACCGTGAAATACTACACAAAACCCATCGTCACAATCTTCGCCGATGCCACCCCAACCCGCACCGAACACTGGATTTACCGCCCCGACGGAACACCCATTGCGTTGTGCGATGACAAAGACGAAGCGGAGGCAATGACCAAAGGATTGAACGCATTCTTAAAATCAAAGAAGAAATGAAAAGCGAAATCACAAAACAAGAAACCGGGATAACCGCAGCGCAAATCGAAACGCTGGCGAAAGCATCCGTAATCCCGGCGGGGCTGCCCGCTGATGTTTTGCAGGTGTTTATGATAACCTGCAATCAACACGGTCTTTCGCCCTTTAAAAAAGAGATATACCTGA
>JAKQJQ010000370.1 GCA_029561105.1 Bacteroidota bacterium
TCAAAGCCTACGCGATGGTACAAGCTTTAGAGGAAACCCACTGGAAAACCATTAAATCCGAAGCGCTTAAAAAAACCATTGCGGCGTGCTCGGGTTTGTATCTCGAAGCCGTGGCCGAAAACCCAGAATCGACACAGGGCAGTTCCGTCAAGCTCAAAATCGAGGCCATCAACCGCAGCGCCGTTCCGATGCAACTCAATACTATGGTCACGGTTCCGTCGAGCATGACCACGCAACAGGTCACCGAACTCAAAAATAATGTGGCCAATACATTCAACATCACGCTCGAAATCCCGAAAGACCTTGCCTACACGCAGCCGTATTGGCTCAAAGAAAAGGGAACCGTAGGCATGTACCGCGTAGACGAGCAAAAAAATATCGGTATTCCCGATGTTATCCGAGAAGTGAAAGTCACCTTCAACATCGGCATTAACGGCGTAACCATCCCTTATGAACGCGACGTGGTTTACAAATACAACGACGACGTGAAAGGCGAAGTCTACAAACCTTTTGACATTGTTCCTGATGTGACTACGTCGATTATCGAAAAAGTAACAATTTTCAACAATGATAAATCCAAAACCGTTGGGGTGAAAGTGCGCTCTGGCAAAGATAACATCAAGGGTGACGTAAGGCTTGAACTGCCCGACAGTTGGAAGGTCTCGCCCGTTTCTCACGAATTTTTGCTAGCTAAAAAAGGCGAAGAAACCACCGTGTTTTTCGAAGTTTTCCCACCAAAAAACGCCCAGGAAATTACCGCCAAAAGTGTCGCCATCGTCAATGGACAACGTTTCGAGAAAGACCAATACAATATCAATTACGAGCACATCGCCAAACAACAGGTGCTCAAGCCTTCAGAGGCACAACTCATCAGGCTCGACATTAAAACCCAAAGCGAAAAAATCGCCTACATTATCGGCGCCGGCGATGAAGTCCCAAAAAGTTTACGCCAAATGGGCTACGATGTTTCGGTCATCAAACCCGAAGAAATTACCAAAGAAAACCTGGAGCGTTTTAATGTTGTTATGACCGGAATCCGAGCGTACAACACCATACAACAGCTTGGTTTTAAACAGGATTTGTTGTTTGATTTTGTCAAGAAAGGCCGCACGATGATCGTACAATACAACACTTTGGATGATTTGGTTACGCCCAACCTCGCGCCTTTCCCGCTTAAGATTTCCCGCGATCGGGTGACCGATGAGAACGCCGCAGTGACATTCCTCGAACCTAACCATGCCTTGCTCAACAAGCCCAACAAGATCACCGCCGAGGATTTTAAAGGATGGAAACAAGAGCAGGGATTGTATTACCCAAGTGAATGGGACAAGGCTTTCACGCCAATCATTTCCGCATCCGATCCAGGCGAAACAGCCAAAAAAAGTGCGATATTGGTAGCGCCATACGGCAAAGGCCATTACATTTATACCGGGCTCAGTTTCTTTAGGGAATTGCCTGAGGGCGTTCCGGGCGCTTTTCGTCTGATGGCCAACATGATCTCATTAAAATGACGCACATGAGTAAAAATACCAGTTGGAAAAAAAGCTACACTTGGGTAATCGTTGCCAACATCATTTACATCCTTGTTTTTTGTCTCATCATGATAATCTACTCCTAGCATGCAGCAAATCGATTGGATTGTACTTAGTGTAACCCTACTTTTTATAGTAATCTACGGCGTCTGGAAAACCCGCGGCAGCCGTAACGTTGAGGAATACATCCTGGGCAGCAACGAAACGCCGTGGTATATGGTTGGCTTGTCGGTCATGGCCACGCAAGCCAGCGCGATTACCTTTCTTTCTACGCCGGGCCAGGCTTATCACGATGGAATGGGCTTCGTGCAGTTCTATTTCGGTTTACCGCTGGCCATGGTAGTGATTTGCTTCACGTTCATCCCGATTTACCACAGGCTCAAGGTTTTTACCGCGTATGAATTTCTCGAACAACGATTTGATTTGAAGACGCGTTCGTTTGCTGCCGTACTTTTTCTGGTGCAACGCGGACTCGGGACCGGACTGACGATTTACGCTCCGGCCATCATCCTCTCGGCCTTACTCGGCTGGAACCTCACCCTGATGAACATCATTATTGGCGTCATGGTCATCATCTATACTTTTTCTGGCGGAACCAAAGCGGTCAATGTCACGCAAAAGCAACAGATGTTCGTAATTATGACCGGTATGTTCCTGACCTTTTTCCTGATCTTGCACATGCTGCCCAACGACATGACCTTTAGCAATGCCATGCATATCGCGGGTGCCAATGACAAAATGGACATCGTTGATTTCTCCTACGATCCCGAAACGCGATATACTTTTTGGAGCGGTATCACGGGCGGATTCTTCCTGATGCTGTCTTATTTCGGGACCGACCAATCGCAGGTGGGCAGATACCTGTCGGGCAAATCGATCCGCGAAAGCCAGATGGGACTCATCATGAACGGATTCCTCAAAGTGCCGATGCAGTTCTTTATTTTATTAACGGGCGTGATGGTGTTTGTGTTTTTCCAGTTCAATCCGGTGCCGCTTAATTTCAACCCCAACAATAAGATTGCGGTAGAAGGTTCTGAATACAAAGAAGAATACCGCGCCCTCGAACAGAAACTCGCCAAGTTATCCGAAGACAAAAAAGAAATCAACCTGATCTACATCGACCATCTCAACCAGAATTACGACAACCCGATTTTGCGCAAGGAACTCGTCGCGATTTCAAGTAAGGAAAATGATTTGCGCGATCAAGCGCGCGAGGTCATTGCCAAAGCCGATGGCAAAGCCGAAACCAAC
>JAKQJQ010000408.1 GCA_029561105.1 Bacteroidota bacterium
CGGCTGTCTTTAAGGAACTTGGCCGTCGTGTGCCGTTGGGTAGGCAACGGCGTTTCATAATCGAGCGATTTGGCTGGAGAAATAACGATCTTCATGAGTTGGTATTAGGATTCCAAAAATACGAATTGATTCTGAAAACCCGAACCAAAATCGTGTCCTAAAATGCCTATTAACATACGGATGCGCGTGAGGGATGGCAGCGGCATCCTTTTGCGGCGCAGCGCAGCAAGCCGCGAAAGATAGAGCGTACAGCCCGGCCCGCAGGGACACGTCTAATTTAATTGATAATGGATAACTGATGTTTTTGGTCAGCCGAGCCAGCCTTCGCGATCCAGACTGCGGTATTGGATGGCCTCGCCGATGTGGTTGGGTCCGATATTTTCACTGCCTTCGAGGTCGGCGATTGTGCGGGACACCTTTAAAATCCTGTCATAGGCACGTGCCGACAGGTTAAGCCGTTCCATAGCGGTTTTGAGCAATTGTAGTGAAACCGTGTCGAGCCTGCAATGGTCACGGATCAATTTGCTGCCCATTTGCGCATTATAGTTGACCGACTCCATTTCTGCAAACCGATTGGACTGGATTTCTCTGGCTTTGGTAACCCTTTCGCGGATTTGTGCGCTGTTTTCTGACTGGCGTTCATCAGACAGTTTCTCAAATGGCACCGGCGTTACTTCTATATGAATGTCGATGCGGTCGAGCAACGGCCCCGAAATTTTGTTCAAATACCGTTGCATCTCGTGCGGCGAACTGGTCACCGGCGCATCGGCATCGTTAAAGAAACCGCCCGGGCTTGGGTTCATGCTGGCTACGAGCATAAACGACGACGGATAAGTTACGGTGAATTTGGCGCGTGAAATCGTGACTTCTCGGTCTTCGAGCGGTTGGCGCATCACCTCGAGTACTTCGCGTTTGAACTCGGGCAGTTCGTCCAGAAACAGCACGCCGTTGTGCGCCATAGAGATTTCACCGGGTTGCGGGTAGCTGCCGCCGCCTACGAGCGCGACATTGGATATGGTATGGTGCGGACTGCGAAACGGGCGTTGGTTCATGAGCCCCACTTCTTTTAATTTTCCGGCCACGCTGTGGATTTTGGTGGTTTCGAGCGCCTCGCGCAACGTCATGGGAGGCAATATGCCGGGCAAGCGTTTGGCGAGCATGGTTTTCCCGGCGCCCGGCGGCCCCACCAAGATGATGTTGTGCCCGCCCGCTGCAGCAATTTCCATACAGCGCTTGATGCTTTCCTGCCCTTTGACATCCGAGAAATCGTTCTCGCAGCAATCAATGGTTTTGTAGAATTCGGCGCGGGTGTCGATTACTAAGGGCTCGATCGTGGATTTGCCGTCGAAAAATGAAATTACTTCCTGCAGGTTCTCGACGCCATAAACGTCTAATCCGGCGACGATGGCCGCTTCCTTGGCATTCTGCATGGGCAGGAAAAATCCCTTGAATCCTTCGTGTTTGGCCTTGATGGCGATGGGCAGCGCGCCTTTGATGGGCTGCAGGCTGCCGTCTAGCGAGAGTTCGCCCATAATGAGGTAGTCGGCAACTGCATCGGATTTGATCTGTCCCGAGCCGGCAAGGATACCAATGGCGAGCGGCAAGTCATAGGCCGAACCTTCCTTTCTGAGATCGGCGGGCGCCATATTGATGGTGATTTTTTTTCCGGGCATCGAAAACCCGTTGTTCTTGAGCGCAGCGGCAATGCGGTAACTGCTTTCTTTGATAGCATTGTCTGGGAGCCCGACGAGGTGGTACCCGATACCTTTGTCAATGTTGACTTCGATGGTGATGGTGGTAGCTTCGACACCGAAAACGGCGCTGCCAAAGATTTTGATGAGCATGGCGTAGAAATTTTAATTGGCGTTTAGTTGATACGTTAAAAATAGTAAAATTTCTGTCGCTTCCCCATCGATTTGAATTAATTTTGAACCTCAAACCAATTATACATCAACATGGGAATATTCAACGCCATTTTAGGAAACGCCTCTGAGGTCAACCTCGACGACATCAAAAAAGAATTCGAACCCATCATCATCGATGGCGAGAATATCGAGAAAGCTTACAAAGTAATCAAGGACATGTTCATTTTCACCAATAAACGATTGATATTGGTAGAAAAGCAACTTGTAGGAACAAAGGTCGATTACCTGTCAATACCTTACGGCAATGTCATTAAATTCTCAAAGGAAAGCGCCGGATTGCTTGACCTTGATGCCGAACTCAAAATCTGGATCAAGGACGAGGAATTGCCCATCAAGAAACAATTCGGGAAAGGCGGCAACAACATCAATGAAGTGTATCGCATTCTAAGCCAGCACATCCTGAAATAAATAATCAAACGAATCCCAGCCGAAAGTTAGGATTTTTTTATAGGTTGACGCGAATAAAAAGGTTCGGCGTAAAACCCAAAGCATAAAAATCCCTGACGGAGTACCTGAAATCCTGTACTTCGTTGATGGTTGTAGTAATTCTTTCATACTCTTTGCTGATTACGATTCGCTGGTTGTATGCGTTGAGCACAGAAAACCCGATTTTCCCCGACCAGTTTTTCGCTTCCCGGAATTGATAGGTTCCCGAAATATCCAACCTATGATAATGGGGCAGCCGCTCTTTATTGAGTGAAACCACATTTCCATCGGCATCGAGCACGCTGTAAGGTTTTCCGGTATGCCAGTTCCAGCCGACAGCCAAAGCATATCTGTTCCATTTTTTGTAAACCGACAAATTAAACGCATGCCAAATCGAGGCATTCGACGCAAAATAAGCATCGCCATTGAACCCATCGAATCGCTGTTGCGAATCCTGATACGTATAGTTGATCCACGCGCGCCAGTCTGCAGCCGTCTTCTGGATCAGCAAGTCAATTCCCTTGGTGAAATTCTTCCCGTTTCGTATGGCAGTATCATAACGGTACAGCGACCCAAATGCCAAAGACGTGATGCCTTGGGTTTGTTTGTAATAAGCATCAGCATCGATGAGCCACGACTTGGTTTTGTAGATCAGCCCGCTGCTGAGTTGGCTCGCGCGTTGAATCGGATACTGCTTACCATCCGACAGCAACCACACATAATTCTCAAGGCTCAACTCATTGGTAACGCTTTCGCGGATTTGGTTCATGATCTGGCTCTTTTTCTCGTAAGTGGCTTGCCAGACGAGTCGCCTGCCCAACCGTCTTTGCACAAACAGGCGCGGCTCGACACTATTGGCCTGCAACGCGCGATAATAATTGTAGCGCGCACCAGCCCTGAAATCCCACTGATGCCAATGGTAACTGGCCTGTAGATAACCCACTTGGGTAACATTGAGAAGGCGTTTGTTGTCGAGGTCGATCTCAAATCCCTGATTGCGTGCGGTAAACGAATGCGAAAGGTCATTGCCCATATGCTGATAGCCAAAATCGAGCTGGAGGCTGGAAGTGAAACGATAGTTAAAATTGGCCTCAAGCCCAGAATCGGTGATGCGGTTGCGCTTGTCGTATTCGTCAAACCGATTCAAAGTGTAGTCTTGCCTGCGCAGGTAATTGAAGGTGTAAGCCGAGTAATACAGCAATACGTTCTGGCGCCATTTGGCTCCATACTTTTGGCTCCAGTTGGCGCTGTAACCCTGATTAAAAATATCCATTCTCTGGTTCCGCGGCCCATCGCCTGGCGCAACACTACTGAAATCAAGGTAATTGTCGATAAGGATTGAAGTAAATGCAATCTTGGTATCTTTAAAAGGACGGTAATTGACTTTAGCCGAATAATCCTCAAAATCAAAATGATTGCTATTGTTGAAATCCTTGAAATTCGTATGCTGGAAAACCTTTTTGGCCAACGCGTCAAACGTGGGTGTCTGCAGCCACTCTGTATATGATTTCCTACCCGAGAGTTCGATGGACAATTTGTCTTTTAGGATTGGAACGCGCACATCAAGATCTCCGTTGAGTGCGTTTAGTCCGGCATTGGCCTGGAATTGCTGTGGGATTTTGTCGGAGGTTTTAATATCAATGACACTTGAAATCCGTTCCCCGAATCTGGCATCGGTAGCCTTGTTGTAAAAATGCACCGCATCCACAGCATTGGGATTGAAACCAGAAATCATCCCAAACAAATGACCCGGATGGTACATGCGGATGCCGTCCCAAAGGATCAGGTTCTGGTCAGACGTTCCGCCGCGCACATGCAATCCGCTGGCTGTTTCATTGGGGCTTTTCACACCGGGCAACTGTTGGAGCGAAAATAAAATATCGGCATCGGTCACGCCTGGCAACGCTTCTAGTTTTTGCGGGGAAATCACCACTTTTTCACCGGTTTTGCTGATGCCTTTAGAAAGCAGTCCTTCTACAAGGATTTCCTTGAGCCATTCCTGCCGCACCGTTTGTGTATCGTCGTAAACAGAATAGTAACGAGAATCGATCTTTACAATCGTAAGCCCACTTTGTTGCGCAATTTGGCTGTG
>JAKQJQ010000410.1 GCA_029561105.1 Bacteroidota bacterium
GCCTGCCTACACAGGATGAATTCACAGAATCCTCCTTCTTTAAGAATACAAATTTGCAAATTTATTTGCAGATTAGCACAGTACCTTTTGTATAGCTTCGCTCAGTTCGGCTTCGCCTCGGGTCAAGACAAAAGAAAGCCCTGCGGCAGCATAGCCCCGATTGCAGCGGCATCCTTTTGATCCGCTTCTTTAGCGGACAAAAGATATAGCGCAAAGCGGGAAACAGCTCCCAAAAAAATGACACCTTGTCAGCCCAAAATCCCCAACACTGACAATTTCCTCCCTCATACCCACATGGCACAACAATTGACTAACGCGCCCTGAGTTGAAAAACGAAATCAAAAAATAAAAACTAAATTATATTAAAAATGGGTAAAATAATCGGAATTGACTTGGGTACGACAAACTCCTGCGTTGCTGTAATGGAAGGTAACGAAGCAGTTGTAATTCCTAATTCAGAAGGAAAAAGAACAACACCGTCTATCATCGGTTTTGTAGATGGCGGTGAAATTAAAGTGGGTGATCCTGCCAAAAGACAGGCGGTGACCAACCCAACCAAAACAGTAGCGTCGATTAAGCGTTTCATGGGACACACGTTTTCTGAAATCACCGACGAAGCCAAAAGGGTGCCTTATACGGTAGCCAAAGGCGACAACAACACGCCACGTGTAGACATTGACGGTCGTTTGTACACAGCGCAGGAATTGTCGGCGATGACATTGCAAAAAATGAAGAAAACGGCTGAGGATTACCTCGGGCAAACCGTATCAGAAGCGGTAATTACCGTTCCTGCTTATTTTAACGATGCGCAACGCCAGGCAACCAAAGAAGCCGGTGAGATTGCGGGACTTAAAGTAATGCGTATCATCAACGAGCCAACTGCTGCGGCCTTGGCTTATGGCTTGGACAAAAAAGGGCAAGACCAGAAAATCGCGGTTTACGATTTAGGTGGCGGTACTTTTGATATCTCGATCCTTGAATTGGGCGACGGTGTTTTTGAAGTATTGTCTACAAATGGAGACACTCACTTGGGTGGAGATGATTTCGACCAAACCATTATTGACTGGTTGGCCGACGAGTTCAAAGCTGAAGAAGGTATTGACTTGCGTCAGGATCCAATGTCATTGCAACGTATCAAAGAAGCAGCCGAGAAAGCAAAAATTGAATTGTCGTCTTCGGCAGAAACAGAAATCAACTTGCCTTATGTGACGGCTACCGCTTCGGGACCGAAACACTTGGTTAAAAAATTGACACGTGCTAAATTCGAGCAATTGTCAGACAGCTTGATCAAACGTTCGATGGAACCAGTAGCGAAAGCGTTAAAAGATGCCGGTTTGTCTACTAAAGATATCGACGAAGTAATCTTGGTTGGAGGTTCTACACGTATGCCGAGGATTGCCGACGAAGTGGAGAAATTCTTCGGAAAGAAAGCATCTAAAGGCGTAAACCCTGATGAAGTGGTAGCTATTGGTGCTGCCATCCAAGGCGGTGTATTGTCGGGAGATGTAAAAGATGTATTGTTGTTGGACGTTACGCCTTTGTCACTCGGAATCGAAACTATGGGTGGTGTTTTGACCAAATTGATCGAAGCCAACACAACCATCCCAACCAAGAAATCACAGGTATTCTCAACCGCTGCCGATTCGCAACCAAGCGTTGAAATCCACGTGTTGCAAGGAGATAGGGCAATGGCCGCCGATAACAAAACCATCGGTCGTTTCCACTTAGATGGAATCCCACCAGCGCCAAGAGGTGTGCCGCAAATCGAAGTGTCTTTTGACATCGACGCGAATGGTATCATCAAAGTTTCGGCTACTGACAAAGGAACCGGAAAATCACACGACATCCGTATCGAGGCTTCATCGGGCTTGACCGCTGAGGAAATCGAAAGAATGAAAAAAGATGCTGAGGCCAATGCCGATTCAGACCGTATCGCAAGAGAAAGGGTAGAAAAACTCAATGAGGCTGATGGTATGATTTTCCAGACAGAAAGCCAACTCAAAGAATTGGGTGAGAAATTGTCTGATGAGCACAAAACGGCTATCGAATATGCCTTGACCGAGCTTAAATTGGCACACGGCAATCAGGATTTAGAGGCCATCCAAAAAGCACTTGATAACATCAACGTCGCCTGGAAAACTGCAACCGAAGCCATGTACGCACAAGGCGAGCAAGCCGGACAGCCA
>JAKQJQ010000003.1 GCA_029561105.1 Bacteroidota bacterium
ACTTTAATTTCGTTTTCGCCACCAGAAACCTTCCAGGTTTTAAAAACCTGGAAGGTTTAGCACTCGATAAAACAAAATTTGCTTCTTTTTCTTGTTCAACACGCAGGAGAGGCTACATCAACACCTCTGAAAGAACTACCCGTCACTGGAGTGACGCAGGCAAGAAGTACAGCCATTTTACACGTTGCAGGGGTCAGTACTGAAACTTAGGCAGGCGTTTTACAGACGAATTCATGATCTGTTACAACGTGTAAAGTCATTTTACAGACGTGTAAAATCATTTTACAGACGTGTAAAGTCATTTTACAGACGTGTAAAATCGTTTTACAGACGTGTAATGTCGTTTTACAGACGTGTAATGTCGTTTTACAGACGTGTAATGTCGTTTTACAGACGTGTAATGTCGTTTTACAGACGTGTAAAGTCGTTTTACAGACGTGTAAAGTCGTTTTACAGACGTGTAATGACATTTTACAGACGAACATAGAAACCAAAGCAATGAACATAGGAACCAAAGCAATGAACATAGGAACCAAAGCAATGAACATAGGAACCAAAGCAATGAACATAGGAACCAAAGCAACGAGCGCAGCACCAGTGCACACGAACATGGAATGTTAGGACATGTGTAGTTCCTTGTGAAAGGGATTTTTTTAGCGGACGGTAAGTAATCGGGAAACCGGATTTACATTTGCCTGCTACTTATCACTATACCGCTTATACTTATGCCCCTGAGTTGGAATGAAATCAAATCCCGCGCCATCGCCTTTTCAAAAGAATGGGAACATGAAAGCAGCGAAGACGCTGAGGCAAAAACCTTCTGGGGCGAATTTTTCGATGTGTTTGGCATTTCCCGCCGACGGGTAGCGACTTTCGAGCAGGCCGTAAAAAAAGGCGACAGCAAACAAGGCTTTATCGATCTGCTCTGGAAAGGCATGATCCTGATTGAACACAAGTCGAGGGGCAAAGACCTGGATAAAGCATTTCAGCAGGCAAAAGATTATTTCCCCGGCCTGAAAGAACACGAACTACCTAAATACATCCTCGTTTCTGATTTTGACCGCTTCCGCTTGTTCGACCTGGAAACCGGCGCAAACCACGAGTTTCAGTTGAGCGAACTCTCCGCCAACGTGCACTTGTTCGGATTTATCGCCGGGTATCAGAAACGCAGTTACAAAGATGAAGACCCGGTAAACATCGAAGCCGCCGAACGGATGGGACGGCTGCACGACCGTTTGGAGGAAGCAGGCTACACCGGCCACGCCCTGGAAGTATATCTCGTGCGAATGCTGTTTTGCCTCTTTGCCGAGGATACCGGCATTTTCGAGCGCACACAGTTTCAGGAATTGATCGATACGCACACCAAGCCGGACGGCAGCGACCTGGCTTTGCAACTTGCCCAACTTTTCCAAACGCTCAATACCCCGGCAGACAAGCGCCTGAAAACGCTGGATGAAACCTTGCTGGCATTCCCGTACGTGAACGGCAAACTATTTGAGGAAAACCTGCCTTTGGCGGCATTCGACAGTAAAATGCGGGAAAACCTGCTGATGTGTTGCGCTCTCGACTGGAGCAAAATCTCTCCGGCTATTTTCGGCTCCATGTTTCAGGCCGTTATGAATCCGAAGGAGCGCCGCAACCTGGGCGCGCACTACACCTCGGAAAAGAACATTCAGAAAGTGATAAAGCCGCTGTTTCTGGATGACCTGTACAGCGAGTTTGAAAAGGCAAAAGGCAACCGTAACCGCCTGAATGAGTTGCACCGCAAAATTGCCGCCCTGCATTTTCTCGACCCGGCCTGCGGTTGCGGCAACTTCCTGATCATTTCCTACCGCGAATTGCGGGAACTGGAATTGCTGATTTTGCGCGAACTGAACAAAAGCGGACAAGGCTTCCTGAACGTCCGGGATATTATGCTGGTCGACGTCGATCAGTTCGCCGGTATCGAATACGACGAATTTCCGGCCCGTGTCGCGGAGGTGGCCATGTGGCTGATGGACCATCAGATGAACATGAAAGTGTCCAACGAATTTGGCCAATTCTTTGTGCGGCTGCCTTTGAGCAAAGCGGCTAAAATCGTGCATGGGAATGCGTTGCGGGTGGATTGGGCGGATGTGGTGCCTAAAGAGCAGTTGAGTTATATTTTGGGGAATCCGCCGTTTGTGGGAACAACTTACCAATCATCTGAACAGAAAAGCGATATTTCCTCTGTTTTTCACGGAGTTAGTTCATCAGGAATGTTGGATTACGTTGCTGCTTGGTATTTGCTTGCAGCCAAATACATACAAAACACAAAAATCAGGTGTGCCTTTGTTTCTACAAACAGCATTACACAAGGCGAACAAATTGGAATTCTTTGGAATGAACTATTCAACCGTTTTCATGTAAAAATCCATTTTGCACATCGGACTTTTAGTTGGAGCAACGAAGCAAAGGGGAATGCCACTGTTCATGTTGTTATTATTGGATTTGGATTGCAAGACATAGAGAATAAACGAATTTTTGACTATAATGACATAAAAGGGGAACCCCAAGAAAGAAAGGTGAAAAGCATTAACCCTTACTTAGTTGAAGGTTCTGAGACCATAGTTTTAAGCCGTAGTAAACCGATTTCTAATGTCCCCATAATGATTTACGGAAGTAAGCCTGTGGATGGGGGTAACCTAATTATGGTAGAACTTGAAAAGAAAGATTTTTTACAAAAGGAACCTAATGCAGAGAAGTTTATAAGGAAGTATATCGGGTCGGAAGAATTTCTTTACGGCAATAATCGCTGGTGCTTATGGTTAAAAGGGGCGGAACCTTCTGACCTTAGGAAAATGCCATTAATTAACAAACGTATCGAAGCTGTAAAGTTGATGCGCTTATCAAGCAAAAAACCGGCAACTCAAAAATGGGCGTCTTTTCCTTCTCTTTTCATTGAAGATAGACAACCTAAAACTGATTTTCTTGCTTTACCAGAGGTTTCCTCAGAAAAACGGAAATATATTCCAATCGCTTATCTTTCAACTGAAATCATTGTAAGCAATAAAATTCAGACAATTCCGAATGCTAATTTTTTCTTGTTCGGTGTATTAACTTCAGAAATGCACATGACGTGGATGCGTTACACTTGTGGGAGACTTGAAAGTCGGTATAGTTATTCGAGTACAATAGTTTACAATAACTTCCCTTTCCCTCTCAATCCCACCGAGACCCAAAAGCAAAAAGTCGAAGCCGCCGCCCAAACCGTTCTGGATACCCGCGCCAAATACCCCGGCAGCAGTCTGGCCGATTTATACGACCCTGTGACCATGCCGCCCGACCTGGTGAAAGCGCACCAGGCATTGGACAAGGCTGTGGATCTGTGTTATCGTCCGCAGGCGTTTGCGAATGAGTTGAGCAGGATTGAGTTTTTGTTTGGGCTGTATGAGCAGTATACGGCGCCGATGTTTGGCGGGGAGACATTGAAGAGCAAGAAATCAAAGTAGAGAGCGATTTTTTCATCTGTAAACATTCCGCCTTTTATTATTAACAGTTAAAACCTTAAATATGGCAGCCAAAAAAATGAAACTTAAAATTATCCATGCCCCCGACGAAGCCAATCTCAGCCAATCTGTGGAAGCCTTTATTGCGCAAATCGAAAATCCGGAATCCATGCAAGTTCAGTTTGAAGTTGCAAAGACCGCTTCGGGTAGTTTTTCTTTTTATGCTTTTATTCTTTATGATGGCATATTGACAAAGAGAATGAGTTAGTTTTAAGCGCCGCACGTGGTATTTTTTCACCACGTGCAATCGTACAGCAGGATGCCAGAACCAATACAAAAACGCCCCCTGCATCTACTCTTTATCCTGAAATTCCAATAGATCTGCTATTGGCGGGGACGCGCAACCAAAACTACACTTAACAACAACCACAACTCTTTTAACAAGATAATAAAATTATGAAGCAGGTTTTCTTGTTGGCGGGGATTTCAGTTTTGCTTAATTGTAATACATCTAAAAAATCAGGGTTCGGCAATATTCCCAGTGGTGACCCGTGTAGAATAATTCTGGAAGACTTGCAAAGAAGGTTGTATAAAATCGACCGGAATTTTTACGGTTTGAAATTATATGCCCCAACTTACAAGGAAAGGATAGACGAGTTTTTACAGATGGGCAAAAAAATCAATCGAGAGTCCAATATGGTTCATAAAAAATGCTTGTCCGAACTTACGTACAAGGATATCGTCAGTCATTTTGGGAAACCGAATACAGTAAACAACAGAGCAGATGGAAAATCCAGATTTTCTGTTGCTTACAGGCTTAATTTTGGAGGAAAATGCCCCTGTGAAAACTGTGTCGCATCAGAAAAGTACTACGAGTGCAATATTCTGGATTTCAATTTTGATTCCACTGGAAGAGTAAATGCTGTTAGGTTATCTAATTTGTACCATAGTCTTAAATAGTTTTTCGCGCCGAACGTGGTGTTTTTTTTTCAACACCAAGTCCAATCGTACAGCAGGCAGCCAAAATCTATACTTTCAAAATCGGACACCTTGAACTGGAAAGAAATCTGCAAATTTTTATCAGGCGCATTTTTTGTGACGGCAGGCGCCAGTTGGTACTTCTCTTACCTTAAAATAGACCTGCCGTTTATGGGCACTTCGATGACGCACCAGTTTTTATTCATTCGTGGGTTTATTCATTTTGTCTTGTTTCTGGCGACATTTTACATCGGCTTTGTGAAGAAGAACAAATAATCAGGGCTTCCCGTATTTTACGAATTCATCAAACACTTTATCATGCCGCCTTCCGGTTCCGATACCAATGTTATCCACAGCGAGGGCAGGACGCTCTTGATATTTAATCCCTTTCACGCTAAATTTATACATATGCTCACCACGCCCACCGACCCATTCTGGTTATTGGTTGACAACGCAGTCAAAGTCGCCAACGGGAATGACCTTGTAAAAGAAATATTTCTCAGCGCCGTG
>JAKQJQ010000004.1 GCA_029561105.1 Bacteroidota bacterium
ACTTTAATTTCGTTTTCGCCACCAGAAACCTTCCAGGTTTTAAAAACCTGGAAGGTTTAGCACTCGATAAAACAAAATTTGCTTCTTTTTCTTGTTCAACACGCAGGAGAGGCTACATCAACACCTCTGAAAGAACTACCCATCACTGGAGTGACGCAGGCAAGAAGTACAGCCATTTTACACGTTGCAGGGATCGGTACTGAAACCTGGACAGGCGTTTTACAGACGAATTCAGGATCTGTTACAACGTGTAAAGTCATTTTACAGACGTGTAAAGTCATTTTACAGACGTGTAAAGTCGTTTTACAGACGTGTAAAATCGTTTTACAGACGTGTAAAGTCGTTTTACAGACGTGTAATGTCGTTTTACAGACGTGTAATGTCGTTTTACAGACGTGTAATGACATTTTACAGACGAACATAGAAACCAAAGCAATGAACATAGAAACCAAAGCAATGAACATAGGAACCAAAGCAATGAACATAGGAACCAAAGCAATGAACATAGGAACCAAAGCAATGAACATAGGAACCAAAGCAATGAACATAGGAACCAATGCAATGAACATAGGAACCAATGCAATGAACATAGGAACCAATGCAATGAACATAGGAACCAATGCAATGAACATAGGAACCAAAGCAATGGACATAGGAACCAATATTGAATTACATCATGAAATTATTCCCTACTCAAGGGTATCTACTGACAGGTACAGTTGGCGTCTGTTAATATGGTAGCCGTGACATTGAAATTTCCGGCATTCGTGCCGGCAGGCGCACAAATCTGCAAAGTGCCGGTATTGGTATTAAATACTTGAGTCAGGTTGTTGTTTATTGGCGTATTGTAGGTTAATAGAAATGGTGGCGTACCCGTTAAACTCACATTCAAGGTATTACAGGAGCCTTCGCAAAGGTTGGGATTCGCCGTTGTCATGGTCATGGTTGGCCTTGGTCTCCAGACAACTTCTGCTGCATTGGAAAAATCGAGACAGGGATCGGTCAAATCTACGTTACCATTGAGGGCATTACCCGCCATGGTTGCTACATAGTATGTGACATTGGTTTGCATCGTATTCGGATTGAAAGCAATGGTTGCGGTGTTGCCTTGCGCAAGAATACTGCCCGCCGGGTTGCTTGTATTGGTGTACAATACATACTGGAGCAAGTCGCCGCTCTCCAATGTTGCATTGTTGTTGTAGGGTACCGTCGCAGCACTGGGTAAACAGTAATTGGTGCTGCCGCTGGTGACCGAACCTGCATTGGTGATGCATCCACATGTGTACGCGAAGGAATAATCCGTTGGAGATCCGGCGCCCCCTACAAAGTAATTAAAACCAGGACAGACAACCGACCAGGTATTGGAGTTTACATCATATTCATAGAGGGCATTCGGTGGGGGCGTTCCTTTAAACCAGTATTGTTTGGGGCAAGTAGGGTTATTCACCGCTGCACCGGCAATAAATGGCGCCGGCAGGGTAGAAATTACCGTGGATGCGGCAGGATTTGTGATGTTAATTAAAGCCAATTTCGGTTGACCACTTACAAATACTGCTCCATAATACAGTCCGTTTTGATACACTAAATCGCCAATACTATTCCAACCGGCTGGTAACGGCCCAATGGTGGTCAAAACGCCGGTTACCGGATGAATACTCCACAGGCTTTGCCCCATTACATACAATAATCCATTTCCACCAAATTCCAACGCGGTGGCAATGGCGCTCGGATGGTTCGCCAAAATGGATGTTGTGCCGGTCACTAAATTTGTTTTCCAGTAAGTTTGCCCAAATAACTCATACACGATTGTGTCGGGACCAACCGCCATATCGTTGTATGCATGCCCCGCAAATACCTCCGTGGCGGTACAGGTACTTACGTCAAACCGGAAAATTTTACTGGCTGTATTGTTAAAATAAATAATCTGGGCATTCGTATGAAGGCATCCAAGGCACAGTAAAAGGAGAATGTACTGTTTAATGTGTTGCACGCAAGTTGGTTTAGCGAAAACGAACAACAGAAGGATGCATAAAGTTATTTGGAATGATCGATTTTGTCTAATACTTACATTTATTCCTCAATCGGTCCGCAGCACATAGAGCGATTGGTTCCATGGTAAAGAATAATACGGCCGGCGCTATGTAAAAGGCCGAACTGCCGTACGTTTGCATCAGGTCGGAGACACTGATGCGGCGCAGGGGTGACCTGACAAGGCTGAACGGGAGAAGGCGAGAACAACTTGGGGAAACTCATCATGGAAATTCGTGAAAAATTAAAAAATGCACAACAATGAGATTTTTTGGCAGCAAAAACAAGAATAGCAGGGGCAGAAAAACACTTCAATGGGTTCGTAAATGGATGAATAAACGTCGCCGCTCAATGTTCAAGAAGGGCGACGATGAAAGTTCATCACAAATAAAATCAAGGGATGGTTGGGCATGGAAAAAGGGACGAAAAGGGACGTTGAATATAGACTAATACAGGGAGATGTAAAACAACCTTTCATATCCGTGGATTTTTAAAACAATGGGTAAAAATTAAAGCGATGCCAATCAAAATCAATCTAATACTTACTTCCCTCCTGCTTTGTTTGGGTTTGTCTGCACAGCAAGTCGGGCACACCACCATTACTTTTGTTGATTCGTCCCGAAACAATCGTCCAATTGTAACAGAGGTTTATTACCCCGCAACATCTGCAGGCGACAACACACCGATGACGACGGGCGTTTTTCCGCTCATCGCATTTGGTCATGGTTTTGTGATGTCCGTGGGTGCGTACCAAAACTTCTGGGATTTGCTTGTCCCGGAAGGATATATCCTGGCATTGCCAACGACAGAAAGCGGTTTTGCTCCAAGCCATGCCAACTTCGGGAAAGATCTTGCATTTTTGATTACAACCATTCAAAGCAGTGGAGCGGGAACACTTATCCCATCCACCAGCGTTGGCACAACATCCGCCATCATGGGACATTCGATGGGAGGCGGGAGTGCTTTCCTTGCCGCAAAAGATAATGCAGCGATTACAACCCTGGTTTCATTTGCCGCTGCAAACACAAATCCGTCTTCCATTGGTGCATCGCAATATATTTCAGTGCCCACCTTGTTATTCAGTGGAGTCAATGATTGCGTGACGCCTCCTTCCCAGCAGCAGGACATCATGTATGATTCCACAGCAGCAACCTACAAAACACAGTTGAACATCCTTGGAGGCGGGCATTGCTTTTTCGCAAATTCAAATTTAGCCTGTACCTTCGGAGAAAGCACATGCTCCCCCAGCCCAACCATAACAAGAGCAGCGCAACAATCGGCAACAAATGATTTTTTGAAACTTTGGCTTGCCTATTTTTTGAAAAATGATTGCCCGAAGGCACAGGAGTTCCAGGATTCGTTGTCTGTAAGTTCAAGAATTAATTATCGTCAAAGCCAACCCATTGCATGTGTTTCAGGAATAACCGATACACATGTAACGCCGCCCCCTTTTAAAATTTTTCCAAACCCTGTAAAAAGTTTGGTCAATGTAGAAGCGGAAGCAGTATTATTCGGCTCCGTGTACACCGTTTATAATAGTACAGGAAAATTGGTTTTAACAGGAAAAATAGATGCAGCAACCACGGTCATTGAATTCAGTAATTTACCGGGCGGCATTTATTTATTCAGCGTAGGAGGTAATTTAAAACAGACATTTAAGATGATAAAAGAATAAGAGCATCCGACGCGCCGCGGATGTTTCAAAATCAAATGCACAAACATGAAAAAAACGCTCTTTTTTCTAACCTTTCTCCTCTCTGCCGCTTTTGTTCAAGCCCAAAGCGCTGAAGAAATTGTTGCCAAACACCTTGCCGCTACTGGCGGCGACAATTGGGCAAAAATAAATACGATCAAAATGGAGGCTATCATTGCCGCCGAAGTCGCGGCCGGCATGAACATTAGGTGGAGAATGACTGCTATCCGTGATAAAGCCGCCCGTATGGACGTGTCGGTCATGAATATGAGCCAAATTAGTGTTGTTAAGGGCAACAGCGGTTGGTCAACAAATCCTTTTGCCGGGAAGACCGACCCGGAACCTATGGAGAACGTACTTTGATGCAGGTACCAAACCGTGCTGTACGTTTGCATCAGTTCGGAGACACTGATGCGGCGCCTGGGTGGAGTTGGTGGGCGGGCTGGTGAGCTGACGAGGCTGAAAGGATTACAAGTGTACCTATACCTTGCGCCGCCCTGTTTTTTCCATTAGCATTGGCGACGTTTACTAAACTTTGAAAGTTAAAGTGTTTTTTTAACCACAAAAGGCACATAGAACACATAGTGTCGAATGAAAAACATCGTAATCTGCTGTGACGGCACCGGCAATGATTTTGGAGAGAATAACTCCAACGTTGTCAAGCTATTTTCTGTCCTCGAAAAAAACACCGAACGCCAGTTGGTCTATTACGACCCCGGCGTGGGCACGCCCAGTACGTATGACTCCTTCAACCCCATCACCAGGAAACTGAAATATGCATTCGGTGCGGCCTTCGGCTATGGGTTGAGCGAAAATATTATGGAAGCCTACAAGTTCCTGATGAAAAATTATGAAGCAGGCGACAGGCTCTATTTTTTTGGATTCAGCAGGGGCGCTTATTGTATCCGGGCCCTGGCCGGGCTGATAGACACCTGCGGGCTGCTTTATGCCAACAGCGAAAACCTGGTGCCGGAGGCCATGCGACTTTATCATGACAGAAGCAAAAAAAGCATCGCAGCGGAATTCAAAAAAACCTTCTCCCGCCCTTGCAAAGTCTATTTTCTGGGGCCCTGGGACACGGTCTCGTCAGTCGGATGGGTATGGAATCCCGTGACCTTACAGGCCACGAGTACCAATGAGAGCGTGGATATTGTGCGGCACGCCATTGCCATCGATGAGAAGCGTGCTTTTTTTCGCACCAATCTTTGGGGGAAAATGCAGCCAGAGGACTACCCCATCCAACAGGATGCCAAACAAGTCTGGTTTGCGGGCGTACATTCTGATGTGGGCGGTTCTTACGCTTTGGAGGCCAGCGGCCTGAGCAATATTGCACTGGAATGGATGCTGGTGGAAGCCAAGGAAAAAGGCCTTCATATTAGCGATCTGAACAAAGCCCGGGAAATGGTCAACCATATCCTCGACCCCCATTTGAAAGACCAAAATATTTCCCTCCAGGGCGCCTGGCATATTGCGGAAATATGGCCTAAAATAGTCCGGGTCAAAAAAACGCTTGCTGACGGCAAATCGAAATGGGTTTCTAAAATCTACTTTAACTTTTACAGGAACCGACCATTAAGAAGCGGTATTAAAAACATACTGCATAAATCCGTGGTGATGCGGATGGAGGGTCGTAGCGATTACAGACCGAAGAATCTGATGAAAATATGCAGTGATCCCGAGGCTTTTCCCCGGCATTTTTCGATAGAGGAATGGAAGCGTTTATAAGAGCAAGAACGCCGTCCATCTCATTTTGCACTCCAAATGGTCTGTGACTGTTTCGCGTTATTCTCTATTAGGAAAATTCGCTGCGGCATCCGCATTTCCCTCCAGCAAAATCCGCCGTTCGCAACCTTGGCAGACGCCCTGTATGTCAACTTCTTCCACCAGCAGGCAGGCATTGGGCAGCAGGGTAAGCATCGCACCTTCCTGAACCCGGAGGCTTGATACTTCAATTTTTTCCGCCTTGATAACCGGATAGTCATTGGTCGAGGAAGATACATCCGGGATAAGCACCCGGTCAAATTCGTTGGGAACGCGCCCGTTGCTCCAGTTTTTGGAGTAGGACCATTCGGTTTCATGGCCTGGAGCGCCACCGCGCCAGGTATTGTCTTTTTGGGCAGATGCCGATGTAACAATTAGCACGAATACAAAAAGCAGCATGTTTTTGGCGCGCGCGTGCGCCGGATTTTGTGATTTGTTCAATTGCAGACACGCGTGGCATAAGCAACCAATCCAGGCAAGGCCCGTCAGGACCGCTACAGCGATCACACCTGTCATCGCGTGTTGTTCGAGTACTTGAACTGTATTGATAATTTCGGTCTCTTGCATTTTCAGGCTGTGAAGTGCAGCCGGGGCTTGTGCAGAAAGGGTGTTTACACCAAGGAGGATTCCGGTTCCGGTTAACAGATGTTTGCTTGCCATAACTTTTGTTGTTGAATGTTTCTTTTGTTATGGTACAAAGGTCGGGGCTATGGGAAGGCCGGATAACCACATGAGTATGTGGGGGGATGGGGGGGCGATATCCGTTTTGCCTACCCCATCCGCAGCAGCACGCAATACCCCTCCGCTTCCCGGCCAATTTCCAGCGTAGCGCCAATCTTTTGGGCCCGCATCTGCATATTCGACATACCGGAACCGGTGGTTTTGTAGTTTTTTTCGACGCTGCTACCGTTGTCGCAAATGCGCATTTCGAGGCTGCCTGTGGGTGTTTTTTTCAGGTCGACGCGCAGTGTGTCGCCGTTGGAGTGTTTGGCGGCGTTGGTGACGGCTTCTTTAAAAATCAGGTAGAGATTTTGGCGAAGTTCGACGGAGATATTATGTTGGGTCGCGATGTTTTCCACCCTGAAATCGAAACGTATATCACGGGGCACGAGGGTTTCCTCGGCGTGTTCGCGCATGCGGTCGAGCAGGTTTTCCCATTTGTCTTTACGGGCATCGATAGCCCAGACTGTATCGCGCATGTGGGCCATGGCGTTGCGGCTGATTTCGCTGATGCGCTGAAGTTTGCCCTTGTCTTTTTCGGAGGCGGTAATGGCCAAAGCCTCCGATTGCATGGCCAGGCCCGCGAGCAGGGTGCCCACATCGTCGTGCAGGTCGCTTGATATTTTCACGCGCAGGCGCTCGAGGCGCAGTGCCTGTTGCAGGCGATACCAGAACGAGCCGTAAATCAGGGCGCCTGCCGTGCAGGCACAGAGCAGGTAAAACCACCAGCTCCGCCACCAGGGGGTGAGTACCCGGATATGCAATTCCGTAGGCGTATCGTTCCAGACGCCGTCGGAATTAGCGGCTTTTACCTTAAAGATGTAATCCCCGGGCGGCAGGTTGGCATAACGCGCAAATCCGTTTGCGCCGGCATCTACCCAGCCTTTGTCGTAATTTTCCAATTGGTAGCGGAAGATATTGGCGCCAGGATCGCTGTATTCCAAAGCCACAAAATCGAAAGAAATGGTGTTTTCACGGTACACAAGCGTCAGTTCGCGCAGTTCGCCCACCTGCACAGGCGTTTCAAACGGCTCGTCGTTGACCAACAGGCGGGTGAGTTGTACCCGGGGGAGCTCGGACAGGGCTTTCATCTGATCGGGATCAAATACGTTCATGCCCTGATTGCCGCCCATCCAGATGCGGCCGTTGGATTGAAGCAGGAAAGCATTGGTATTGAACTCGTTATCCTGAAGGCCGTCGGCAAGTGTATAGCGGTGAAAAGCCTTTTTTTCAGGGTGGTAGCGGATGATGCCCCGGTTACAACTCAGCCAAAAATGGCCATGCCGGTCGGGCACGATGCTGTAATAGTTTTCCGAGGGTGCGCCGTGTTCGGCCTCATTGAGTTTTTCGAAGCCGAGGTCGTCGGTATTGATTTTCAAAATGCCCGTGGTTGATGCGATCCACAACGTGTTGCCTTGTTCGCAAAAAGCACGGGCATAACCGATGTTTTCAATGACGCGCACTTGTTCGTAATGCGCTTGTTTTTTTTCCAAAATGGCGATAAGGTTGGCATCCAGGGCCAGATAAAGCCGTTTTTTTCGATCTTCGAACAAGGCCGTCGCCGCTTCGGACTGGTATCGACCCAAAAATTCGGCTTTTTCAAACAATGGGCCTTTGTCGTCGGTTCGGATCGTATAAATGCCGCTGTACGTGGAGACCAACAGCGGGCCACCTGGCAATTGGAACACCCGCAACACGTAATCCGGCAGCGGGCCGACGTATTGAAAAACGCGTCTGACAGGATTCCATCGAAAAATAAAACGCTGGTAACAGGCCCACAGATCGCCGTGTATATCTTCGAAAAAACACTCTACCCTGCCGGGAAGCGCTTCCGATTTGGGATATTCCAGGGCAAATCGCTCCGAACGCAGACCATCGGGTGAAAACCTGAAAACCGTGTCTGCCGGGCCATTGCACCACACTGCGCCGTCTTTTGTTTCAAAAACGGAGGTGATGGGTATACCTTGCAGCACTTCCTTTTTTTCAAATTTTTGTTTGTGCAACTGCGTAAAATTCACGCCGTTGCGGGGACTTGAAATCCACAGATTTTCCTGTTGGTCCAGATAAAAGGCGCTGATATTGCGCAGTCCCAGGCCCGGCTTCCGGTCGGGAGCAGCCGGTATCTGCCGCACAAACTGCTGTTGGCCGATGTCGAACAACAAAAAACCTTGCAGCGAAGTGGATACCAATAACATGGAATCGCGCATGGGGGCAACTGCCCAAACCTCCCCTACGGATTGATTGTTGTATTTGTTGTAACAAACAGCTTTGCCGCTTGGCGGGTAAAAGGCCGTCAGGCCTGTCGACAGTGCCACCCACCAATGGTGGGGACTTTCGCAATACACAGCAAAAGAGCGGCCGGCGGTTTGCCCCTGTACAGGGTCTGCCAAAAAACTCGTAGTGTGGCCGTTGTTGGCCATGTCGAGTACCTGGATGCCGGGCTGTGTAGGCGGTATATTGGCCGAAACCACTTTGATTACGGCGCCCCGCGCATCGCATACCACGTATTGGCGGCGCCCGTTGAGGGGGCAAATGGCTTTGCCCTGCCGTGTGCGGATGTCGAACAAATGCAGAAATCCGCCGGCGCGCACCCACAACTGTTGTTGCCCGTCCAGGTAAAAGACAAAATATTCCTGCTCGATCTTTTTTCCCTGTGCATCAAGGAGTTGAAAGTGTTCAAATCGATCTTTTTTCCGCAGGTAACAATGAATGCCTTCATGGGTGGCAAACCAGATATTAGCCGAGCTATCTTCGAAAAAGTTGCCCGCGATGATGTTGCCTGCCAGCCCGTTTTGCCCGTCGGCTTTGTAGGTTTTTACCGATTTTCCGTCGAAACGGTTCAATCCGTCAATGGAACTGAGCCACACAAAGCCCCTCGAATCCTGGAAAACAAAGGCATTGGAGCCTTGCGATAAACCTTCGTTGGGCGACAGCCGATGAAAAAACTGAAACGACTGGCCGTGGCAGATGCCGTGGAGCATTGCCAGAAACCCAATCAAGGACCACAGTCGATAAAAAAATGTTTTGCGCAGATTCACTGATTTTTATAAGGTGTACGGCCTCCTTAGAGCGTGGTGAAGCCCGCATTGAGATATCCGCCGCCGCCACAATCAGGCGGGCAGGGCAGCGTGCTGATCAGCGCCTGCTCACTTTCCCGGCCCGAAGCATCTACCGCTACCGCCGCCAGGGTGTTGAAGGATGGGTCGCCTGCCTTAAAAGCAATTCGGGTGGATAAAAAACGGATCCCCGCAGCACCCGAATTCAGGAGTATGTCGAGGTCCGCGCCTTTGAAAGCCACCTTCGCGTACAAGGCGCCTTCCGCACCCGATTCGGTAAACAGCGGTGTCGAAGCGCCCCTGCCTTCCTGCGCAGCCTGCTCCATCACCCGCTGTACTTCTCCCAGCAAACCCTTTGCTTGCTGCCCCTTCAGGCGAGTGATGCTCCCATTTCCTTGCGCCACAAAGCAATTGGACTGTATGTCGGATTTACTGGAGTCAAAGGCAACCGCCAACAACGAAAAGTGTCCGGTATTATCAAGCGCCGGGTATATGCGCAGCCCCACACTACCCGGCTGCGAGAGCAATTCCACCAGGTCTTCGCTCCGAAAAAAGGCAGATAACATCGCGGTTGACTTAATTTGTTGAACGTGTTGGCCGCTCATTTGAGCGGCACGTCCAAATGAGCCTGCCCCGGCATCCAAGGTAAATGAGACTTCTGACATATTGTAAAATGTTTGTTGGTGAATCAAATTTCCCCATCGAGCGACTTTCGTATCACCTCCGCTTTGCTGTTGACCTCCAGCGTCCTGTAAATGTGCTTGATGTGGTCGCGCACCGTATCGATGGAAATACTCAGTTTATCGGCGATCATTTTATAACTCAGGCCGTCTACCAAACCTTGCACAATCTGCTGCTGGCGAGGCGAGAGCACATCACCCGCTTTGGGCGCTTTGGGCATAAAATGCTGTACCACCTTGCGTGCTATAGACGGCGACATATACGATCCTCCCCTATGGATGGTAAAAACGGCCTCCTGAATGGTGTTGAGGGGCGTGCGTTTGGTGATGTAGGAACAAGCCCCGGAACACAGGGCCTTGAATATTTTGTCGTCGTCTTCAAATGTGGTCAGCATCACGATGTCCATATCCGGGCATTTTTGCCGGATATGGCGGATGCCCTCCAGGCCGGTCATACCGGGCAGACCGATGTCGAGCAATACCAGATCGGCATGTATTGGCCGGGATACCGGTTGCATTTGCTCCAGAAAATGCTCCACACTGTCGGCCACCATACTGATTTCAATGGCCGGGTGGGCGCCTAAGTAGGTGGCTAAACTCTCCCGAATGACGGGATCGTCCTCGATAAGGGCTATGTGAATGTGTTCCATGCAGGACAAAAATAGTAATTTGTTTGTTACAAAGGTCGGCGACGTGGTTAAGACGCATAACCACATGATGATGTGGTGTGGTTTTTAGGTGCTGCCTGGTTGGAAAGGATTAGGTCGATTAACTTTTTCAAACATTCCAAATAAAATCTTGTATTTACATTGTTATATTGAAAGAAGGTGGGTACTTTAGTGCCGTTAAACGCCTTCGACACATTTGACCGACTTCGCACATTATATCTAAAATGACCTGCCTACCGGTTTCCAGGCGGACAGGCCATTTTGCGTATGCAGGCTGGATTAATGCAATAAACAATTAAGTAGATACTGCAGCAATCCAGTAATTCAACGTAATAAAAATAATAAAATAAGTAATAATGCCTGAAATTAAAATCTGTATTTTCGGTACGGCTAAAACGGGGAAAACAATTTACCAAAATACTCTAAATCACTGTCTATTTCAGACAGGAAATCGATTTATTGCAACATCACCCGCTACAGCAAGATATTTTGCCGACCATTTATCTCTTATTGAAAAGTTACCATTTGAAGAAATAACAAAGCAAATT
>JAKQJQ010000007.1 GCA_029561105.1 Bacteroidota bacterium
AGCGGCACTTTGCGCCCCGTCACCAGCGCCTTTACCGCTTGTCTTCACATCGTTCAATCCACTTTTCAGGTTGCCAAGGCTATCGGAGAGGTCGTTAACCGATACACCCCCAAACGATATGTTGCCGAACAAGGTTCTTAACCCCCGGCTAAGATTGCCTGTTTCCTCCTTGGCTTCCTTGGTTTTCTTCGCGGTCTTTTCGACTTGCCCGGCGTATTCATCTAGTTTTTTGGAAGTCTTCGCGGTATTGTCGGCAATGGCTTGAAGGGCTTCGGTTGCGTCTTTTTCAAGTTGGATGTATTCCTGATCGGTTCGCTCAATCTGGTTGGCAATATCCGACATGACTTGCTCAACATTGCTATCATCAACCCTAAACCGGAAGGTAGTATCTGCCATTCTGAAAGATTTGCTTGCAAGTTACGGTTTTTCAACAAAATAAAAAAGCTGGTCGTTTTGGGGTTCTGCTTATTTAGCGGGATGGAGTTTTGAAAATACCGTGTTTTGGGTATTTGTGGTCTGAAATTAAAAATTGAATATTGAGGTACAAAATACGCAGATATGAAGCAGGTAATAGGTTTTGCTACTCAATTTTACACGCTTTGGAATTACGAAGCAGTTGCTCAATATAAAACTGATAGTTACGGGAATCACCACCAGTGCGGGGTTGATCATAAATACTACTATATCAAGAATATTTCTACCGATCTGTTTAAGGTTCAATCCCTTCACCCAAGCATTGAGATAGACATGGAGTTACGCGGTGAAAAATCATTTGTGCGCAACGAAAAATTTGATCTTCCTGGCGAGTATTTTTGGGGCGGGAAATACGCAGGCAAACTGGTTAATGAAATCATGGAAAGCGATTTCAAATACTGCCTATGGAGTGCTCAAAATTACGGCGGGAATACTGCAAAGTACATTACAGAACACCCGAAATTCATAGCGCACTTTGCATCTATTGAAGCTGAAAAACAAGACCTGATTCATAGCGCCTCACTGCTTAAAATTGGAGAAGTTGTTGAAATCACATTCCAGCGCAACGGCTACAATGCTAACGAAGATCACACTGAGTGCTGGTCAGATGCGACGTTTGGAGAGCTGGATATAGTTGTTTGCTGCCCGGGCGCAAAGCCAGTAAGCGGAATGTATCCATATTTAATGCCGATCATCAACGGTAAGGCGCAAAAAACCAAGGGCAAAACCATACCTGTTAAGGTTATTGAATCTATTCAGGTTCAAGTATACGACGGGGTAGTGCGTCAGATTATCAGAGTAGCTTGATTCCCTACTCACGTTCCCCGCACCGCGTTGCCTTAAACTGGCGCGGGTCTTCCAGCGTGTACCAAATAAAAAAGCCCAGGCATTACACCCAGGCCAACCCATGATTAATATGAAACAAACAATTACTACTCTTTTTCAAATGCCCGGCGTATTGTAATGATTTCAGTTTGGCATTGCGCTATCATTTCCTCATGTTCCTTGATTCGCACCTGCCTTGATTCTATCATT
>JAKQJQ010000026.1 GCA_029561105.1 Bacteroidota bacterium
GTTAGTGAAGCAGGCTATTTCACATGCCAATGCGGGTGCTGATATTGTTGCACCAAGCGATATGATGGATGGCCGCGTGGGGCAAATCCGTGAAGCCTTAGAAAGCTCAGGCAACATTCACACCAAAATTTTGGCCTACTCTGCTAAGTATGCCTCTGCCTTTTATGGGCCTTTTAGAGATGCCGTGGGTTCTGCGGGAAATTTGGGTTCAGGCAATAAATATACTTATCAAATGGACCCCGCCAATAGTGATGAAGCCATGCAAGAAGTGGCGCTGGATATTTCAGAAGGTGCAGACATGGTGATGGTGAAGCCGGGCATGCCGTATTTAGACATTGTGCGTCGCGTGAAAGATGAGTTTGGCGTACCAACGTTTGCCTACCAAGTGAGTGGTGAATATGCCATGCTAAAAGCCGCCGCGCAAAATGGCTGGTTGGATGAAAAGGCGTGCGTGATGGAGAGTTTATTGGCGTTTAAACGGGCTGGCGCGGATGGGATTTTGACTTATTTTGCGATGGATGTAGCGCGGTGGTTGAAAGCATAAAAAATTTCTTTTTTAAATTTATATCAGGCCACTTTGGCTTGGCGATTACGTTTTGGCTTTATGGAGTGCTGGTTGCACTTACTCTAGATTTTTTAACTTCGCATGTAACGACACTATGGCAAGTTATTTTTTTAGCTGTTATTACATTAACTCACTTTGGTTTGATTGTGATTGCAGTTTGGAATGCTTCTAAGTTATATCTAGGCAAGTCCCATTGGAAGTGGCTTGCCAGAATAGTAGTGTTTTTGAACGTATTTAAGTGGCTGTGGTATTTACCGCTTTTAATCGCAATCTCATCTAACGCTTTGGGCTTCCCAATACATTCTAACGAATACTGGAAATTAAATACGAAAGGGTTTGTTTGTGAGCCTGCGGAGTATCTAGGTACCCCAAAAATGTTAGCTGCAAAATACAAGTGCAAATCCTCCCTTAGCTTAGATAATCAGTTAATTATGACCCGATGTTGGCAAGGGAGTGAAGTTAGAGATTTTTTGTTTACAAAGAATGAGCAAGACTGCCAAACGTATTTAACCAAACTGAAATTTTATTTACGTGAGCATAAAAAATGAATGTAATGGTTTCGCTTTAGCCCGTAGGTTGGGTTGAACTTGTGAAGCCCAACGTCACGCAATCTTCTTTTTTCGCCTCTAGGCGAGTTACTTTGCTTTTGCTTGCTCAAAAGAAAGTAACCAAAGAAAAGAGTACCCCCTACCGCTTGTTTCCTGAGTTTGCGCTAATTTTGGGACGGCAAGCGGAAACTCGCATTCGCTCTTAAGACCGCAAGGGTCTTCCCCAACCTCGCTAAGTGCTAAAGCACTAAGTCGGTTGTGACAGCCGCTTACCGAAACCCTCCCAAAATCAACACAATCTCAGGCGCGGTAGCCGGGGAAATTTGGGTGAAGATTGTTAGAAAATTGGCTCTATTTTTAAGCTATAAAACCGCTGTTTTAAGTCACAACCTTTTTCGATGCTCTGAAAGCCTTATAAATAAAGGCTTCCAGAGGCATAAAAAATCCTCGGGCGTTTTTAGGGTTGTTTTAAGTGTTTGCGATGAGGTTTTTGACGGTGCTAATATCTGCGCGTTCTGCATTGCTGCCGTTGGCTGCGCGTTTGGTGGGTACGCGTATTTCATCAAATTCAAATACACTGAGTTTGA
>JAKQJQ010000034.1 GCA_029561105.1 Bacteroidota bacterium
ATTGAGCGTGGGCGGATTACCCGGGAGATTACAGAAACTTTGTATCGGATCTCCGGTAGGCACCGGAACCACACCTACGGTAACCAAAACAGGACGACGGGAGGTTTCACAACCGGTGTCGGGATTGGTTTGGCTCGCATAATAAAAGGTATTATCAGCTAATACGGTTGTTGAAGGCAATGGCGAACCGCCACTTGGCGACAGGTACCATTGGATATTGTTTCCGGTCGCGGTCAAATCGGCAATTGTAGCGTCGGAAGGATCATCCACGCAGGGTCCCTGAAAACTCTGCGCAAAAGGCCGACCGTAAACAGTGACTACTACACGTGGCCTGACACCGCAGGTTCCCGAATTGTCATCAGCGAAGTAATCTTCGCCATCTGCAAGCCCCGAAGTCGGCGACAAAGGCGTCGTTGAAGTGGCCGTAGCATACCATGCAACACCATTGCCGTTGGCAGTAGCTGCAAGACTAGCAATTGTGGGCGATTCGACATCGCAAAAAGATTGGGTAAGGTCGGTTACAGTAGGACACTGTGCTTTGATGCTTGGCAGGCTTCCAAAAAATGCCATGCACAAAAGAAAGTAGAATATTTTTTTTCTGTCAAGAGTAATAATTCCCATAAGCGCTGCAGGTTATCAAATGTTTTGAGCTCAGAAATACCGCGTTATTACAGGCATTCCGACAAAAAACAGGTATCCAGATTACAGACACTATATTACTTAATTTAAAACTCTCTCTTTTTTGTAAGAATTTAATATTATGAACAAAATCATTAACAATTATTTAATAAGTTTAAATTTTCAATAACGATTGAATCCATTGATTTTCAATTGTGTAAAATTTTTAGGGAAAAGTAAAGATTAGCCCTCACAAATTTGAACTGGGATTACTAACAGTGAAAATCGTCACCGCTGGTTTTTTTCAAAATGATTGACAATATTATACACCACAATCACATCTTTCTGGTTGATGTATAGCTGCTTGCGGTTGTTTTGGTTTTTGCGCGTGATGATCGAAATCGTGAAGGGTTCGCCATCCTGATCCTTGCAATCAAAACCATAAATCAAGGTTTTGTCGTTTTCTTCCTTTTCCTGGTAATCTACAATGTCATATACCTGGATTTCCTGCGAGTACACTACAATTCTGTTTTTATCGGTATCTAGCGATATGATAATCGACGCTTTCTGCAACTCAGACCAGTTGCCCCAATTGCCTTTGGCGTTCTTTTCCATGACGCTAAAACCAGTAGTGAGGAACTTGTACACCTGCGCCTGCGCCTGCTGAACACCAAATGTGAGAAAAAACACAAAAAAAACAAATTTGAGCTTCATGGAATTGGATTTAAATTTATAGGTTGAATTGCGCCACATCGGCCTGCGCCTGCCTGAATTCATTCATCATATCCGAGACAATCTGCGAGACTGGTTTAATATCATCAATCAATCCGGCGATTTGTCCGATCTCTAGCTCCCCTTCTACAAGATCACCGTCAAACATGCCGCGTTTGGCCCTTGCCCTACCCAGCAATGCCTGCAAATCTTCGGCCGACGGACACTTCGCATACAACTCTTGCAGGTCACTGTAAAATTTATTCTTGATGAGCCGAACCGGAGCCAACTCCTTTAAAGTAACGACTGTATCGCCTTCCTTAGTATCGAGGATGGTATTTTTGAAGCTTTCATGCGCAGAAGATTCAACCGACGCGGCAAACCGACTGCCTACCTGTACGCCGTCGGCTCCAAGGGCCATTGCGGCGAGCATGGCGTTTCCGGTGGCAATCCCGCCTGCTGCAATGAGCGGGATATTGATATTGCGACGCACCATTGGGATTAAGGTAAGCGTCGTGGTTTCTTCGCGTCCGTTGTGTCCTCCGGCTTCAAAACCTTCGGCCACGACCGCATCCACACCGGCTTCTTGTGCCTTCAACGCAAATTTTGAACTGCTAACCACGTGTACAACCGTAATGCCTTTTTCTTTTAAAAACGAGGTCCAGGTTTTTGGATTTCCGGCAGAGGTGAAAACAATTTTTACGCCTTCGTTTACAATAATCTGCATGATTTCCTCAATGTTGGGATACAACATGGGTACGTTTACGCCGAAGGGTTTACTGGTGGCCTTTTTACATTTCTGGATGTGCTCGCGAAGCACTTCGGGATACATAGAACCTGCCCCAATTAGTCCCAAACCGCCAGCATTGCTCACAGCGCTTGCAAGCTTGTAGCCGCTGTTCCAGATCATGCCGCCTTGCACAATCGGGTAGTCAATTTTAAAAAGTGATTTGATCCTGTTCATTACTCTTTAACGAGTTTTCCCGATTGTGAATAGGTGCCGGTTTGTAAGTTATAAAGGTAGATTCCCGATTGCAATTTATCCATCGAGATTACTGGCTTACTGCTGTTTACGGCCTGCTCCATCACTTTCTGGCCCATCGCATTAAAAAGCGAAACATTCGCCTCAGCAAATCCACTAGGGAAAGCCACGTTTAACCGGTTTTGTGTAGGATTTGGATAAAATACGAACTTAGTATTGTCTTGGCTGAAAGAAGCCGTTCCAAGTGCAGTGGCCAACGCGAGGCCAAAATTAGGAATCCCATAACCAATGCGGTCATCGGGATTGTTATAAATACTTCCCGATTCCTTGATGTATTGCATGATTTGCTCGTTGGTTTTACCTGGCAACGCCTGCCAGAGACTGGCCACCATACCTGCCATAATTGGCCCCGAAAAAGAGGTTCCGTTGCCCGTGGTTACGTTTCCGGTAGTTCCCGAGATTACGGCTTGCTGACCTTGCGCCGCTACATCGGGTTTGATTCGCCCGTCGGCTGCCGGCCCGTAAGAACTGAATCCCGCAGGAATTTCAGACGGATTGACCGCGCCAATAGACAAAGCATGCGTTGCATCGGCGGGAGCAGAAATATAATGCCAGTCAGAAAGCCCTTCATTTCCGGCAGAAACTACGCAAATCATGCCACGGCTGTAGGCCACATCGACTCCTTTGCTGATAAATGCCGTTTGTCCGTCCATGTCAGAATACATAAAGTCATAGTCTGGATTATCAAATTGGGTATAACCCAGCGAGGTGTTGATCACATCTACACCCAGACGGTCGGCCTCTTCGGCAGCTTCTACCCAAAGCGACAATTCGAGCGGGCCTTCATTGTCGCCATCCTCTGTAATGAATAAATAATAGGAGGCGTCGGGCGCGGTGCCTACCAGTTGGTTGTTCTTGTATCCGCCCATCGTAGACAAAACCATGGTGCCGTGCGAAATTCCGCTGTAGAAATCTTCGCTTCGGTTCACAAAATCATAACCTCCCAGAATCTGGTTGTTATCACGCAATCTTGAAAAGGTCGATGCGGTACTCACCTCGGGAAACCCTCCGTCCATGACGGCGATGACTTTCCCTGCACCGGTATAATTCTGCTCGTGCAAAGTAACGCCATTGAGCATTTGTATTTGGTTTAGAGAAGACCCATAGTTGAAAATGGTTTCGGTTTCCATTGTTTTATTGAACTTCTTCGTTCTCTTTTGAGAAACCTTACGGTTACCTGTGTTAAGGTTGCGGTTGGCAAAATCCACATGATCCACGAACGACAAAGCCGTTAAGGCCTGGATGGCCTCATAGGTACCGCGCACATGTACGTTGTTGAACCATTTTGATTTGGCGTATACCGTGATACCATTTGCTGCTTCTACCTGGTCAATATAAGGTTGGTGTATTGGTACGTCTTTGTTGTCTAGTGCAATATTCTGCGCGTTACGGCGATCGATTGCGCGCTGGGTGAGCATTGAAAGCGGATCCGACAAATAACCGGCCGCATTGGGTTTATTGGTTAAATACACCCAAGCGTCTTCCTGTGCAACCGACGCAAAGCACGAAAGTAAAAGGCAAATGACAAATATTCTTTTCATATTGAGTCTTTTTTAGCGCGATAAACTTACGAAATTACTCCCGAACCAACTAATTCATCTTCAAGATACCACGCCACAAATTGTCCTTCGGTAATGGCCGATTGTGGTTCCTGAAATGCCACATAAAGCCCGTTATCAAACTGGTGCAGCACAGCTTGTTGCAATTCCTGACGGTAGCGGATACGCGCCTGAACGTTCATGGTTTGACCCGGTTGCAAAGCCAGGTCTTCACGAATCCAGTGCACTTCCGAGCGGTCTACAAAAAGCGCCTTTTTGAATAAGCCCGGATGCTGGTGGCCTTGGCCGGTATAAATGGTGTTCGTGGCTACATCGGTGGCGATGACAAACAGCGCCTCGGGTGTGCCACCCACATTGAGCCCCTTGCGTTGACCGATCGTAAAATAGTGTGCGCCTTGGTGCTTGCCAACCACTTTTCCCATTTCGGGTTTGTAATCGATGGCAGCGGCTTCTAGTGCGAGTTCTTCTTCTATAGATTCGGCCTTTGGTTTTTCGAGTTGGTAGATGGCCTGATTGGCATCG
>JAKQJQ010000041.1 GCA_029561105.1 Bacteroidota bacterium
AATAAGGCACTACTTCAGATGATACGTACAATATCCTCTTATCCTCCATATGCAATTTTTACTTTACTTATTGTCAATAAAAAACAGGCAAAATTACGAAATTTTATGCATTTATTAACTAAACATCTTAAGTTTGCATCTAATTTCGCAGCATCCATGGATATTTTCGATAAGCAGTCTGATTTAACCGCCCATTTACAGCCTTTTTACCAAAAAAAAGCGTCCATCGGATTCGTGCCCACTATGGGCGCCTTACATGCGGGACACCTATCGCTACTCCAGCAATCAGTCGGCGAGAATGACTGTACCGTGATTAGTATTTTTGTCAATCCGACACAGTTCAACAATCCCGAAGACCTGGCCAAATATCCGCGCACACTCGATGCCGACCTTGAAAAAATCAAAAGCGTCTCTAACCAAATCATTGTTTTTGCGCCAACTGTAGATGATATCTACAAAGGCAACACCGTCTCTACCGCCTTTGATTACGACGGGCTTGAAAACCAAATGGAAGGTCGTTTTCGTCCTGGGCATTTTAACGGCGTCGGAACCATTGTAAAACGCCTGTTTGAAATTGTACAGCCCACCAATGCATATTTTGGAGAGAAGGATTTCCAGCAATTGCAGATTGTAAAGAAGATGGTCGAGAAACACCAACTCCCCGTGAATATCATTGGTTGTCCGATTTTCAGGGAAGCCAACGGATTGGCCATGAGCTCCCGAAATGAAAGGCTCACTTTATCCGAAAGGGAAAAAGCCGCCGTAATCTACCAAACCTTGCAAACCGCAAAACTCAAGTTCGAGTCAGAAAGCCCACAGGCCATATCCGAATGGGTATCGGCAATATTCGATTCAATTCCCGGTTTTGAACTCGAGTATTTCGAGATCGCCGATGCCGACACATTAGAGCCCATCGCCAGCAAAATTCCGGGCAAAAACTACCGCGCCTTCATCGCCGTATTTGTTAATAATATCAGATTGATAGATACGATTTCACTTAATTAATTTACTTTTGCGCCATGCAAATCCAAGTCGTAAAATCTAAAATCCACCGCGTTAAAG
>JAKQJQ010000044.1 GCA_029561105.1 Bacteroidota bacterium
CGTTAAGAACGAAAAGCTGTCTGAGCCGCAGGCGAGTTTTTTTCGTTTAGGTTTTTACCGTTGATTTTTAGCAAATCTTATGTGCCGACCGCCTTTTTGCTACTTTTGCGGCGAGGCAAAAGTAGGCCCTCGCGGCAGCGAAAGCAATCAAAAGTTCTCCAGCGTTTCAGCGTTAGAGTTTATTTCTTATAAAGAACAAAATAGAAATAAAAAAGTCCGGCGCAAGCCGGACTTAATAATAAGAATTTTTAAACGCAGTTTAAAACTCCGCATTTTGCGGCGTCCTCGGAAAAGGAATCACATCCCTAATATTCGTCATTCCCGTCACAAACAAAACAAGCCTTTCAAAACCAAGCCCAAATCCCGAGTGAACGGCCGAACCAAAACGACGGGTATCGAGATACCACCACAATTCCTCCTCATCAATTCCCAAAGCACGCATTTTTTCAACAAGCACATCAAAACGTTCTTCTCTTTGCGAACCACCTACGATTTCACCGATTCCCGGGAAAAGGATGTCCATCGCGCGCACGGTTTTGCCGTCTTCATTGAGTCGCATGTAAAAGGCCTTGATGTTGGCTGGGTAATCAAACAAAATCACCGGGCATTTGAAATGTTTTTCAACAAGGAATCGTTCATGCTCAGACTGCAAATCGGCACCCCATTCGTTAATCAGGTATTGGAATTTCTTCTTTTTATTCGGCGTCGAATCGCGCAAGATGTCAATCGCTTCTGTGTATGAAACGCGTTTGAAATCGTTCTCCAAAACAAATTTCAATTTGTCCTGTAACGCCATTTCGCTGCGTTGGTCTTGCGGTTTTTGTTTTTCTTCTTCGAGCAATCGCCCTTCCAAAAACTTCAAATCATCAGCGCAATTATCCACCGCATATTTCACTACATATTTGATGAAATCCTCGGCCAAATCCATGTTGTCATCCAAATCGTTGAATGCCACTTCGGGCTCAATCATCCAAAACTCCGCAAGGTGGCGCGAAGTGTTCGAGTTTTCGGCACGGAAAGTTGGGCCAAAGGTGTAAATCTGTCCCAAAGCCATCGCAAAAGTCTCGCCTTCGAGCTGGCCAGAAACGGTCAAATTGGTATGCTTCCCGAAGAAATCTTCTTTGTAATTGATGTTCCCGTTTTCGTCTTTCGGCAAATTATCCAAAGGCAAAGCCGTCACCTGGAACATCTCACCGGCACCTTCGGCATCGGCACCCGTGATTATCGGCGTGTTCACATACACAAAACCTTTCTCCTGAAAATAACGGTGTACGGCAAACGCCAATACCGAACGCACGCGCATAATGGCGCCAAAGGCATTGGTACGAACACGCAAATGCGCATTTTCACGCAAGAATTCAAGCGAGTGTTTTTTAGGCTGCATGGGGAATTTTTCGGCATCCGAATCGCCCAGGATTTCTAAGGTTTTTACCTGAATTTCCCATTTTTGTCCGGCGCCCTGGCTTGCAGACAACGAACCCGTCACAGAAACCGCCGCTCCGGTCGTAATGCGCTTCAATGTCTCGGCAGGCGTATGCTCAAAATCCACGACACACTGGATATTATTGATTGTCGAACCGTCATTGAGTGCGATGAACTGGTTGTTCCTAAACGTCCTAACCCAGCCTTTTGCGTTTACTTCTGCAATTGTCGTTGTACTGTTCAACAGGTCTTTAACTTTGGTATGTCTCATCTTTTTTGGATTTTATGAGGTGCAAATATATTTGTTTTTTAATTTCAAAATTCGACATTCGTTGTTCATCTGTTCGTTGTTCAAATTTTTTGAAGGTTGAATGTTGATTAACGAACAACGAATATTGAAGTTTTAATCAACGATAATCCCATCATCCACCAACTCTTCCTTACCGAGTCGTTTCTTTTCAAAAGTCATTACAAGAGACGGCAACACCAGCAAGTTGGCGAACATGGCAAACAAAAGCGTACACGAAATCAATCCGCCAAGCGCAATGGTCCCCGAAAAGCTCGACAAGGTGAAGGTGGCAAACCCGAAAATGAGTACCACCGAGGTGTAGAATGTACTGATTCCGGTTTCGCGCAAGGCACTCACCACCGATTTTTTGACTTTGCCGTTATTGGCAATCAGATCGTGTCGGTATTTGGCCATGAACTGGATTGCGTTGTCTACAGAAATCCCAAAGGCGATGCTGAAAACCAAGATCGTCGACGGCTTTAATGGAATCCCAAAATAACCCATGAGCCCACTGGTGATGCACAACGGCAATACGTTTGTGATTACCGAGGCCAACACCATTTTAAACGATCGAAACAGATACAACATCAAAAACGCAATGAGTAAAATGGCAAAAATGAGCGACTCGATGAGGTTGTCTACCAGATACGAGGTGCCTTTCTGGAACACCAGTGCTTTTCCGGTCAAGGTCACCTGGTAGCGCTCTTTCGGGAAAATCTCGTTTATTTTCTTTTGCAATTTGTGCTCTACCTTTGCCATTTCCTCGGTGCCAATGTCTTTCATAAACGTGGTGATGCGCGCGTATTTCCCGGTTTTGTCCACGTAACTTTTCATGAGGTTGTCGCCTTGGCCTTTCCCTTTGAGCATGTTCCTGGCATACGACAATACAAAGGTTTGTTCCTGCGCTGTGGGCAATTGGTAATAATCGGGATTGCCATTGTAGTAAGCCTGGTTGAGGTATTTGGCAAAATTCACGACTGAAATGGGTTGTGAGAGTTCGGGCATTTGGGCGATGGTTTGCTGCAATTCCTCCATTTTCTGGATGTTCTTGAGCGCAAATATTTTCCCTTTCTCTGAATGGATCATGATCTCAAGTGGCATCACGCCTTGAAACTCCTTTTCATAAAACAAAATGTCCTTAAAAAACGAGGCGCTTTTGGGCATCTCGCCAATCAAACTCCCTGAGACTTTCATTTGTGACACGCCAATGACGCTAAAAACAAGCAGCAATCCGTAAATCACATACACGCGTGAACGTTTGGTTTTGATGATTTTTTCTACCCAATCCAGCAGTGACGAAATGTAATTTTTACTCAGGTGGTACAGGTGCTTTTCTTTGGGCAATGGCATAAAACTGTACACAATGGGCACTACGAGCAGCGTCAAAAGGTATACAGTAATCACGTTAATCGAGGTGACCAACCCGAATTCAAACAACAAATCGTTGCCAGTAATCATGAACGTGGCAAAACCAATCGCCGTGGTCATGTTGGTCATCAGTGTAGAAACTCCGATTTTTGAGATTACACGCTGCAAAGCCTTTGCCTGATTGTTGTGCAGCTTGATTTCCTGTTGGTATTTATTGATCAGGAAGATGCAATTGGTGATTCCGATAACGATAATCAATGGCGGAATCACAGCCGTCAGGATCGTAATTTTATACTGGAACAACCCGAGTGTGCCAAACGACCACATCACGCCAAAGATCAATATGAAAATTGAAATGAACGTGGCGCGCCACGAACGGAAAAACAGAAAGAAAATCAGTGACACGACCAGTAACGCGGCACCGATGAACAAACCGATCTCGGCTTTCATGTTCTCGGCATTGATGGTCCTGATGTAAGGCATGCCCGAAACCTTGAGGTCAATTCCGGTTTCTTTTTCGAATTTGTCGATTGCCGGAACGAGTTTTTCGACGATAAAGGTTTTACGCCCAGCCGTATTGACCACACTTTTGCGCATATAAACCACAGACCGCACGCTGCCCGACGCCTTGTTGAACAATAGTCCTTCATAAAATGGCAATCGCTCGAACAGCTCGGTTTTTATCTTTTGCAGGTATTCGGGTTTGAGGGTTTGGCTCTGGTCAATGAGCGGAACCATCCTGAATTGTTGTGCAAGCGTGTCCTTTTCGAGTTTTTTAAGATCGTTGAGCGAAACCACCAGCTCTACTTCGGCTTTAGCATTTTTGAGCCCGGTCATAAGTTCATTCCAGGCGGCATAGGCTTTGGGCGTAAAAAGGGCGGTGTCCTGAAATCCAATGACAATCAGGTTGCCTTCTTCACCGAATTTGTCGAGGAAGTCGCTGTATTGTTGGTTGACAATGTGTTTCTTGGGTAACAGGTTCGCCTCGGTGTAGGTCATGCCCAGGTTTCGCCACTGGAAAGCCAGAAAAATGGTAAGGGCGACAATCGCGATTAAGATCGTAATCCTGTTTTTCAGTATGATACGGGCAATCCGTTCCCAAAAGCCTGCTTGTATGCTGCGTTTCATGTTTTTAGAAATGGTTGCAAAGGTAAGTAAAACAAGAGAAAATTTTGGTGCAAACGCCACTTTTATTGCGCTGGCGGGGTAGTTTTTTGAGCTAGATTAAATTAGGGTTACTATTTGTATTGCCGTTATAATTTATATATTTGGTTTCGGATATTTGCATCCGCATACCTAACCACCAACGGTAAACATTTACTATGAGAAGTTTTAAGAATTCGATTTTCTATATCGTGGTTACGGGCGGTTTCTCAGCACTAATTTATTGGATTTTAGCGCAAGGGAAGTTACTTGAAAACGGATCCAAAGTCGTTGTTGCCAGTTCGGCCAAAACCCAATGGACCGAGTTTCTTGACTCGATGGTACACAACCTCAAGCACCCACTGGCCATTCTGTTGGCACAAATCATTACCATTATTATCGTCGCCCGTTTTTTTGGGTGGATGTTTCGCAAAATCGGGCAACCGTCGGTAATTGGCGAAATTATTGCCGGAATCGTGCTCGGGCCTTCGCTGGTAGGCATGTATTTTCCCGAATTCTCACAAGCGCTTTTCCCCGCCGAGTCGTTGGGTAATTTACAGTTCCTGAGCCAAATCGGATTGATCCTGTTCATGTTTGTCATCGGTATGGAGCTCGACCTCAAAGTGCTCCAGAACAAAGCCAAGGAAGCGGTCGTCATCAGCCACGCGAGCATCGTTATTCCTTTTGCGTTGGGGGTTGGCCTGGCCTATTTCATTTATTACCGATTCGCCCCCGAGTCTATAGAATTCCTTTCGTTTAGCCTTTTCATGGGAATCGCCATGAGCATTACCGCCTTTCCGGTATTAGCGCGCATCGTACAGGAACGAGGCATCCATAAAACCAGGCTCGGCACAATTGTCATCACCTGCGCCGCCGCCGACGATATTACCGCTTGGTGCATCCTCGCTGCGGTAATTGCCATTGTCAAAGCAGGTTCTTTTGTGAGTTCACTTTACACTATAGGGTTGGCGCTCACCTACGTGGGGCTTATGATGTATGTCGTGAAACCCTTTCTGAAAAGGATTGGAGATTTATACAGCACCAAAAGCAAACTCAGCAAACCGGTGGTCGCCATCTTTTTTCTCACGTTGATTTTCTCCTCATACGCTACAGAAGTAATCGGGATCCATGCATTGTTCGGGGCTTTCATGACAGGCGCTATTATGCCAGATCAGGCCAAGTTCCGCGCTATTTTTATCGGGAAGGTAGAAGATGTTTCGGTCATCCTGCTGCTGCCATTGTTCTTTGTATTTACTGGCTTGCGGACACAAATCGGCTTGCTCAACGACCCTTATTTATGGAAGGTCACCGGGCTCATTATCCTGGTAGCCGTAGTGGGGAAGTTCCTCGGGAGCGCGCTCGCTGCACGATTTGTAGGCCAGAACTGGCAGGATAGCCTCACCATCGGGGCACTGATGAATACCCGCGGGCTTATGGAGCTGATTGTACTCAACATCGGTTTTGACCTTGGTGTTTTGACCTCCGAAGTCTTTACAATGATGGTAATCATGGCGCTCGTGACCACGTTCATGACCGGGCCGGCGCTCGATTTGATCAATGCCATTTTCAAGACCAGGGACGTTTTTATCCCCGAAACCGAAGAAGAAGACGAAAAAAAATACAAAATACTCATCTCATTTGGCAATAATGAAAAAGGGAAGTCCTTACTCAGGCTCGCCAACAGTCTAACCAGGAAACAGAAAGAAGCCTCGTCACTTACCGCCATGAGCCTTGCACTCAGCGATGAGATGCACACCTACAACCCCGAAGAACTCGAACGCAAAAGATTTTCGCCTATTCTAGAGGAATCCAGTTTGATGCAGCAGGAAGTCACTACAATCTTCAAGGCCACGGTAGACATAGAAACCGACATCGCCGACATCGCCAACCAGGGCGATTACGATTTGCTGCTTGTGGGACTGGGTAAATCCATCTTTGAAGGGACCATTCTCGGCAAAGTACTCGGATTCACCTCGCGCATCATCAACCCCGACCGATTGATCGACAAATTCACAGGAAAAGAAGGTTTGTTTGAAAATTCACCCTTCGACGAACGCACGCGCCAGATCATTTCTAAAAGCCGGATGCCGCTCGGGATATTAATCGATAAGGAATTGCAACAGGTAAACGACGTTTTTATCCCAATGTTTACGCCCGAAGATGCCTTCCTGATGGATTACGCGCAGAAACTCGTCTACAACAGTGATTCTAAAATTACGGTCATGGACAGCAACAACCACATGGGCGGGCATTTTGTTATGGAAAGCGCGGTGGAGTCGCTGCAAACCAAATATCCGGCGAACATCAGCCTCAAGACCGACAAGATCATGAAAAGAGAATTCCTCGACCGACAAGATTTGATGATCATCAGCCTCGAAAGCTGGAAAAAACTCGTCGATTCGCAAAGCGTATGGCTCAGCAATGTGCCGTCGGTGCTCATCATCAAACCTTAATATGAACTGGATTTTACTCATCATCGCCGGACTTTTCGAAGTAGGTTTTGCCAGCTGTTTGGGCAAGGCCAAAGAAACGTCGGGACAGGTTTCGGCTTTTTGGATGGTGGGTTTTTTCGTTTGCCTTTCCATCAGCATGTTCTTGTTGTACAAGGTCACGCAGACTTTGCCCATTGGTACAGCCTACGCCGTCTGGACAGGAATCGGCGCGGTGGGAACCGTACTCGTAGGGATTTTTATTTTTAAGGAACCGGCAACTTTTTGGCGGATTTTTTTCCTTTCGACGCTCATTGGCTCTATCGTAGGGCTCAAATTTGTTTCAAGCCATTAACTCCTGCCGTTTTCACTACAATCCCAAATCCAATACAAATGACAATTTGATGGCCAGGTTGTCCTCAAAACTGCTGAGTTGATATGGTCCGTAGCGGTAGAATGCCGAAAGCCCAAAGCCGCTGTAGATTTGGTTGAGTTCGATACCCGATTCGTAAAAGCCTTCCTCAAGGGTCTTGTAATTGATTCCGATGTGCTGCTCAGGATGCTGCATATCACCCCAAACCGCACGTGAAACCATCACAAATGACGGCCTGATTTTCTGCGCAATTTTGATGCGTTTGAAACCGTGCTTGACCTGCAGCATCGCATATTTATTCGAGAAGAATTCATTGAAATACATCGTCTCGAAACTGTTTTTGCCCGCAAAAGTAATGCGCTGGATGACCTTGTCTTTCGTCAAATTGTTTGGCGCGGTGTTGTACAAGTGCGTGAGCGGCACATCACCAAAAGCGTAACCGGCTTCGAGCAAAAAGGCCGATTTCTGGCCGTTGATGTATTTCTTTTCATAGACCGTCCTGAAATCAATCTTGCCGAAATTGAAATCGTTACCGATGAGTTTCGGGATTGATTGGGTGTATTGTAACGTGAATTTAGGGAACCGTTTCTCGGATTCGATGCGGTCGTCGGGCGTTTGCAAATAACCGCTGAATGGATTCCACTGGATGGCCACTTGCGCGGTCGTCATGTCAAAATTGTGATAGGCCAGCCCGTTATTCACAAACACATAGTCGAACTGCGGCTGGATATGACTGTAACTGAGTTGTAAAATACTTTCTGTTTTGGGGATGATTTTGGTCTCTAGATACAAACGCCAACTCTGGTAGCCGTAAAACGTACTCACGTTGATGGGCCGCGGATCGTAGAGCTTGAAAATCCTACGGTCAATGGCAAAAGATGTGCTACCAATCTCGCGAATGTCGTCGGTGTAGGAAGCGCCCACCCAAGAATTAGAATATTTGTCGGTGCGCGCCGCAAAACCCAGGCTGTACTTGAACGCGTCGTCTTTGGTGCCGTAAGTCGTGTAGCCGTCGATGCGGAATTTTTTAGAGAACCGTTCGTTGGTTTTGCCGCCCAATCCAACGCGAACACCCTCGTAATTGTTGAAACTGAGCAAGTAACGCAAATCAAGATCGAAAAAACCAAAAGGCACATATCCGCTCAGGACTTTACGCCCCGAAAGCAGGCGCTTTTCGATTTTCCGGTTCTGTGCCAGGCTATCGAGTACGAGGTAGGTTTTGCGGCTGCGTACATCGAGACTGTCGCGTCTGAAATGGTTCCAATACGATTCGGGCATATTGGCAGCACTATCGGTAACCTCTGTCTCGATGCTGCGGTTTTTGATGGTTTCGGGGACATTGTATTTTTTATCAAAGAGAAAGGTCTGCGACTCGGCATAGGTGAAATCCGAGGCGACTTTCTTGCGGTCTTGCGGCGAGTCGTCGGCGTCGAATTTTAAGGTTTCGCCCAAAATCCTGATGTCACGTTCCTTTTTGCCCTTGGCAATCTTGAAGTTGTTGTACGTTGGGAACCACAAATCCTTGTCGGCCAAATACTCAAATTCGTGTACCGCGCTGATGTTGAGTACGCCGCGGATCCGCATGACGGCTTTGGCCACCGCAAAATTCTGGCTGTCAATATAAAGTACTCCTTCGAGTCCGGCGGCTTTGCTTTTGCGTTTGTTCTTGAAATACACCATCAGCGTTTTGCGGCCCTGAATGTCTGTGCTATCGAGCAATTTGAATCGGTAATTGTTGTAATCGAAATCAGAAATTGGGCTGTTGTATTGGGTTTCAAAGAGTTCGTAACGGTTGTCGTAAACAGAAAACGACTGCAAATTGACCGTGATGAGTTCATAAACCGGTTCGCGGAATCCCGCCATACGAGTGGCCAGAATGGTTTCCTTGAGCGTGTTTTTGCCGAACTGGAACAGCGAAACCTGCTCGGTCTGGAACAAATGCTGCCTGGAGATGATTTTCTTGAAACGGTAATCCGACGAATCGAGCTTGACCGAGTTTTGCCCGTTTTTTCTAACCATTACCGTGTCGATCCGGCCATCGATAGAATCTGGATTGGCGGTGATGACGAGTTTGTTGTACGATTTGAATTCAAAGCTGTTGAGCTTCTTTTGCGGGTTGTTGTGGGACTTGCTGCGAACTACCTTGCGGATCAGTGCGAGCGCGGGATTTTCATTGGAGATGGTCACCTCGCGCAGTTCATCGGGTTTCGGAGAGAGCAAAACCGTGTAGAAATTCTTGTCGCCAACGGACAAGGTTGCTTTAGAATAGCCTACATAAGTCACCGAAACAGACGTGATTGTTTTTTTGGAATGAAGTGTGAATTTACCGTCGACATCAGAAATCGTGTACACGCCATCTTGCGAAACCACAGAGGCAAATGGCAGCCCTTTTTTGGTTTCCGAATCCTTGACGATGCCGTTAAGGTGTGACTGCGCCTGGTGTACAAACGGTAAAAAAAGCAGCAGCCAGAATAATTGCCTCATCGGTGGGGATTTCAATTCAAACGAAAGATAGGAAAATAAAAAAAACCGCCTTGTTTTTTAAGAAGACGGTTGCAGAATTTTAACGAATTTACAATTGACCATTTATTACACTTTCATAATTTCGGCTTCCTTGTGCGCCAAAATTTCGTCTATCTTTCGGATGTAGGTGTTGGTGAGGTTTTGCACCTCGTCTTCGGCGGTTTTACAAATGTCCTCAGAAGTACCTTCTTTTTCTAATTTCTTGATGTCTTTGTTGGCTTCCTGGCGGGCATTGCGGATCCCGATTTTGGCATCTTCGGCTTCGCCTTTGGCCTGTTTGGTCAAATCGCGTCGGCGCTCCTCTGTAAGCGGCGGTACACTGATGATAATCACATCGCCATTGTTCATGGGATTAAAACCAAGATTGGCAATCATAATCGCTTTTTCAATGGGTTGCAGCATGTTTTTTTCATACGGCTGGATGGTGATGGTACGCGCATCAGGAACGTTGATGTTAGAGACTTGCGAGAGTGGCGTTTGCGACCCGTAATAATCTACGAAAACGCCTCCAAGCATGGCTGGCGAAGCTTTTCCGGCGCGGATGTTCAGGAATTCTTTTTCCAGGTGTGCAATAGAACCCGACATGGATTCTTGCGTGCTGTCGAGGATAAATTCAATTTCTTCAGTCATTGTTTTTCGTTGTTGGTTGATGGTTGGTAGTTGATAGTTGTTGGTAGTTTCCATGAACCAACAACTACCGGCTATCAACTATATATTTACTACGGTTCCGATGTTTTCGCCTTCGCAGATTTTAATCAGGTTGCCTTTTTTATTCATGTCGAATACCAAAATCGGCAGTTCGTTTTCCTGGCTCAAAGTAAAGGCAGTCGAATCCATGACATTGAGTCCTTTTTTGATGACATCTTCGAACGAGATGAAGTCGAACTTGGTGGCCGTTGGATCTTTTTCGGGATCCGAAGTATAGATACCATCTACGCGGGTGCCTTTCAAAATCACATCGGCATGAATTTCAACGCCCCGCAATACCGCAGCAGTATCAGTGGTAAAATACGGGTTTCCGGTCCCGGCGCCAAAAATCACGATACGGCCTTTTTCAAGGTGGCGCACCGCGCGTCTTTTAATGTAAGGCTCGGCAATGGCTTCTATCTTGAGCGCAGTCTGCAGACGTGTGAGCATTCCTTTGTCTTCGAGTGCGCCTTGTAAGGCCATTCCGTTGATGACAGTGGCTAACATGCCCATGTAATCGCCTTGTACGCGATCCATGCCATTGCTGGCTCCGGCAACACCCCTAAAAATATTCCCTCCGCCGATTACGATCGCGATTTGCACGCCTTTATCGTGGATCTGTTTGATTTCTTCGGCATATTCGGCAAGTCGGGCCGGGTCGATTCCGTATTGACGGTCTCCCATTAACGCTTCGCCGCTTAATTTGAGGAGGATTCTTTTGTACTTCATATAGCTATCTTGAGTAAAGTTGTGCAAATATAGGCATAATCTGATTTCGTGAAATAGACTTTTTTAAAAAAATCCGACTAAGCTTTTTGACGTTATTACAATGATAAATGTCAGCTGTGATTGCCAATAAAAATGGTAATTTTGTACAAAATATCACACTATGAAAATGGCAGTCGCACAAGGGTTGCTCCAATCCCATTCGTACTTCAAATACAGGCAAATTGTAACCGACTTACTCGCTCAGGGAAAGTCTAGTGGCAACGACCCATCGGCGGCTTTGGTGCATTATACCGAGCTCAATGAGGCGCGCATGAACCGCCTTGATAAGAAAATGGTCGTAGCCGAAGAGAACATCCAAAAACTGTTGTCACTCAGGAAAAGCTACACCTGGCTCGTAATTTCAGAAGGTTGGTGTGGCGATGCCGCGCAACTGCTGCCCATATTCAATAAGATGGCTGGCATTGCACCGCACATTGATTTGAAGATTGTGTTTCGCGATGAAAATGAATCGTTGATGAACCTGTTTTTAACCAATGGTGCCAAATCAATCCCCAAGTTGATCGTGTTGGATAAGGAAAATGACAAGGTAATCGGCAGTTGGGGACCACGTCCGGCGGGCGCGACGCACTTAATCAAAAGCTACAAGGAACAGTACGGCGCAATCGATGAAACGGCAAAAACCGAACTGCAATTGTGGTATTTACACGACAAAGGACTCAGTACCCAAAATGAAATGGCTACATTGATGCAGCATCTGGACCAATTGAATGTTCAAACAAAGTGACATCCATGGCATCTTTCACGTCGTAATTGCCTATCTTGGTGCGGCGTAAAACGGTGAGATGCGCGCCCGAGTTCAAAGCTTTTCCAAAATCATACGCGAGTGAACGGATGTAGGTGCCTTTGCTGCAAACCACCCTAAAATCTACTTCGGGTAAAGCGATGCGCGTGATTTGGAATTCGTGTATGGTGGTTTTTCTTGCCGAAATCTCAACTTCTTCACCGGCTCGGGCATGTTCATACAAACGTTTCCCGTCTTTTTTGATTGCGGAAAAGATGGGCGGTTTTTGGTCTATTTCGCCGAGAAATTGTTGCGAGGTTTCCAGTACCAACGCTTCATTAAGATGTGAAGTCGGGAAAGTCTCGTTTATGGCAGTTTCCAGATCATAAGAAGGCGTGGTGGCGCCAACGTAGAAAGTGCCCGTGTATTCTTTGACCTGGCCTTGCAATTCTGGAATGCGTTTGGTGAATTTGCCGGTGCAAACCAGTAGCAAACCTGACGCCAACGGATCTAAAGTACCGGCGTGGCCAATTTTGATTTTTTTGAGCCCAAGCTTGCTTTTCAAAGCCCATTTCATTTTGTTGACCGCCTGGAAAGACGACCACGTCAATGGTTTGTCAATGAGTAAGACTTGTCCGTTTTGAAAATCTTCGGCAGTCATCAAATTACAGTAAGCTCGTGGAGGAAAAAATGAATCAACAACAACGCCACGCCTACAATGATGCGGTAATACCCAAACATTTTGAAGCCATTTTTACTCAAATAGCCGATAAAGGATTTGATGGCGAGCATCGCTACCACAAACGCCACCACATTGCCGATGATAAGCAAATTGACTTGATCGTCAGAAAGTACATAACCATCCTTATAATAGTCGTAGCATTTTTTAACCGTGGCGCCCAACATGGTTGGTACTGCTAGAAAAAACGAGAATTCGGCGGCAACCGTACGCGATAATTTTTGCGACATACCGCCCACAATGCTCGCACCGCTTCTTGAAACGCCGGGAATCATCGCCAAACATTGGAACAACCCGATTTTTAAGGCTTGTGAATAAGTGATTTCTGAGGCAGTTTCAGTGTCGTGCGAATGTGAAAACCAGTCATCTACCTTGAGTAAAATGAGACCTCCGATTAAAAGTGATACCGCAACCGTCACGGGATTTTCAAGTAATGCATCGATTTTTTTACTGAACAGCAGTCCAAAAACCACCGCTGGGATAAACGCCACGAGCAATTTAAAGTAAAAGTCAAGAGTCTGGAAAAAACGCTTGAAATACAAAACAACCACAGACAAGATCGCGCCGAGTTGGATTACAATAGTAAATAGTTTGGTGAAATCATCCTGTGCAATCCCAAAAAAGGAACTCGCAATAATCATGTGGCCGGTAGAGGAAACAGGAAGGAATTCGGTGATGCCTTCAATGACGGCAAGTACTAAGGCTTGGAGGAAATCCATTTATTTTTTAGAAGTTTTCAGGATCGAATAAATCGTGATGCCAAAACCAATCAGCACTAAAGTAGGCGCGAGGCGAATCCTTCTAAAGCTAAACACCGCATCGTTAAAGACCTTGGGATCGTCGCTTCCGCCACCCGACATCAGGATAAACCCGAGCGCAATCACGGCCACGCCAATGAGTAAAAAGGTGTAGTTGACCTTTTCAAAAAGAAATTCCGGCTGCTGATTTTTTTCTTTCATAATACATATTTTTATCGCCTATCCGGCTTTGTTGCTTCCGTTCAACTTTCAACTTTCGCCTTTCCTCTAATAAAGATCGTCTGTGCGTAAATTCAGGAAACGCTGCGTCGCAAAGAATGTACTGATCCAACTGATCAGAATCCCAACAACGAGCACGCCCAATAAAACCAGGGCAATCAAGGGCTGGTCTTCGGTAATTTTAAGGTTGGGGTAATTCAGGTCGAGGTAATACAAAGTACCCAACAACGCCAGCACGGCAATCACACCGCCAATGAATCCCAGACGGATGCTTTTCCAGATAAAAGGTTTGCGGATAAATGACTTGGTGGCGCCTACCATCTGCATCGTTTTAATGATAAAGCGGTTGGAGTAGATAGACAATCGCATCGAACTATTAATAAGTAACACCGCCACGAGTGCCAAAATGCCACTGATGATGAGGATCCACATACTGATTTTCTGAATGTTGTCATTGACCAAATTGACCAGTTGCTTGTCATAAACCACATCCGAAACCATTTCGTTAGAACGAAAACGGCGCTCTATTTTCTCGATGTTGGCCCGGTCTATATAATCGGCCTTGAGGTGAATGTCGTAAGAGTTCTGCAACGGGTTGGCGCCCAGGAAAGTCATGAAATCCTCGCCGATTACATCGGTGTGCATTTTGGCGGCCTGTTCCTTGGTGAGGTATTCGCTTGATTTGACAAACGGCGCCGTTTTGAGTTCCTCGCCAAAAGCAACCATAGTGCTGTCGGTAGCCTCATTTTTGAAAAACACCGTCATGGCAATTTCTTCCTTGAAATTGTCGGATAGTTTTTTGGAATTGATCACAAACAGACCCAAAATTCCCAATAAAAACAACACCAGGAAAACACTTAAAACCACCGAAAAATAAGAAGAAATCAAGCGGCGTTTTTGAAACTTTTCGAAAGAAGAACCCATAGAATTTGAATTATGCCGTAAAAATAACAAAGAATTTGTACAATAACAGTTTATAACGCGCAAAGTTTTGTCATTCGTACAATAAACGTAAATTTGCGCTTCGCAGAAAAAGACTTGGGGAAATTGAACTTGTTACACTTTTCCCCAGAGCCTTAGCGCCTCAGAACCTTAGCACCTTTTTTCATGAAATACAATCCCAACGAAATAGAAGCCAACTGGCAAAAATACTGGGCCGAAAACCAAACTTTCGCCGCAGAGAACAACAGTGAAAAGCCAAAATATTATGTACTTGACATGTTTCCTTATCCGTCGGGAGCGGGTTTGCACGTAGGGCATCCGTTGGGTTACATCGCTTCGGATATTTACGCGCGCTACAAACGCCACAAGGGTTTCAATGTACTGCATCCGCAAGGTTATGACAGCTTTGGGTTGCCTGCCGAGCAGTATGCCATCCAGACTGGGCAACATCCCGATAAAACGACGAAGGAAAACATCGCGCGGTACCGCGAGCAGCTCGATAAGATCGGGTTTTCGTTCGATTGGGATCGTGAGGTGAGAACTTCTTCACCAGAATATTACAAATGGACACAGTGGATTTTCATCCAGCTTTTCAACTCGTGGTACAACAAAATTTCGGATAAAGCCGAAAGCATCTGCACTTTGATCGAAGCGTTTCAAAACGAAGGAAATGTAAATGTCAACGCGGTTGCTGATGACAATATAGACACATTTTCAGCCAAGGATTGGATCGGATTTTCATCCGAAAAGCAACAGCAGATTTTACTACAATACCGCTTAACGTATCTCGCCGAAACCGAAGTCAACTGGTGCCCAGGCCTTGGAACGGTACTCGCGAATGACGAAATCGTCAACGGCGTTTCTGAGCGCGGCGGATTTCCCGTCATCCGCAAGAAAATGACGCAATGGAGCATGCGGATTTCTGCGTATGCCCAGCGTTTGCTCGACGGATTGAAGGAAATCGACTGGACACAATCTTTAAAAGACGCGCAGGAAAACTGGATAGGCAAATCTGTTGGAGCTTTGGTGACCTTTAAGGTTTTGGATTCGGAGGAAACCAAAAATGAAGTCGACCATTTCCTGTCGGGCAACGAGCACAGCGGTTACGAAATCGACGTTTTTACGACGCGTCCCGATACGATTTTTGGCGTGACGTTCATGACGTTGGCGCCAGAACATGAACTCGTTTCAAAGATTACAACGCCCGAATGGAAACAATCGGTGGAACAATATGTAGAAGCCACCGCAAAACGTTCGGAGCGAGAGCGCATGGCCGATGTCAAGACGATTTCGGGTGTGTTCACGGGCGCGTATGCTGAGCATCCGTTTACCAAAGAACCCATCCCGATTTGGGTAGGCGATTATGTACTCGCAGGTTACGGAACCGGAGCCGTTATGGCCGTTCCTTGCGGCGACGAGCGCGATTATGCGTTTGCGAACCATTTCAAAGGCAAAAACGGAATGTTGCCGATCAAGAATATTTTTGCCGATGCCGATATTTCAAAGGAGGCGTTTGCATCGAAGGACAATGTCAAGATCGCGAATTCTGATTTCCTTGACGGATTGAATTACAAAGACGCGACCAGAAAGGCTATAGAAGAACTCGAAAAACTCGGACAGGGCAAAGGCAAAACCAATTACCGTTTGCGCGACGCGGTGTTTTCACGCCAGCGTTATTGGGGCGAGCCGTTTCCTGTGTATTATGTGAATGGCTTGCCGCAGATGATTGCCGCCGAACATTTGCCAATCCGTTTGCCCGAAGTGGAGAAATATTTACCCACAGAAGACGGGCAACCACCACTCGGAAATTCACGTGAATGGGCGTGGAGCACGATTGAAAATAAAGTCGTGTCGAATGATTTGATCGATAACAAAACCGTGTTCCCGCTGGAACTGAATACAATGCCTGGTTGGGCAGGCAGTTCGTGGTATTGGTTGCGTTATATGGATCCGCACAATGAAAAGGAATTCGTTTCTAAGGAAGACGAGCAATATTGGCAGAACGTCGATTTGTATATTGGCGGAAGCGAGCACGCGACCGGGCATTTGCTGTACAGCCGTTTTTGGAATAAGTTTTTGTACGACCGCGGGTTTATTTCTCAGGAAGAACCGTTTAAGAAGTTGATTAATCAGGGGATGATTTTGGGGATGAGTGCGTTTGTGAACCGTATTGAAGGCACAAACAAATTCATTTCGAAAAACCAGATTGGCGATAAAAGAGTGCAGCCAATTCACGCTGATGTTTCATTTGTAAATTCATCAGACGAGCTCAATATTGATGCTTTCAGGAATTGGCGCGAAGATTTCAGAGATGCCGAATTTATTCCCGAGGAAAACGGAAAATTCCTCGTCACGCGCGAAGTCGAAAAAATGTCCAAGTCCAAATACAATGTTGTCACACCCGACGACATTTGCGAAGAATACGGTGCCGATACTTTAAGATTATACGAAATGTTCCTCGGTCCGCTTGAACAAGCCAAACCTTGGAACACCGCAGGGATTACCGGCGTTTTCGGTTTCCTTAAAAAGCTTTGGAAACTGTATTTCGATGACAAAGGATTGATCGTCACGTCAAACCCGGCGAGTAAGGAAGCTTTGAAAACGCTGCACAAAACCATCAAGAAAGTACAGGATGACATCGAAGGATTCTCGTTCAACACCTCGGTTTCGCAATTCATGATTGCCGTGAACGAACTTACGGCAATGAACTGCCACGAGCGTTCGGTTTTAGAGCCGTTGGCGGTTTTGATTTCGCCGTATGCGCCGCATATCGCTGAGGAATTGTGGGAAAAACTCGGTCACCAAGGAAGCATCGCGCGCGTGCCGTTCCCGAAATTCAATGCCGAGTATTTGGTAGAAAGCAGCAAGGAATATCCGGTGTCGTTCAATGGTAAAATGCGTTTCACTTTGGAGTTGCCGCTTGATTTGACTGCCGCGCAGATTGAGGAAATCGTAATGAAAGACGAACGCACGATCAAACAACTCGAAGGACGCACGCCGAATAAGGTGATTATTGTTCCCGGGAAAATCATCAACTTGGTGGGATAACGGTGCCCGCGTGAGCGATTGGAGCGGAAATCCTTTTTGTTTTACAGGAAATCCCTCGAATGCGCTTGGGATGTCAAACGAAAAAGATTGCAGTGAAAAGCGCGACCCGTAGGGGCACGCCCAAAAAAAACTGACAAAATTGCACCCGTTATCCTTTGGCGCAAATTTTGACTAACGCCAACCACCAAACCTAAAAAATTAAAAATATGTATTGGATACTGATTATAGGAATCATGCTGGCCAGCTGGCTCGTGAGCAACAGGCTGCAAAGCAAATTTGACAAATATTCTAAAGTGCATTTACAGAATGGCATGAGCGGCGCCGAAATCGCCGAGAAAATGCTCGCAGACCACGGTATTCGTGATGTGCGCGTGATCTCGACTCCGGGAAAGCTTACCGACCATTACAACCCTGCCGACAAAACCGTCAACCTCAGTGAAGCGGTGTACAACCAAAGAAACGCTGCTGCGGCTGCCGTTGCCGCACACGAATGCGGTCACGCGGTGCAACATGCTACGGCTTACAGTTGGCTCGAGATGCGCTCGAAACTGGTTCCGGTGGTGAGCGTTGCCTCGACTTGGGTACAATGGATTTTGATTGCGGGCATTCTGCTCATCAAGACGTTCCCTGCGCTGTTGCTGATAGGAATCGTGATTTTTGCAATGACCACCTTGTTTTCAATTATCACCTTACCCGTAGAATACGATGCCAGTAACCGCGCACTCGCCTGGCTGGAAAACAAGCGCATGCTTACGCGCGAGGAACAAGCCGGAGCGAAAGACGCGCTCAAATGGGCCGCACGCACTTATGTGGTGGCTGCGATCGGGTCGGTAGCGACTTTGTTGTACTATGTGATGATGTATAATAACAGACGGTAAGAAACGCCCTGCGGGCTATAGAGACGCTGCGCTGTTGAAACGGCTGCGTCTTTAGAGACGCTTCGCGATAGATAGCTCTAAAGAAAATCCTGTTGTTTACCTATATTATGAGGAGACAACAGGATTTCGTATTTCTATAGCCCGAAGGGCGTTTCTCTAGCGCAGCGTCTCTAAAGCCTGAAAGGCGTGTCTATAGGCGCAGCCGTCTCTACAATTGAATCTGCCTATCAATCTGCTGGTCGAGGCAAATAAAAGTCTCTGTACGCGAAACCCCTTCAATCGCCTGGATTTTGCTGTTGAGCAGTTGCATTAAATGGGCATTGTCGCGGCAGATGATTTTGATGAGGATAGACCAGTTTCCGGTGGTGTAGTGGCATTCGAGCACTTCGGGGATTTTCTTGAGTTCGCGCACCGCTTCTAAATTCCGCGCAGCCTTGTCGAGGTAAATCCCCACGAAAGCCATGGTGCTGTAACCCAAAACCTTATTGCTTACGACAAATTTAGAACCCGAAATCACACCCGATTGCTCGAGTTTGCGCAGCCGTTGGTGGATGGCCGCACCCGAAATCCCGATTTTGTTGGCAATCTGTAGTATGGGCTTGCGGGCGTCCTCCATTAAAAAACGCAGGATTTCCTTGTCGATGCCGTCTATTTCTATTTGAAGGGAATTGATTTTCATAAGTTTCGGATTTGGAGTAAAAATAGAAATTTTGTTTCAAATTGAAATAATTATTAATTAAGAGGTAATTTTTTGGAAACGCTACGCTACAGAAACGCTGCGCGATGGATAGCTGCAAAAAGAAAATCCTGTTGATTCCCATGAGTTGGGAAATAACAGGATTTTCTTTTCTGTAGCCCGCAGTGCGTTTCTAAAGGCGCAGCCGTCTCTACAGCGCAGCGTCTCTCTATAATTTATCCGGATTATACCCAACATAACGCATCTCAGTCTCATTAAAAACAACCCCAAATGATTCGAGCTCCTTTAAAATTGGAAGGTATACCTCCTTTCGGATTGGCAATTGTACGCCAGGCGTTTTGATGTTGCCGTTGAGGATCTGCAAAGTCGCCATCGCCACAGGAAGACCAACCGTTTTGGCCATTGCCGTATAGGTTTGGTCGTCGCCGATGCATACCATTTTAGAGTCGATTTGTTTTTGTACGCCGTTTATTTCATAGCCGAATTTGTGGTACATCACAATCATGTCTTTGTCGTTGGGTGCCAAAGTCCATTTGTCTGACAGGATTTTTTCAAGGATTTGTGCCGGCGTGGCGTTTTTAAGCCCGACTTTCTTATTGGGATTAAACAGGTCGAGCTCTAAAAGCTTGTCCCAAATTACGTCGTCTTGTTCTATGCCCAGTTGCAGACGCAATTTGATTTCGACCGAATCGCTCGGATGGTAAGGCAAAAACAAATTGGTGAACTCGCGGTAACTGATGTTTTCTGAATCGTCGATAATATAGGTGTCATCGGTCATGCCGAGTTGCACAAACGTATT
>JAKQJQ010000099.1 GCA_029561105.1 Bacteroidota bacterium
AAACCAGCCCTTATATTTACCGAAAACTTATCTTTGCCGTAAAAGAATTTAACATGGACGAAGCCATTTCGGGATTTTCAAAACTGTCTAAGGAAGACAAAATCAACTGGATTGCCAACACCTATTTTTCAAACCCAAACGAGGCCATCTCGCTGTTGAAGAACTATTGGAACGCCGACGAAAAACTCCAAAAACTCCATGATGAATTCATAGAAAATACGATCACCAATTTTTATCTGCCGCTGGGCATCGCGCCCAATTTCCTGATTAACGGCAAATACTATACAATCCCGATGGCCATCGAAGAAAGTTCGGTGGTGGCGGCAGCAGCCAAAGCCGCCAAATTCTGGGCATCGCGCGGCGGATTCAAGGCCACGGTGATCAATACAGAAAAAATCGGGCAGGTGCATTTCATCTATAAGGGCGAGGTAGCAAAACTCGAAAGGTTTTTTGCCCATACCCGCGCAAAGTTTTTCACCGAAACAGAAAGTCTGACTAAAAATATGCGCCAGCGTGGCGGCGGTATCCTCAATATAGAACTGCGCAACAAAACGCACCTCATGGACCATTATTTTCAGCTTCACGCGACTTTTGGCACCGGGGACTCTATGGGCGCCAATTTTATCAATTCGTGCCTGGAGCAGTTTTCAAAGACGCTCAAAGCCGAAGCACTTGCCTACGATGCCTTTGATGAAACCGAGAATACAATCGAGGTTGTGATGAGCATCTTGTCGAACTACGTCCCCAACTGTATTGTCCGTGCCGAAGTTTCGTGCGCAGTTGCAGCACTTGCAGATAAAAACATCACCGACCCGCACGAGTTCGCCGAAAAATTTGTACGCGCCGTTCGCATCGCCGAAGCCGAACCTTTTCGCGCCGTGACCCATAACAAAGGTATTATGAATGGCGTGGACGCAGTAGTGTTGGCCACCGGAAACGATTTCAGGGCGGTAGAAGCGGGCGTGCACGCGTATGCTGCGAGAAACGGCCAGTATTCGAGTCTGTCGCATGCTAAAATTGAGGACGGCATCTTTACGTTCTGGCTTGAAATCTCATTGGCGTTAGGCACTGTGGGCGGGCTCACGGGTCTGCATCCGCTGGTCAAATTCGCTTTGCAGATGTTAGAGCAACCCTCGGCAAATGACCTCATGCAGATTGTAGCCGTGACCGGACTCGCACAGAATTTCGCTGCATTGCGTTCGCTTACCACAACGGGCATCCAGGAAGGGCATATGAAGATGCACCTCAATAACATATTAAATCAATTCCTGGCTACCGAAGACGAACGCACAGCGGTCAAGAAACATTTCAAAACGCATGTGGTATCGCATGCCGCCGTGGTGCAGTTCATAGAAAACCTCAGGAGATAACTTCATTCAACTTCAAAAAGTGTCACAGCCTTTTTACAGTAACGGCAAAGTTTTAATCACCGGCGAATACGCGGTGCTTGACGGTGCAAAAGCCCTGGCTTTGCCCACCAAGTATGGACAAAACCTTATTGTAGAATCGGGAACCCGGCAATCTGTCGTCTGGAAAAGCTATGACCATAACCACAAAATATGGTTTGAAGACACCTTTACATTTGCAGCGATTGCAGCATTGCAACTTTCGGGAAACAAAGACCGGGACACACTGCTAACCATCTTGCACGAAGCATTCGCAATGAACCCCACAATGAAAAACGAACCGGGATTTGAAGTAGCAACGCATTTGAATTTCCCGAGGAATTGGGGGTTGGGCACCTCTTCTACGCTCATCAATAATATCGCGCAGTGGTTTGGCATTGACGCCTACGAGTTGCTGTGGAAAAGCTTTGGCGGCAGCGGCTACGATATCGCCAGTGCACAACACAATAAGCCGATTGTCTATCAGTTGCAACGAGCAAAACCCGTTATCTGCGAAGTCCCTTTTAACCCGCGTTTTAAAAACCACCTCTACTTTGTCTACCTGAACCAAAAACAAAGCAGTAAGGAGGCGATTGCCGCTTACAAGCAGTTGCCCAACAAGGCGTCGTTGCTTTCAGAAATCAACCTGATTACCCAAGCTGTTTTAACGGTAGACGACGCGCATGATTTTGCCGCGCTGCTCGAAAGCCACGAAGCCATCATGGCGCAAATTCTAAGGCTGGACCCCGTCAAAACCAGGCTATTCCCAGATTTTAGAGGCAGTATTAAAAGCCTTGGCGCCTGGGGTGGCGATTTTGTATTGGTAGTTGCCGCACACGACCCCACGGCGTACTTCAAAGCAAAAGGCTTCGACACCGTTTTGCGTTACCAGGACATGATCCTGTAAAAAAAATCCCGACACTTAGGCCGGGATTTTTATGGAAATGATTTTCAATTAGAAATTGAACTTCAATCGGTTGTCTTCTATATCAGCATCTGCTTTCAACGCTGGGATTACCCTTCCTGAGTAACCGGCAACCTGGGCTTTCACCTTGTTGACATACTCGGAGTGGTTTTTCAAGGCGGGCGCTTTGGTGATGGCAGTTGGCTTGACTACGTAAACGCCTGCCATACCGTCTATCGGTGCAGATATCTTTCCTGTTCCGATGGCGAAAGCAGCACCGACCACTTTCCTTTCAAAACCGGCACTTGGGATGTTTGGATTCTCGATCGTCAAATCAAGGGCTTGTTGTACGGTAGCACCCGAAGCAGTAGCTACCGCCTGTAAAGTGCTTCCTTTCATCTTAGCCTTGATCATTTCGGCTTTCTTCTTGTTTTTTAGGGTGGGCTCGATACCTGGTCTTGCATCCTCTACAGCCATCATTCCTTTTTCATTTACCTTTTTAAGCTTGGCAATAACGTTACCCATGTTGGCTACTTCAAAACGCTTGACATCGCCTACATTGGTGCTTTTTTCAAAGGCCCAACGCACGATTTGCCTTTGTGATCCAACGCTGCCAAACATTTCGTCCATCGCTTTTACTTTTACCGATGGATTCACGGTAAGTCCCGCCGCCTTGGCTGTTTTTTCAAAATCTTTGCTGTTGGCGTCCATTTCGAATTTCACCGCCTTGGTGTACAATTGGTCGGTTGTGGCTTCTGAGGCTTCAATCTTGCGGGCAATCGTCGCCAAACGAACTGCGTCTTGCTTGTCTGTGATATTGATGATGTGGAAACCAAATTCTGTTTCTACCAAACCTATTTTACCTACAGGATTGTTGAACACGAAGTCATTGAACGGTTTCACCATTCGGCCTTGCTCAAAATAACCCAAATCGCCGCCCTGGTTGGCTGAGGAATCGTCGGAGTTGGTAAGCGCCAACATCAGGAATGTAGATGGATTGGCTTGTACTTGTGCGAGCAAAGACTCGGCTTTGGCTTTGGCTTGTTCCTTGGTGCGCTTTTCTTTTTTGTTGGGCACTTGTGTACCTTCCCAACTGATCAATATGTGGCTGGCCTTTGCAGTAGCACCGGCTTTTCTACCCATCGCTTTTGAGATGCAGTAGTAGTTGTCACGCATATAGGGCCCGTAAAGTTCTCCAACCGGAAGGTTGAATAAGCCCTCGGCGTGTTGCACCGGCAAATCTTTTTTGGCTACATACGTAGAATCGTAAGGAATGTCAGAGTTGTCATTGACGAACTCAATTGTGTTTGCAGCACCTTTGAATCCAGGCAAAGTATCGTTCTTGCCGGTCGATTCGTTGTAAACCACGCGGCTGCTCAGTAAGCCATCGATGCTCTTCTTGATATCGGCTTCGTCGGCAGCAGACGGTTTGTCTTCTACGAGCACATACTCTACTTCACGGGTTTCCTCAGATTTGTAGCGCTTCTCGTTTTTCTTCATGTACTCGGTGATTTCGGCATCCGAAATTTTCACGTCGGCATCCTTAATCGTCGTGTATAAGACAGCCACATAATCGAAACTCACTTTGTTGGCTTCCATTTCATATTTCAGCTTGCCCTCTGCATCTGTAGTGTACATCCCCGCTTTTACCAAAGTGTTGTATATTTGGTATTTGGCATTGAGTTCTGCGTCTTTCTCGCGATCCTTAATATATTGTGCCTGCTCAGGGTTTGATTTGAAAAATTCCTTGAACTTGGCTACATCAAATTGACCGGCAGTCTGGAATGTTGGATTTTGGCCAATATTTGGATCACTCTTGAAAGTCTCCATGATGTGTTTCTCACCGGTAAGGATGCCCAATTTCTCGAACTGGTCTGTCAACAATGCAATAGAAACTTCCTGGTCCCAAACACGGTTTACCGCTTGGGCAGGCGTCATGCCTTGCTGTCCGCTTTTTTCAACATTGCTCACTTTGATCCTGAAATCCTCAAACGCGATATCTTTCCCGTTCACGCTTCCTACGTATTTACCCATTTGGTTGAATCCTCCTTGATTGAATAAATCACCGATGATAAATGCTAACAAACAGAAACCAATAACCAATATTAGAAGTAGTGACCGTTGTCTGATTTTTTGTAAAACTGCCATTTTTATTATTGTTAATTTTTAATTCAGTTTGCGAAAATACAATTATCTATTTAATAACCATATTTATGCACCTATAATTTGC
>JAKQJQ010000125.1 GCA_029561105.1 Bacteroidota bacterium
TGATGATTGAAACTGCTGTCTATACTTCCATAGGCGGAATTATTTAATAAATGGTATGGTTAACGGATATTTGTATGCGTCGCCGTTTGAGGTTTTGATTGAAGCGTGGATGATCAGGAAAAACTCTGCCACTTTAATGAAGCCAAAAAGGGCCACTGCAATGATGCCAAACGTAAGCAAGCCTGTGTGTGCTCCCATACTGAAATTATCAAACACCAGATCGTCGTGGTTGATAATGGCCGAAAAATTAGCATCCTTAAAAAGCCCAATGAGTAGAGTTGGGATAGCAATGAGCGCTAGCAACAGCGAATACAAGAACAGACTTAGTTGAAAATTGATGGTGTCCTTGCCCTGTCTGTCTACAAATCCCGATTTGTCTTTATTGGTAGTCCAGATAATGATAGGAAAGATAAAATTGCCAAACGGTATAAAATACTGTGTCAACGTGCTGAGGTTGATAAAGGCTGCGGTGTTGTTTTTGTTGTTGGTTTCCATGAGGTAAAATCATATAGTAATTTCTATTGCAAATATATGGCTAAAAAACAGTATCTTGTTTTACACAGTACTTAATATTAACAAAATATTAACAAATATACAATCCCGTTAGTTTCAATTTTAATCCCTATATTTCGTCAAAATACCAACAAACATGCAGCATTCGCCAAATAAAATCAACCTTTTCCTTTTCTTCAAGCTTCCGGCTGCATTTTGGTGCGGCGTTCGTGCAAAAAGTATCAGCAGCGCCTCATGCACTACGCAGGTACGGCATCGTTGGATCAACCAGAATCCATTCCGATCCATGTATTTTGCCGTTCAAGCCATGGCTGCCGAGCTTTCTACCGGAGCACTTGTGATGTACCACATCCGCGAAAGCGGTCACAACATCTCCATGCTCGTAGCCAACAACAAGGCCACTTACCTGAAAAAGGCCACCGGTCGAATTGCCTTTACCTGCAACGATGGCATACGCATCGCAAAGGCAGTCCAGGACGCCATTGCAACCGGCGAAGGCCAAACCGTGTGGATGCAATCGGTAGGGACCAATGAGAAGCAAGAAATCGTCTCAGAAACACATTTTGAATGGACGCTCAAGGTAAAACCCAATCGTTAAACCTGCCTTAATTAACATTTAGTTGCAGCGATTCGGGTGTAAATTTGAAAGAACGGCAATCCAAAAAATCCCATGAGAATACTAATTACAGGCGCAACCGGATTGGTTGGCACCGCATTGACCAGGTTATTGCTTGAAAAAGGCGTTTCAGTCCACTATCTTACCCTATCAACTAGTGAAAAGAAGGCTTTTGACCAACCCAATTGTGTGGGGTTTCATTGGAATCCCGAACAAGGCATCATCGACGAGAATTGCCTGATTGGTGTGGATGTCATCATTCACCTTGCCGGCGCAACGATTGCGAAAAGATGGACCAACAAGCAAAAGCAAGCCATCATTGAAAGTCGTATCCTATCCTCTAACGTACTTTTTAAAGCCGTCAAGGAAAATCCAAATCGGGTCACACAGATTGTTTCGGCGTCTGCGATTGGAATTTATCCCGACAGCCATTCTGCGGTTTACACTGAAATGAGTACCGCTGTCGATCCCGGTTTTCTCGCGCATGTGGTTTTAAAGTGGGAAGAAAGTGTAGATAAATTCAAACTGCTCAACATCAAAGTCTGCAAACTCAGGACCTCGACGGTGTTCGCCAAAGAAGCGGGCGCGTTGCCTGTTATGGCCAAGCCTATAAAAATGGGCTTCGGTGCGAATTTTGGCAATGGCAAACAAATCCAGTCCTGGATTCATGTGCGCGATCTGGCAAGGCTATACTTTTATGCCGTACAAAATGGTTGGGAAGGCATCTACAACGCCACATCGCCCCAACCTATCACCAATGCGGCGCAAACTAAATTGATGGCAAAAATCCTCCAAAAGCCTTTGTGGCTGCCCAATATACCCAGATTTGTAATGAAGTTGGCGCTTGGGGAAATGCACGAGCTGCTCTTCAACGACAAGAATGTCAGTGCGCAAAAGGCAATAGATTCTGGTTTCACTTTTGATTTTCCGGATCCCGAATCGGCACTGCGCGATACACTCCAATAAAAAAAGCTCCGTTGTTTTAAACGGAGCTTTTTCATGATAAGCTGAATTAATAATATTTAGAAGCTTAACGCTAACCTTTAAGTTTCAGGGAATTT
>JAKQJQ010000139.1 GCA_029561105.1 Bacteroidota bacterium
ACATTCGTCGAATTCGGGGTAATGGTCTATGAGTTTGTCGGTATGAAAACCGGTATTGCGGGCATGTGAGGAAAGCCACTGCGTGAGTTTCAGCACATCGGCGTCCGACGGCGTTTCCCCGTTCTCATACACCACGCCATCAAACACTATAGAAACGCCAGTGGCATTGCACAATTGCAATAAATGGGGTTCATTGGCAATGGCTTCAAACGACGCTTCGGTAGGCGCAAAGGCAATCCCGTTGAGTTTTTCGAGTGCCTGGTTGACCTTGCGTGCCACCTCATATTCCTCATTGGACTGGCGCACCTGGATCTGCGAGGTAATGAAATGCCCCTGTAGTTGCGCCGCCAAACGCACTTCCGGACTAAGGTTTTTGGGTGAGTAATGGTGGCAGGCAATAAGGCCCCAGAGCTTTTTTTGGTAAATGAGCGAGATGGTCAGTGTTGCGCCCACGCCCATATTTTGCAAGTACTGCACATGAATCGGCGAGGTACTGCGCAGTATTGAAAGGCTCAGGTCGAGGTTTTTGTTTTCAAGGTCATCAATGGTGAAAATCGGCACTGGCGTGTAATTGATATCGGCGATTAACCGAAGCAGATTTTTCATATACAATTCCCGGGCCTGCACCGGAATGTCGGTATGCGGATAGTGAAGTCCCAGGAACGGTTCAAGGTCATCGCGCACGCTTTCTGCAAAAACTTCCCCGTTGTAATCGCGATCAAAACGGTAAATCATGACACGGTCGTATCCTGTCACTTCACGCGTCCCTTTGGCGACCATCGCGCAAAGCTCCTGTAGTGAATGCGTGTCGTGCATGTAGGAGAGGAATTGTGAAGTTTGGTTGTACACGTCGGCTTGCACCTTTTGTGCTTCTACGATTGGCTCGGCTTCTACGATATAGGTTTCGGCGCTGCGGTGTACCGTACACAGAAAATGCCGGTTGTTGAACGCTAATTTCAGCGGTGATGCCGACGACGACGACAGCTGGCTCGCGATGTAATCTTTGAGCAGTAAAAGCGGTACTGATCCAAACGCCTCCATAAAATTTTTGCCTAGCAGCTGGGCAGGCGTGAAGCCAATAAACTCGGTCGTATTGGCGCTGCAATAATCAATCCCAAAATCTTTTACCCGAAGCCCCAATAAAAAACCATGCGGCTGTATGCTGCCGGGAATATGTACGGGTTCGTGCTCGCAGTTGGTGAGGTTAACGATATCACGGTTGACTATGTCTTTGATGTTCATGCGGGCTGTGCGGTTTTGGCAAAATGTTGGCGGATGGCTTCAAAAGCGAACACAGCGCCCTCAATAATGGCTTCCTGTTGGCCGGAATCGGATGCGTATTGCGTTAGGCCTTTGAGAAAAATTTTCCAGTGACTGCCGGTTTGGTTGCCATAGCCGTAAAAGTAGGCCGCACCATTATCGGAGTTACGTCCGAGTGTTTGCTCGACATTCTTGAGGATGAACCGGCCACCCAAGGTCGATCCTTCGATTACATAGAAAATCCCCATGGCGAAACCGTTAGAAAATGGACCTTTTTTAGACAAAGGACGTTCTTCAGACTGCGGTTTCAAGTTTATAAAAGCAAGGTCTCGATCAAGCCACTGTGTTTTGAGTCGGCTTTGGCTATCGGGAATATAGATTTGGAGTTGTGGGAATATATGTTGTTCGGCATCAGCGACAACCTCGCGCATGAGCGAAAGGTATTCAAAATAAACCGCATCGGTAAGTGTAGGTTTTAACAATTCGGCCGAGAGCGGTATTTGTTCCAGCTCGCGATGCACCACGGCGGTTGCGGCGCGCAACCGGTCTAGGAAAGCGCTTGAATTCACCGTTTCGGTCAAGTAATTATCGGTATGCATTTCAATTCTGGTAAAGGAAATTCTGGGGATTAGGGATAAAATTGGTCCAATCGATGTTAATCGCATGTTCAATCGATCGGCGCAGTGACTCGAAAGAAACCGACTTTGGCACGTAAAAATTCGCACCCAGTTCGCGGCTTTTCCTGATGAGTTCTTCATCGTTCGACGTAGAAAAAATGACAATCGGCAAATATTGCGACGCGTCTTTGCTCCTCAGGATTTCAAGTACATCAAAACCGTTGAGTCCCGGCATATTCAAATCAAGGAATAAAATATGCGGATGCGGCGGCGGGTTGTCTATGATATGCAGTAATTGCGAGCTTCCGCCAAGTGTTACCACTTCAATGTTTTGGTCTATCGATTCGGTTGCTTCCCTAAAAAAATCAAGGTCTTCCTTGTCATCGTCGGTGTAGAATATAGTCATTTTTGTAGTTTTCATGGCGCCAATTTTAGGGTCAATGTCTCCAAAGGTACCATTCGGGTTTCAAACCCTTTTATCAAAATTCCACGAAAATGTTATAATAAAAAAGCCTCTCGCGAACGAAAGGCTATAGTATTGAAAAGATTTTGACCGCTACAGTTTGTGCATATTGGCAGCCAAAGTCTCTATAAATTTGCTGATTGGGCCTTTAACCATCATGGCCATCATGGCGTTGAACTCGCCGTCGAAATGCAATTGCACGTCAGATTTCTGGTCAGCAACGCTGTCAATGTTCGCCGTCAATGTAAAGGGCAGTTTATCACTGGCCGCACCCAATACAATCTTGTTTGGCGCTACTTTTTCTTTCATCTTGAGTTTGATTTCGGGCATTCCTTTGAGCCCAAACAAGAACGCGTCGTCACCCAAAACCTCAAACTTGGCAATGGTATCAGGCATGAGTTTTTCAAAATTCCTGATATCGGATAGCGAATCAAATAAATGTTGTGCAGATTGGTCTACTGAAACTTTAGGGCTTTCTAAATTCATGGAAAATTAATAGGTTATGGGTTGAATTATTTTTTTTAAGGGGCGTTTCCCTGCGGGCATTCGGCTTGGCAGCCTCGTGTCCCTGCGGGTCGCGCTGTCCGCTCTATCTTTTGCTCCTGGCGTCGCAAAAGGATGCCGCTTCCATCGCTAACGCAGCTTCGTTACACTTCGATGCCCCAAGATTCCGGAGCCGTATTCCACTCCTTGAGTATTTCTTGTTCTGATTCGGTAATATATTTCTTGGCGACCGCCAGGTTGAGCAGGCTTTCGTAGTTGCTCAAGGTGAACAGGTCTACGTGCGCGTCTTTAAAACTGGTCTCGGCGGTTTCAAAACCATAGGTAAAAATCGCCGCCATACCTTTGATATTGACCTGCGCCTCGCGCAAAGCTTCAACAGCATGCAGGCTGCTTTTTCCGGTACTGATGAGATCTTCAATCACCACGACATTCTGGCCTTTCTGCAAAAAGCCTTCTACCTGATTCTGGCGACCGTGCTTTTTAGGCTCGGGGCGTACGTAAACAAACGGTAATCCCATGTACTCGGCAACGAGTATCCCAATGCCGATAGCACCTGTGGCTACGCCGGCAATTACGTCGGGTTTGCCAAATTGCTTTTCGATGTGTTTTGAAAATTCCTCGCGGACGTAGTTCCTGATGGCAGGGAAAGACAGGATCAGCCGGTTGTCACAATAAATCGGAGACTTCCAACCCGAAGCCCATGTAAAAGGATTTTTCGGATTCAATTTAATTGCATTTATTTGCAAAAGCAATTCGGCGGTCTTTTCGGCTGTGTCTTTATTGAAAATCATAATTACAAATGTATAAAGTTTTTGTAAACGATAAACCTCTTTTTCTAACAAATGAAATCGTCAAAGAGACCGATTTTAAATTGTTCTTGTTAGAAAGCATTGATATTGAACAGCTTATTGTTAAGATGTTCAATAACAAGATCAAAAAATGCTACCTCTATTACCCCGATGAGAAAGTGATTTTCAAGAAATTGAAAGAAAAAATCCCTGTCCAGAAAGCCGGAGGCGGGCTCGTTTACAACAAAAACGGTGAAGTGCTTTTCATTTTCCGCAACGGCAAATGGGATTTACCCAAAGGCGGCAAGGAAAAAGGAGAGAAGATGAAGCTCACCGCGATGCGCGAAGTAGAAGAAGAAACCGGCGTCGACCAGCTCAAAATCGTCAAGAAACTACAGAAAACCTACCACGTTTTTCGCCGCAATGGCAAGTACAAGCTCAAAATCACGCATTGGTATGAAATGCATTCTGGTTTTGAAGGCATTCCAACGGGACAGCTAGAAGAAGGCATTGAAAAGGCCGCCTGGCTCAACCCGCATGAGATAGAGCAGGCGCTCCAGAACTCCTACGAGAACATCAAACTGTTGTTTCAAAAAGAAGCGTCGCTGCAATAGCTCAATTCAGTATGCGATACACCGGATACTGCAAATGCGCCTTTTCATAATACCTGGAATGTTTGTAAATCCAGTCGAGCTGCGCCTTTGCATCGGCGGCAAATTTTGCATCTGTTTTCTTTTTCAATTCTAAATCCGATTTCAGTTTCGCATCGCTTTTGAGCAACTGCGCCGCCAAATCTTCAAAAACATAATCCGAATAGCCTTCTTTCTGCTGCAGCATCGTGTCAAAGAAATTCCAGTTGAAGAACGAATCCACGGCTTCGGGCTCTAAAGTTTCCAACAAGTATTTAACGCCTTTTTGGTTGGTTGAAAATAGATAATCGCCCTTGCGGAAATTCGCTTTCATTTGGCTTGCGATGACTTGGGTGTCGCGATGCGGATAATGGCCCTCATAGGCATTTTGGCTTGTTTTGTAATCGGCAATCCGATAGCTTTCAACGGCAATGACCGTATCGTTTTGGATTTGCCTGAATTCGATTTTGTTAGATTGCAACAAATCGATAACGGGCCAAAATCCCTGCGGAACCACATACGCCTGCGGAATAACGACTTCCTTAACAGGTTTATAATGATCCAGATAGCGAATGTCCCTTTTATACGGTTTGCTCCTGTCGTAAAACAAACGGTTTCCCGTGGTTGCCTCACTTTTTTTATAACTGCCTTCATAGCCCAGGAACGACAGTTGAGAAACTTTTGAACTGTCGATAGCCCAACGCACCGGATAATTTTTTCCGGTGGTATATTGCTTCTCATTTTCAATCCGTTTGGCCTTGATTGCCGCGAAATGCTTGTCAGTGTAATCGATGGTTTGCTGGATAAACGCGTAGTTGGCCTTGACGCGGTCGGCGTACTTTTTAAGCATGTGCGTTTCTACGACAAATCCCAGCGTATTGAACAGTGAGGTATAGCCGGTCGCGAATCTAGGGCTTTCAAAAAACTGCACAAAACCCTTATCAGGTGTGGTTTCCCAAGCATTGACATAAGGCGTGGTTTCTATTTTTTGCTGTTTGAGGCTGGCCAAGAGTTCGGGCACCATTTCGTCCCTGAAATACACGCCAAGTGGCTGGCCCAATTTGTCAGGCTGCGTCATGATGTAGGTGAGCGTGTATTGGTAATCGGCGCCATTGCTCACATGGTTGTCTATGAAAACATCGGGTTTCGTCAAATGAAAAATGGTTGCAAAGCTCCGGGTGTTTCTGGTATCGGCCTTGATGAAATCGCGGTTGAGGTCGAAATTGCGCGCGTTGCCACGAAAACCGTATTCTTCGGGACCTTCCTGATTCACACGCGAGGTAGAATTCCTGTTGAGCGCACCACCGATGTTATACACCGGAATGGCCACGACCACCGTATTTTTAGGTACGTTGATTTTCCCCAAAGCCAAATCCCTAAACAGCATCATCGTGGCGTCGATACCATCGGGTTCGCCCGCGTGGATGCCGTTGTTGATGAGCAATACCACTTTGTCCGACAGTTTCGCAAAGTCGAATTGTTGGGCTGGGTTGAAGGTAACGATATGAAGTGGTTCGCCCGAATCGGTAGTACCCATTTCGCGCATTTCGATCGACTCGAAATCGGTATCGAGCAGTTTAAAATATCGGATGGTTTCGGCATAGGTCGCCGATTGGTTGCCGTTGCCTTTTTCAAAGTAAGTATTGTATTTGGCTTGCCCGAAATTAATAACAGGAAGTAAGAGCAACGCGGTCAGGAGTGATTTCATAGTGTGTTTTTAAACGATCAAAAGTAAATATTTTTACTGTCGGATGCACCATCGGGATTTGCGTTACCTTTGTGCCATGACAAAATACCATTCCAACAACATCCTGCTCAACCTGGGTATAGAAAACCTCAATGACATGCAGGTCGCCGCGCAACAAAGCATTCTCGCAGACAACAACATTTTGCTACTTTCTCCAACAGGTTCGGGAAAAACACTGGCTTTTTTGCTCCCGATTTTTGAACTCCTCGATCCCGAAGCCAAAGGCGTGCAATGTTTGGTTTTGGTGCCCTCGCGCGAACTGGGCTTGCAGATAGAAAAGGTCTGGAAAAAAATGGGAACCGATTTAAAGGTCAACGTCTGTTACGGTGGTCATTCCATAGATACCGAAATCAAAAACCTTCGCCATCCGCCTGCCATTTTAATCGGAACGCCCGGAAGGATTGCCGACCACATGGATCGCGGCACGTTTTCGCCCGACAGTATCCTAACCCTTGTGCTTGACGAATTCGACAAATCGCTGCAATTGGGTTTCCATGAAGAAATGTCGTTCATCATCAACAAATTGACCAAGGTGAACAAGCGCATATTGGTGTCGGCGACCTCGGATATTGAAATCCCACGCTACACCAAAGTGTCACATCCTACGATACTCGATTTTATTCATGAGGAAAAGGAAAGCGAAAACCTCTCCATAAAAATGGTCGTGTCTAAGGACAAGGACAAAATAGGCAGCCTGTTCCATCTCATTTGCAGCCTCCAGTCAGAAACGGCGCTGATCTTCTGCAACCACCGCGACGCCGCCGAACGCATCAGCGAAAGCCTCAACCAAAAAGGAGTTTACGCCACCTATTACCATGGCGGCATGGACCAGGACGAACGCGAACGTGCCTTAATCCAGTTTCGAAACGGCAGCGTGAATTATCTCGTGACCACCGATTTGGCCGCGCGTGGGCTCGACATTCCCGAAATGAAAAATGTCATCCATTACCATTTGCCGTCAAAAGCCGATGAATTCACACATAGAAATGGTCGTAC
>JAKQJQ010000145.1 GCA_029561105.1 Bacteroidota bacterium
TTGCACGGCGGCGCCAACCAAGCGGTACTTGAAATGCTCGAAGCCATCCAGAAAGACGGTGGCGATGCCGACAAATACATGGCCAAAGCCAAAGACAAGGATGATCCATTCCGTTTGATGGGCTTCGGTCACCGCGTTTACAAGAATTTCGACCCACGCGCACGTATCATCAAGAAAGCGGCGGATGAGGTTTTGAGTACTTTGGGTGTCGACGATCCGGTATTATCGATTGCAAAAAAATTAGAAGAAGCAGCACTTGTTGACGATTATTTCGTATCAAGGAAATTGTACCCGAACGTTGATTTCTATTCAGGAATCATTTACCGCGCACTGGGAATCCCAACCGACATGTTCACCGTTATGTTTGCTATTGGCCGTTTGCCTGGCTGGATTGCACAATGGAAAGAAATGCGCGTCAATAAAGAGCCGATCGGTAGGCCGAGGCAAATTTATACCGGGCATCCGTTACGGGATTTTACGCCGGTTGAGAAAAGATAAACAGCTACTTTTAAATATGAGCCACTCTGAAAAGGGTGGCTTTTTTTATTTCTTAAAAGCTTTAACAAGAAGTAGGGTTTTCCCCCAGTTGCAGATGTCTACAACGATTTACCTTTATGAGATAACTTAAAACAATCATTATGAAAACAAATCAAATTTTTTTAATGGCGTTTCCGGAACAGGAGGTTCACCTACGCCATACATCATCGACGCCCAAAATATATATACAGACGATGGTATACTTGACTCAGACAGGATAGTCAACATGAATGAAAAGAGGTTGATTTTCGACACCCAGACAAACGGTAGGATATACGTAGGTGACGTTAGTGCTTCACCTTTCGGTGTCGCAAATTTCCCAACAGTGGCTGGAGCAGATAACAACTATAAATTGTTAGCGGCAACCAGCCAGTTAACGGATGCAGGTTAGGCCTCCCACAATGGGTCTGGAAACAACAATGTGAACCCATTCTGGTTGACAACGACGATATCCCAGCCAATTACCAAACCGTCGAAGAACAACGTTCCAATTACATCGAAGCAACCAACCGGGTCAATGTTGACTCCAGGTTGCTTTATCACGCGCAAAATTATATCGAATTGTTGCCCACGACCAATTCCTTGACCGACATCGGATTTGAAGCCGTTTACGGATCCCAATTTGAGGCAGATGTCAAACCTTGCGGAACGCCCTTCAGCTACCGATTATCTTCGGGTAACGGTTCTGGCGATGACTTGGACATTAAGAGTCAACTGTCAGGTAGAATAAACGTTTACCCCAACCCAACCAACAAATTCATCACCATTTCCTATGGTGATGCGCTGTTGAAAACGGTAAGCATTTATTCAATGGATGGAAAACTGATGCTCGTACAACAAGTAAATAGCAACGCAAACGAAGCCGATGTTTCTGGTTACGCAAAAGGCGTTTATCTAATTTCTGCAGAAACCGCCGACGGCAAAATCCTCAAAAGCAAATTCGTGAAAAATTAAATCTCACGGATTACCCTTTAAAAGCCCTGCAAGTTTGCAGGGCTTTTTTATATTTGCCCTATTGTAACCATTTATGTCCATAAAAAAACTATTAACGATTGACATAGACAGCAAAAGGATTTTCGGACTCGATATCCTGCGTTGTTTCGCCATTCTATTTGTCGTCTTTGGCCACGCCAATTTATTGTTGCCTGCGAGTGTTGCAGCAGTTCTGGATCATTTCGTACTTGACGGCGTAAGCATTTTTTTTGTACTTAGTGGTTTTTTGATTGGAGGAATACTTATCAAATTGCTCGAGAAAAATGAATTGACTTTTAAGCTCGTTCTGGATTTCTGGCAGCGCCGTTGGTTTAGAACTTTACCCAATTATTTTTTGATACTTAGTGTTCTATGTTTACTGAGCCTTTTATTCGAGCCGGGATTTAACATCCTTAGTACGCCGCGATATTTTGTTTTTTCTCAAAACTTATACCGTCCGCATCCGTTGTTTTTCCCGGAAGCCTGGAGCCTGAGCATTGAGGAGTGGTTCTACCTGCTGCTTCCTACCACGATTCTTTTTGCGGTCTTCGTGCTGCGTTTCAAATTGAGAAAGGCATTGCCACTCACGATTTTTTCTATCATTATCGCCGTGACCGCTTTTCGGTTTTTCAGGTACAGCCACATGCAGGAAGTCAACCTCGAAATCTGGGATATTTATTTCAGGAAACAGGTTCTTACAAGGCTTGACAGTTTGATGTATGGTGTTTTGGGTGCCTATTTGGCCTACTATAAAAACGACCTTTGGCTGCGGCACAAGGTGCTATTATTTGCCACCGGATTGCTGTTGTTGGTTTTGCCAGGTTTTATTGCCGAACGCCAATACGGGTCAATTTATTGGAGTGTGTTTTCATTTTCGGTCAATGCGCTGGCCACTTTGTCGCTACTGCCTTATTTGGGAACCGTCAAGACCGGAAGCGGCAGACTCTACAAAGCGGTCACATACATTTCACTGGTTTCCTATTCCATGTACCTGATTAATTTTTCTATTGTCATGGGCTGGATTATCAACAGGCTGCCACTCCAAGGATATGGCGGGCTCACACAAAGCGTTGTTTCATACGGATTGTTTTGGATACTCACCATTGTTTTCTCCATCCTTCTCTACAAATATTTTGAGCTTCCCACCACCAAATGGCGGGATAAAATTAAATAGCTGTAACCAAACGGCATGGTTCAAATCTTTTCGTCAATTCTGTTTTACAGCTAGAGTCCTTTCTATATATTTGCGAACGCCTCGAGCACTTTTGGGCAACAACCAGAGTAAATAGACTGTTATGCTAGCTTTGAACGTTAAAAACGAAACATCCCGATTGCGCGCCGTAGTGCTCGGAACCGCCGTAAGTAATGGGCCCACACCGCCTGCCGAAAACGCTTACGACCCCAAATCACTCGAACACATTCTTGCCGGGACCTATCCCGTAGAAGCCGATATGGTCGCCGAAATGGATGCCTTCAACAAAGTTTTTGAAAAATACAACGTGAAGGTTTTTCGTCCGCAGCTTGTGGAGAATGAAAACCAGATTTTTACGCGCGACATTGCCTTTGTGATTGACGACGTGATTATAGAAGCCGGCATCTTGCCAGAAAGGGACAAGGAGTTTCCGGCCATCCAATATGTGATTGACCAGATCGACCCAAGGAAAGTTATCCGCATTGAAGACAAAGACAAGATCCACATTGAAGGTGGAGACGTCATTTTGTGGAACGATTACATTTTTATCGGGACCTATTATGGTGCCGATTACAGCCAGATCAAAACCGCCAGAACCAACAAAGCCGGGATTGATTTGATTAAAAACCTGTTCCCGCACAAAAAAGTGCTCACTTTTGACCTCGTCAAATCTTGGGAAGACGCACGAGACAACGCCTTGCACCTCGATTGCTGTTTCCAGCCGGTAGGCCACGACAAGGCGATCATTTACAAAGGCGGATTCCGCGATGAAGCCGAATACCAACAATTGGTGGATTTGTTTGGGATGGACAACCTTTTCCATATCACGCGCGACGAAATGTATCACATGAATTCTAACGTATTCTCTATAGCGCCCGATGTGGTAGTGTCTGAAAAGAACTTCACACGACTCAACGCCTGGCTGCGCGAGAATGGCTTTACGGTAGAGGAAATTCCCTACGCCGAAATTGCCAAACAAGAAGGATTGCTGCGGTGTTCAACCTTACCGCTGATTAGAGATTGATGCCCGCGTTAGGGATAGAAGCGAAAATCTTTTATTGACGACAGGAAATAAAAATTGCAGCGGATAGCCCGACCCGCAGGGAACGCCATAAAAAATAAACTATGAAACAGACAACCAATGCCATATTGATGGTGCGTCCGGTAGCTTTCCGGATGAATGAACAGACTGCGGTGAACAATTATTACCAGAAGGTACTCGATAATTTATCGGCCGAAACCGTGAACGCGAAAGCGCAGGAAGAGTTTGATACTTTCGTGAACAAGTTACGAATGGTGGGTGTAGATGTAACGGTGGTTGAGGATACGCTCAAGCCCGACACGCCCGACTCGATTTTTCCCAACAACTGGATCTCTTTCCATGAAAACGGCGATGTGGTCCTGTACCCAATGTTTGCCGAAAACCGCCGTAGCGAGCGCCGTGAAGACGTACTCGATATCTTGGAGGACAAAGGTTTTGTGGTCAATGAGATTATGGATTACACTTCGGCCGAGCAGGACGGGATTTACCTGGAAGGTACGGGAAGTTTACTGCTGGATCGCGAGAACGAAAAGGCATATTGTGCGCTATCACCGCGTGCCGACGAGGAATTGTTTATTGAATTCTGTGAGGATTTTGATTACGCGCCCGTGATTTTTGAGGCGTACCAAACCGTCAACGGCAAGCGCGAGCTGATTTACCATACCAATGTGATGATGTGCATCGGTGATACTTTTGCGGTGATTTGCGCCGATTGTATCGATGACAAACAAGAGCGCAAGATGGTATTAGACAACCTGCGTGCCGACGGTAAGGAAATCATTTTGATTTCTGAAGACCAGGTGAATAATTTTGCTGGGAACATGCTCGAAGTTCAGGGAAGTGATGAACGAAGATACCTTGTGATGAGTGCCTCGGCCCACCAGAGCCTGACCAAAAAGCAGATTGCGCAGATTGAGGAACACGTGACCATTTTGAGCTCGAGCCTGGATACGATTGAAGCTTGTGGCGGAGGTAGTGCGCGGTGTATGATGGCGGAGGTTTTTTTGCCGAAGAATTAATTTTTAGTACTGAATCCCCATTAAAAAAGTTCCCACGTTCAATGGCATATTGAACGTTGGAACTTTTTCTATTGTTGTTTAGCGTTTAGATCCCTCGGATGATAGAGAGCACCGAACTGATAATATATTGGATTCCGATGGCAATGGTCAAAAATCCCACAATCCTCGAAATCGCCACAATCCCCGAAGTTCCGAGCATCTTAGACAAATAATGCGCGCCGCGTAAAATGACGTAAATGGCCAGCGCGTTACCCAGTATGGCCAAAGAAGAAATGATGATTTCTATGGTTGTATGGTGTTCCTGGTAAAAGGTGATGAGCAAAGACATAGAGCCAGGTCCGGCAAGCATGGGCATGGCGAGTGGCGTAAGCGCAATGTCATTGCGTACCTGGATTTCCTGCTCGACCTTTTTGTTGATCCCTTTGTTTTTATTGAATTGCCCGTTGAGCAGTGAAAAGCCCGAACTCGCGATGATGATACCGCCAGTAATGCGCAGCGCGGTAATCGTAATTCCAAAAAATTCCAGAACGTAACGTCCAACCAAAAAGGCAATCATCAAAATGATGAACACGTCTATGGCCGTCCAGAGCGAAATGCGCGCGCGTTCCTTTTTGGTATCGTCCTGCGTAAGCCCGACAAAAATAGGCACCGTACCAATTGGATTCAAGACCGAAAACAACGCGAAAAATAAATAAATGAAAAGTTCCATGGTTTTTGTGCAAAGTTAATTTGGGGGTCGCTAACAAAGTTAAGATTAAAATTAATCTAACGTTAAAAATAGATCCTGCAAAATGTCATTTTTGTACTTTTGGCGCATGGAAAAGAAGAAAACCATGGTGCTCGGCGCCACGACCAAAGAAGACCGATACGCCAACCGCGCCATCAAAGCGCTCGTCAATCATGGGCATCCGGTGCTTGCCATAGGGCAACACAACGGCGAAGTTGCCGGTATAAAAATCCACACCAAGACGATTCCTGCCACCAATGTAGATACCGTTACGCTCTACCTCAATGCGCGCAACCAGCGCGAATACTACAATTATATCGTGGAGACGCATCCCAAGCGCGTCATTTTCAATCCGGGAACCGAGAATCCAGAACTTTATCAATTGCTCAAAAGCAACAACATCGGCATAGATGTGTCGTGTACGTTGGTGTTGTTGGCGACTGGGCAGTATTAATAGTTGAAGTTTTACGGACATTGAGCATTTCAACCTTCAACGTTCGTTAATCGTTGTTCAACCTTTAAAATCGGACGCGATAATTAGTTTTTTTAGAAGCTGTTCCTGCTGTCCGCTATATCTTTGGTTTCTTAAAGAAAGAAACCAAAGGATGCCGCTTCCATCAGGGCTAGGGCTCCGATTTCCATACTTCAGCATTCGTTGCTGAGCGTTTTTTGTTCAAAATTTTTGAAGGTTCAATGTTGTTTAAAGAACTTTGAACTTCGAAGTTTAAAACCGCGTCTGTTTATCGGCAGGCCGTGAAATCAACCACAATCCCAAAAACGTAATCAATCCGTTCACGATGATCAGTTCGTTGTCAAAAACATAATCCCCAAACAGCGCCGCCGAATTCTTGCTGATGGCAAAGCAAATTGCCGGAGCCACCACGCAAACCAGTGGTACGAGCTTATCGTGTACCGTTTTCGATTTCACGAACAACCCAAACGCATACAATCCCAACAATGGCCCATAAGTGTAGGACGCAATCTTAAAAATCATGCTCACCACCGACGCATCGTTGATTGCGTTGAAGAGCACAATCACCAGAAACATCAAAAACGAAAAACCAATGTGTACAAAGTGCCTCGTGCGCACCACGTTCGGTTTATTTGAGTTTTCGGCTTTGTCCATTCCAAGGAAATCCACGCAAAATGAGGTCGTAAGCGCCGTGAGTGCCGAGTCGGTCGTGGCAAAGGTCGCCGCGGTGAGCCCAAGCAGAAAGACAACCGACGGAATAAAGCTCAAGTGATGAAAGGCGATTTCAGGAAACAGCAAGTCGGTACGCGGTTTTCCGGTAATCAAATCGGTTGGCACGGCGATGCCGTTTTTCTCGGCATACATGTACAACAAAGCACCCACGCTTAAAAAGAAAATATTGATAACGACGAAAATTCCGGTGAAGGTGAACATGTTTTTTTGCGCTTCGCCGATGTTTTTACAGCTCAGGTTTTTTTGCATCAAATCCTGGTCAAGGCCCACCATGGCTATGGTTACGAAGATTCCGCCGAGAATTTGTTTCCAGAAATAGTTGCCCTTCATGAAATCCTCAAAGAAAAACACTTTAGAATAATTACTATTCTTGACTTTCTCGAAAGCTTCAAAAACACCCAAATCGAGGCTGTTGCACACAAAAAATATCGTGAGGAACACCGAGGATACCAGGAAGAACGTCTGTAAGGTATCGGTAATGATGATGGTTTTGAGCCCGCCGCGATAGGTGTAGGCAAAAATCAAAGCGAGTGAAATCAGCACGGTCACGGCAAATGGCACTTGATAAAAATCAAAGACATAACGCTGCAAAACAATAACCACCAAATACAAACGGAATGAGGAACCAATTGTTCGGCTGATCAAAAATATCGTCGCAGCCGACTTATAACTGATGTGACCGAGTCGTTGCTCAATGTATCCGTAAATAGAAGTAAGGTTCATACGATAATACAAAGGCAATAAAATTTTCGCAATAATGATAAAACCAATCGCGTTGCCCAATACAAACTGGAAGTATTTGAATTGGTTGTCGGGATTGCCCACTTCGCCGGGAACCGAAATAAAAGTCACTCCCGAAAGCGCCGTGCCAATCATACCAAAAGCCACCAAATACCACTTTGAATTCTTGTTGGCTTTGAAAAACGCGTCATTGCCCGAATCTTTTTTGCTTACCAAATGAGAGACGAGCAGCAGTAGTCCGAAGTAAACAACTATGAGCGATAATATGGTGAATGGAGTCATAGGAAAGGGTTCAAGGTTCAGGGTTCTGGGTTCGTCATTCGACATTTGTCATTCCATTCGTCATCCGACAATTTTCCCGACGCAAAATACAAACTTTATTAAAATTTCACAGCACAGGTTTCTGTAAATCCTTTTGTGAAGCGATTGATTATCGTTGTGGGTTGCGATGCCACCCTCCAAACGCGACAGTTCAACCGTAAAGGCCTTTACACTATTGACGGCCGCAGGCTAGAACGCTTGAACCCACGATATACTTATGGTCCTGAAAACAGGGATGCTTTTTTTTTAACGCACCCGAACGCAAATCATATGCGGGTTTTAGTCACGAACAGCAGCAAAATGGGATGGCATCGGGATTGGTTTTGGGTTTTGAAGTCTGCTTGAATTAATTACCTTTGCGCCATGGAATTTTCTTCGAAATTATTGGAGCGCGCCGTGCATGAAATGTCGCAATTACCCGGAATCGGGAAGCGCACAGCACTCCGGCTGGTGTTGCACTTGCTCAAACAACCCAAAGAGCAGACGGCGTTTTTGTCTGAAGCCTTGACACAGTTGCGCGGCGAAGTGAAATTCTGTACCTCGTGCCACAACATTTCTGACGTAGCGCTGTGTGAAATCTGCGCCAACGAAAAGCGCAACCACTCGGTGATATGTGTGGTAGAAGACATTCGCGACGTAATGGCTATAGAAAACACACGCCAGTTTCGTGGGATTTACCATGTTCTCGGCGGGAAAATTTCGCCCATTGATGGCGTTGGACCAAGCCAGCTCAACATCCAGACGCTTGTGGATAAAGTCAAATCGGGTGGAGTGGATGAATTGATTTTTGCCCTCAGTTCAACAATGGAGGGCGATACCACCAACTTTTACATCTACAAACAAATCAGAGATTGCGCGATTATCACCTCGACCATTGCGCGCGGAATTGCCGTGGGCGACGAGCTTGAATATGCCGATGAGGTGACGCTGGGGCGCAGTATTTTACAGCGGATTCCGTTTGAAAATTCGTTCAAAAACAATTAAATCAATTTAACGCCTCGTTTTTTTGTAATTATAAATGAAAAACTATCTTTGTTTGCTAAATTTTTTAATGGAAATGAATTATAAAATACTGTTGTCATTAGTCTGTGCCGGACTTTTTTTTACCTCCTGCGTGCCTACTAAAGACCTGATATACCTCCAAACCAAAGACCAATCAGAAACCATTGCCCCAATCGCAGCTTCGGCCTCAAAGCCTTACCGACTTCAGGTGAATGATATCGTGCGGATTTCAATCAAAACCATAGACCCGAAAATGTCTGAAATCTTCTCGCCATCGAGTGTACAGGTTCCTTCGGGGACCGACAAATCAGAGCAAGGGCTTTACTTTGATGGGTTTACTGTAGATGATCATGGCAATATCAGGATGCCTATTCTGGGAGAAGTCAATGTCATTGGTTACACTTTAGAAGAACTCCGCAAGATTATTGAGAAAAAACTGCTCGAAGAATATTTTAATAAAGAGGCAAATATTTTTGTCACGGCCAAACTCGCAGGTTTGCGTTTCACGATTAATGGTGAGATCGCTTCTCCGGGAATCAAGACGGTTTTCCAGGAGAAACTCAATATCCTTGAGGCCGTGGCGCACTCTGGTGATATCACCATCACCGGAGATCGAAAGGCCGTTACCGTCATGCGCCAAACGCCGGCAGGACTGGAAATGCACGACATTGACCTTACAGACATTAAAGCAACGCAATCACCTTATTTTTATGTTCAACCCAATGATTACATCTACATCAAGCCATTGCCGCAAAAATCATGGGGAACAGGAAAAACCGGCATAGAATCTCTGGGTACGATCATCACAGTACTTACGCTGGTGACGACCACCTTTTTACTGTTAAGAAAATAAAATTTAAGCATGATTGATACAAAAGATTTTTCGTTTTTTGAAGGCCAAAACAGCTTTGATTTTAAAGGGTTTCTGATAAAGATTACCAGCTACTGGAAATGGTTCCTGGTAAGTCTTGCCATTACCACTACCATTGCGCATCAAGTCAATATCCGCAAGGAGAAAGTTTATGAGATGCAAACTACAATGGCCATAAAGGAAGAGAATAACCCGTTTTTTACGTCTAATACGAGTTTGATTTTTAATTGGGGTGGCACCTCAGATCAGGTTCAGAATGTGTCCAACACGCTTCGGTCGCGTTCACACAATGAATTGGTGGTGGCCAAACTTAAATACTACGTCGATTACCTGCAACAGGGCAAGTACAACTACAAGGACGTTTATGGGGAAATTCCTTTTTATCTGGAGCTCGACGAGAATAAGCCGCAATTGTTCAATTCACTGGTGGCGATAAAATTCCTAAGTGAGTCGGTTTATGAAATCAGGATCAAATTTGAAACCAACAGCGCACCGGTAATCTTGTACACAGACAATAGTAAAAGCCACATTCCAGTGGTTTCCGAAGAATTTGTCAAGCAGTATCGCGTAGGCCAACAGGTTTCTTTGCCGTTCCTGAATTTCAAGTTGCAGATCAATGACGAGCCGGGATTTTATAAAGACAATGAGTATTTCCTGCGTTTCAATGATTTTGATGATGTCGTGGCCCGATATCGCGGTGTAACGGTGGATATTGATTCTAAAGCCCCATCTATCCTGAACCTGAGACTGCAAGGAACCAATAAGGCGCGTATGGTTGAATATCTGAATTCTACCGTAAAAATGCTCATTAAGGTACAGCTTGACCGTAAAAATCAATTTGCCACCAATACTATAGAATTTATTGACAGTACGCTTATTGCAGTGAGCAAACAGCTTAAAGAGACCGGCGACGAGCTTAAAACGTTTAATAAAAACAACAATATTGTTGAGATAGAGCAAAGTGGTTCGGGTATCAGTTCGCAATTGCTCGGACTCGATGCCGAGAGAGACGCAATCAACAAAAAGATTTCCTATTATAACACCTTGCGCTCTTACTTGAAAAACAGTGGTGATTACGCTAAATTGCCAGCGCCTACGGTAGCCGGGATTGAGGATCCCAACGTGCTCATCAATGTTTCTAAGCTCATCGCGCTTTCTACGCAGCGCTCAGAGATGGCGTACTCTGTTAAAAGTGATAAAATCTACCGGGATTTTGACAACCAGATGGAAGCCATCAAAAACGTATTGCTGGAGAATATCGGGTCGGCTAATGCTTCATTACGCAATGATTTGGCTCGGGTAAACAGTAAGATTGGGCAATTCGAAGGCGATATCAGAAAACTTCCCGAAGACAAGCAGGAATACCTCAAGATTGTTCGAAAGTACGAACTCAGTGATGACATCTACAATACTTTCCTGCAAAAACGGAGCGAGGCCGAAATCGTAAAAGCCGCCAACTTATCCGATATTCATTTCATCGATCCCGCCAAAGACACCGGTTCAGGGCTTATCGGGCCTAACACCAGCGTCAATTACATCCTGGCGCTGTTTCTGGGAATACTCATTCCGTTGTTGTTCGTTTTTGTTATTTTCTTTTTAGAGAACAACATCCTCAATACCGAAGACATCAACAAACTCACAAACATCCCACTCATTGGTGTGGTAGGGGTGAAATATACCAATACCAACCTTTCGGTTTTTGAAAAGCCAAAATCGGCACTGTCAGAATCCTTTAGGGCAATTCGTTCGTCGTTGCAATTCCTCTACAAGAAAGAGGACATCAACGGTTCGCGAACCCTTATGCTGACTTCGTCTATCAGTGGTGAAGGAAAGACATTCTGTTCGTTAAACCTTGCGACGGTTTTTGCGCTCAGCGATAAAAAGACAATAATTGTGGGTCTCGATCTTCGTAAACCTAAGATTTTTGAAGATTTCAAGATCAAGAATGACATTGGTGTGGTCAATTACCTCATTGGGCAGAAAACCATTGACGAAGTCATCCAGAAAACGCATGTGCCGTTCCTGGATGTGGTCACTTCTGGGCCCATCCCACCCAATCCGGCCGAGTTGATGATTGGCGAAAGCATGGCCGATTTCATGGCCGAACTCAAACAGCGATACGACTATATCATCCTAGATACCCCGCCGGTTGGACTGGTTTCGGATGCCATAGAACTTGCCGACTACGCCGACGTGACACTCTACATCATGCGTCAGAATTATACCAAAAAAGAAATGATTACCATGCTCAACAACAGGGTCAAACGCGGAGAGCTCAAGAACCTCAGTATCATTTTCAACGGTTACCAGAACAAAGCAAAATATGGAACCGCTTACGGCTATGGTTACGGCTATGGTTACGGTTACGGAAATTACGCTGCAGGCTACCACGAAGTAGACAAGCCCAAGAATATTTTCCAGAAAATTTATGAACGCTTTTTTAAGAAGGAAGAGTAATGGTAAACAATAAGGCAAAGGTATTAATTACGGGCGGAGCTGGATTTATTGGATCCAACCTGTGCGAATATTTCCTTTCTACGGGATATGCCGTGATTTGCCTCGACAACTTTGCCACTGGCCACCGCCATAATCTCGCGTCTTTTCAGGACAACGAAGATTTTACCCTGATAGAAGGAGATATCCGCAATATTACCGATTGTGAGCGGGCAGTAGTCGGAGTCGATTTTGTATTGCACCAAGCGGCTTTGGGGTCGGTTCCGCGGTCTATAAAAGATCCGGTGACGACCAATGAGGTGAATGTTTCGGGCTTCCTCAATATGCTTGTAGCGAGCCGCGATGCCAAAGTCAAACGGTTTGTGTATGCGGCCAGTTCCTCAACTTACGGTGATTCTGAAGGATTGCCCAAAGTAGAGGACAAAATCGGCAAACCGCTCTCCCCATATGCGATTACCAAATATGTCAATGAATTATATGCCGAAATTTTTAGCAGAACGTACGGATTAGAGACCGTCGGGTTGCGGTATTTCAACGTATTTGGACGCAAGCAGGATCCCAACGGTGCCTATGCCGCAGTCATCCCAAAATTTGTCATGCAACTCATGGCGCACGAGAGCCCGGTGATCAATGGCGACGGCAATTACTCGCGCGATTTCACCTATATCGACAACGTCATCCAAATGAACGAGCGGGCCATGACCACCCAAAACCCCGAGGCGATCAACACAGTGTACAACACGGCTTTTGGTGATCGGACCACATTGAATGATTTGGTGGGGTTTCTCAAGGAATATCTTGCGGCGTTCGATGCCAAGATTGCAGACGTGCCAGTCGTACACGGGCCAAACAGGGCTGGAGACATTCCGCATTCGCTGGCCAGTATCGACAAAGGAAAAAGATTACTCGGCTATGAACCGCAATTTTCCATGCAGGATGGGCTTCGGGAAGCCGTTGCCTGGTATTGGGAAAATTTAAAATAACAAAATAAACAAGCATGAAAATAGCAGTAGTAGGTTTAGGGTATGTAGGATTACCATTGGCGCGGTTGTTCGCGACCAAATTTTCGGTGGTGGGTTTTGACATCAACCAAGCGAGGATAGACGAATTGAACTCGGGCACCGACAGCACGCTCGAAGTAGAGCCGCAACTATTGCAATCCGTTTTGACCACCGATCGCAATGCTCAAAAAGGATTGTTTTGTTCTACCAACTTAGACGATATTCGCGACTGCAATTATTATATTGTGACCGTACCTACGCCGGTCGATAAAAACAACAGGCCCGATTTGACCCCTTTGTACAAATCGAGTGAGACCGTTGGGAAAGTGCTCAAGAAAGGCGATATCGTCATTTATGAATCGACCGTTTATCCGGGCGTGACCGAAGATGAATGTGTTCCTGTGTTAGAACGCGTGAGCGGACTTCAATTCAATGTCGACTTCTTTGCGGGCTATTCGCCAGAAAGGATCAATCCCGGCGATAAACTGCACACGGTAGAAAAAATCCTCAAGGTTACCGCGGGATCGACACCCGAAGTAGGCCAATTGGTCAACAACCTTTATAAATCGGTAATCGAAGCCGGAACACACCTGGCACCAACCATCAAAGTGGCCGAAGCTGCTAAAGTAATTGAGAATTCACAGCGCGACATCAACATTGCCTTTGTCAACGAATTGTCTAAGATATTCAACATTCTCGGGATTGATACGCATGCCGTGCTCGAAGCGGCAGGTACGAAATGGAATTTTTTGCCCTTCAAACCAGGGCTTGTGGGCGGTCATTGTATTGGTGTCGACCCGTATTACCTCGCACAAAAAGCGCAGGAAATGGGTTACCATCCAGAAATTATCCTTGCAGGACGAAGACTTAATGATAGTATGGGGGAGTACGTGGCGTCGCAAGTGGTAAAGTTGATGATTAAGAAAGGCGTCGTGGTGAATGGTTCGCATTTGTTGATGCTCGGTATTACCTTCAAAGAAAATTGCCCAGACGTGCGAAACACCAAAATCGTGGATGTGATTGCGGCATTGAAAGACTATGGCATCAGAATCAGTATTTACGACCCGTGGGCCAATCCTTCGGAAGTAGCCCATGAATACGGGCTTGTAACTGCCAACGCGTTGCCGAAAGAACGCTATGATGCAGTTGTTTTAGGTGTAGCACACGAAGAGTTCGCAGGTATCGATTTTTCTGCAATTAAGAAAGAAAATTGCGTAGTGTACGATGTCAAAGGCATCCTCGGCAACCGTGCCGATGCAAAATTATAGCCCCAAATAAATGATATTAAAATATAAATAGAGATAATGAAAATAACTTCTATCTGTTGTATTGGCGCCGGATATGTAGGCGGACCCACAATGGCAGTCATTGCACAAAAATGCCCTAATATCAAAGTTACCGTTGTCGATTTGAACCCAGAACGCATTGCTGCCTGGAATGATCCAAACGTAGACAATATTCCAATCTATGAACCTGGACTCAGCCAAATCGTGGCACAGGCAAGAGGGCGGAACCTCTTTTTTACCACCGAGGTAGAACAGGCTATAGATGAAGCACAGATGATTTTCATTTCGGTCAACACGCCTACCAAAACCTACGGACTCGGTAAGGGTATGGCCGCCGATCTTAAATACATCGAGCTTTGTGCCCGCCAGATTGCGACGGTAGCCAAGGACAACAAGATAGTAGTAGAAAAATCGACTTTGCCGGTACGTACCGCCGAAGCCATTAAAAATATACTGGACCACACCGGGAACGGCGTGCAATTCCAAATCCTTTCCAATCCCGAATTCCTTGCCGAAGGAACCGCAGTACAGGATTTGCTGAATCCAGACCGCATACTCATTGGCGGTGACAATTCGCCCGAAGGACAGCTGGCCATCCAATCGCTTGTAGAAGTGTACTCCAATTGGGTGCCTGCCCAGAACATACTAACCACCAACTTGTGGTCTTCTGAGTTGTCGAAATTAACAGCCAATGCATTCCTTGCACAGCGTGTGTCTTCTATCAACGCCATGTCTGAGCTTTGCGAAAAAACAGGTGCCGACGTGAATGAAGTGGCTAAAGCCATTGGCATGGACAGCCGTATCGGATCCAAGTTCTTAAAAGCCTCGGTTGGTTTTGGAGGATCGTGTTTCCAGAAAGACATCCTAAATCTCGTTTATATCGCAAAATCCTATGGATTGCATGAAACCGCCAATTATTGGGAGCAGGTGGTGATTATGAACGACCACCAAAAACGACGTTTTGCACACAACATTGTACAGACTTTATACAATACCGTAGCGGGCAAAAAGATTGCATTTTTGGGCTGGGCTTTCAAGAAAGACACCAATGACACGCGCGAGTCTGCGGCAATCAACGTCGCCGATTATTTGCTTCACGAACAAGCGCAAATCTCGGTACATGATCCTCAAGTCAAGGAAAAACAGGTCATTTTTGATTTGACCTATCTCAATTCGAGGTCGCAGGATGAAATCAAAAAGGGGATTCAGGTTCAGGAAGATCCTTATGAAGTCTGTAAAGGCGCGCATGCCATTGCCGTACTCACCGAGTGGGACGAATTTCGATCGTATGACTGGCAACGCATCTATGACAATATGCAAAAGCCAGCCTTCGTTTTTGATGGACGAAATATCCTGGACGCGCAAAAACTTATCGAAATCGGGTTTATTTTTAGTGGAGTAGGCAGCGCGCACTAACCAAAATTAACGGCAATTTTACTTAAATTTAAGGCGTAATTTTTAACAAAATTTTTGGTTTTATTTCTTAAAACGAGTACTTTTGTTACTCGTTGAAAAACGCTATTGCCATGCTCGAAACGTTGATTACCTCAAAAACCCGACTACGCATTTTGGTGAAGTTTTTTATAAACGTTGCCAACAATGGATACTTGCGTGGGCTTGCAGAAGAACTCAATGAATCGACCAACTCCATCCGCAAGGAGCTCAACAACCTTGAGGAAGCCGGCTATCTTGAAAAACAGGCCATTCAAAACAAGGTGATTTACAAAGCCAACACCAAGCACCCCTTATTTAGTATTTTACAGAAGATTGTACGCCAGCACATTGGACTCGACGCGATAGTAGAAATCATTTTACAGCGCATGGGAACGGTGGAGAAAGTAGTAATCATTGGTGATTATGCAGACGGCAAAGACAGCGGAACCATAGAAGTCATACTCGTTGGCGATACGCTCGATATGGCCTACATAGACCAGCTCGGTAGCAAAATTGAAAATGAAATCAAACGCAAGGTCAGGTTTTTTGTTAGGGCAGCACACGATGGCGAAGGGTTGTTAATTTATGAAGCTTCCTAGTATGCCGTGGTTTGTTATTTACACGCAGCCCAGGAATGAAAAAAAAGTAACCGAAAGGCTGCAAAACATAGGGATTACTGCCTACTGTCCATTGGTTACGCAGGTTAGGCAGTGGTCCGACAGGAAAAAGAAGGTGCAGGTGCCGCTGATTAATTCGTATGTTTTTGTAAACATCGAGGAGAAGCATCGCGAGCAGGTGTTTGAAGTGGCTGGCGTCGTACGCTACCTGTTCTGGCTCGGGAAACCGGCTGTCGTAAAGGAAGCAGAAATAGAAGCACTGCGTGAAAGCCTGAAATACACGATGTCGGCGGTAGAAGTGAGAGGGTTGCAAGTTGGCGATTCGATGCAGATTCCAAGCGGGCCGTTTCAAGGAAAAGATGGGCTCGTGAAACAGATTAAAAAGAACAGTTTGCAATTGGTTTTGACAGAATTGGGTGTGTTGATTACGCTCACTAAGTCAGAATCCATATAGACAACAAATAGTACGATTACCCTCATTGGTCAAACTTCTTGGTGTGACCGACGGGGCGAAGCCGTTCCAAAAAACTAACGCATAAATTACAATCGAATGAAAAAAATACTCTTGACAGGCGGTGCAGGTTTCATAGGTTCGCATGTGGTCAGAAGGCTCGTGAACAACTATCCGCAGTATCATATCTACAATCTAGACGCGCTTACCTACGCCGGGAATCTGGAAAATATCAAGGACATCGAGCAGGAGCCTAATTATACGTTCATCAAGGGCGATATCGTGGATGCCGATTTCATCAACGATTTGTTCCAGAAACACCAATTTGACGGCGTGATCCACCTCGCAGCAGAATCACATGTAGATCGGTCAATCACCGATCCGCTGTCGTTTGTCAAAACCAACGTAATCGGGACGATGAATCTGCTCAACGCGGCCAAGGAAAGCTGGAAGAGTGACTTTGAAGGCAAGCGGTTCTATCATGTCTCTACCGATGAAGTCTACGGAAGTTTGGGCGCCGAAGGACTTTTTACAGAAACCACCGCTTACGACCCTAATTCACCTTACTCTGCTTCTAAAGCGGCATCCGACCATTTCGTGCGTGCCTACGGTGAAACCTACGGACTGCCTTACATCATTACCAACTGCTCCAACAACTACGGGCCAAACCATTTTCCTGAGAAATTGATCCCGCTACTCATCAACAACATCCTGAGCGGCAAACCGCTTCCGGTATACGGCGACGGAAAATACACCCGTGACTGGTTGTTTGTTAAAGACCACGCGATTGCCATCGATCTGGTTTTCCACGAAGGAAAGAATCATGAAACCTACAACATTGGCGGTTTCAACGAATGGCAGAACATTGATTTGGTGCGTTTGTTGTGCCAGAAAATGGATGCCAAGCTGGGCAAACTGGCAGGCAGTTGCGAGGCGCTCATTACCTTTGTCAAAGACCGTCCCGGACACGATTTGCGTTATGCGATCGATGCGTCGAAAATCAATCGTGAATTGGGTTGGAGCCCATCGGTGACTTTTGAGCAAGGACTCGAACAAACCATAGACTGGTACCTCGACAACAAGCAATGGCTTGAAAATGTCACCAGCGGCAACTACCAGAAATATTACGAAAAGCAATACCAATAATGCCCGATTTTTCAAAACCCGAAATCATTCAATTGCCCAAAATAACCGATGTTAGGGGCAATTTGTCTTTCCTCCAGAACGCAGACCATATTCCGTTCAACATCAAACGCGTGTTCTGGATTTACGACGTTCCGGGTGGCGAAACCCGCGGCGGACATGCCTATAAAACGCAACGGGAAGTCATCATCGTGTTGAGTGGCAGCATTGACATAGTCGTCGTGTCACCCAATGGCGAGCAAAACAAGTTTTCGTTGAACCGATCTTATTCTGGCTTGTACATTCCGGCGGGACACTGGCGCCACCTCGAGAATTTTTCTACCAATTCGGTGTCGGTGCATTTGTCTGATTCTGAATTCTCCGAAGCCGATTACATCAGGGATTTCGACGCTTTTAAAAACCACCGCTAATGCAACAAACCACCGTTTTCGACTGTACGCTCGTTACCTTACCCAAGAACCACCAGCTCAACGGCAACCTGACATCGGTAAACAATGGTCTTGAAGTGCCTTTTGACATCCAACGCGTGTATTACCTTTATGACGTTCCCGGCGGATTTAGTCGCGGCGGACACGGCCACAAGGACTTACAACAGCTCATCGTCGCGCTCAGCGGCAGTTTTGATCTGACCGTGGATGACGGCAAAGTCAAGCGTACCTTTCACCTTTCGCGTCCCAATATAGGCGTGTATATGCCGGCAGGCTTGTGGCGGGAACTCGACAATTTTTCGAGTGGCTCTATTTGTTTCGTACTCGCTTCGCACAAATACGATGAAAACGATTATTTCAGGGACTATGAAAAATTCACCGAATGGAAATCCTTGAAGTAAACGACACACAATATGCCGGATTTTTCCCGAAACCGTCGCATGTTTTCAACACAGCGGGTTTCAACGCCCTCAATGCTGCCAAATGCGATGGGGTGCACTACCTTGTTTTCAAGGACTCCAAAGTACGGCTCGGCATTGTTTTGGGTATCCGCAACAATAAAGCAAACACGCCATTTTCGGCACCTTTCGGCGGATTTGAACCGGCAAGTGACGACATCCGCCTCTCGCAGATTGATGCGGCGCTCGAAGCATTGATCCGATGGGCAAAAGCCAAAAACCTCGACGGTATCAAAATCGTGCCGCCGCCTTTTTTTTACAACCAGAATTTTTTGCATAAGCTAGACAATTGCTTGTTTCGCGCGGGTTACGACAAGGCCAATATTGAATTGAATTACCAGTTTCCTACATTCAAGCTCGATGAAGATTACCAAACCACAATCTGGTACAACGCGCGCAAGAATCTCAAACGTTCGTTGCAAGCCGGGTTGTCTTTTAGCAAACTCGACGCTGCTAATGGCAAGGAAGCTTACGATGTGATTGCACAAAACCGCAGCGAACGCGGTTTCCCGTTGCGCATGACCTGGGAACAGGTACAAGCTACCACGGCCATCATCCCTGCCGATTTTTTCCTCGTGAAAAAAGACAGCGAGCCTGTAGCCGCAGCAGTCGTTTTCTATGTAGCCCACCAAATCGCACAGGTCATATATTGGGGCGATTTGCCCAAATTTTCAGAGCATAAGACGATGAATTTCCTGTCGTATTCGCTTTTCAAATATTACAGCGAAAACGGCATTGCCATGATCGATATTGGCCCATCCACCGAAGATTCGGTTCCCAATTACGGTTTGTGCGAATTCAAGGAAAGTATCGGCTGCGATCTCAATATCAAAACAGAATATTTTAAAAAAACCAACTGATGTTTGTTGTAAATCCCAACGCTTTTTTGCTGCCGTCGTTTCGCATCCCGCCGTTTATTACGGCTAACGTGGCGTTCAACCACAACCTTCCGCAGGATGATTTTGCGAGAAAATATTTTGACAGCCGTTTCGGGGAAGGTCATTGGCAGTACACTTACAATGGTCGCGAAGCCATCAAAATGGCGATTGCCAGTTACGATCTTCAAAAAACCGATCTGATTACCATCCTGACGACCTCAGAGAATTTCTATATCAGCTCTTGCGTGACCTTAGAAATAGACGAGGTTTGCCGGTGGAACCGCGAAATCACGCCAGAAACAAAAGTCATTTTTGTCAATCACGAGTTTGGTTATCCTTATCCCGATATGCAAAAACTGCTCGAAACCGGCTTGCCCATCATAGAAGATTGCTGCACCACATTTTTCAGCCAGGACCCATCGGGAAGGGTTGGGAAGTACGGTGATTTTGCGGTGTATAGTTTTCCTAAATTCTTCCCCACGCAATTGGGCGGAATGGTTGTCTCGAACAAAAAAAAACAAACGGTAAAAAGCGAAAGGCTCAATGAGACCGAAGCCAATTACATTGAAAAAGTGATGTCGTATTATTTGAAGGATGAGTTAGGATTATTGGCCCGCCGCCTTGAGAACTTCGACTACGCGGTTCAAAAATTCAAGGCCTTGGGTTTCACCGAGCGTTTTCAAATCAATGACCGCATTGTGCCATCGGCGTTGATGCTCAGCAACCACGCGATTGTGAAAGACCTCAACGCGCTCAAGGTATATCTCAACAACAACGGTATCCAGAATAGTGTTTTCTACGGCGAAGACGCTTTCTTTATTCCCAATCACCAGAACCTGAGTCATACAGAAATTGATTATTTCTATGAGGTTTTACAGGATTATATAAAGCACCAAACCCGATGAAAAGAATTTTTTTGGCGGGATTCGGGCAGCCACTAATTGATTTGTACGAAAGCCTCAAAGGCAGGTTTGACATCGTCGGGGTCATTCTGGATTATGAACGACGGGCCAAATTCCCACTTTTTTACGATTTTCTTGCCTCCCAAAAACTCGGCATTTATTCCTTTGAAGACCGCAAGAATATTGTTCACGACGGGACAGTGGTTATCAATTACAACAAAATCATCACAATCGACCAGGTGAGTCCGGTACTTAACATCCACATGGGATTGCTACCGGTCTATCGCGGCAATAACGCCAATGCCTGGGCACTTTTAAACGGAGACCGTACGGTGGGATATACCTTGCATGAGGTAAGCGAGGTTCTCGATGGAGGAGCAATCTACTACACCTTCGGGTATGAAATTCAAGACCATGAAACGTATTTTCACGCCAAGAATGCCATGAGCAGTGATATTAAAACCAAACTGCCATCGGTAATCCAGGACGTGCTCGAAGGCAAAATAACCGGCACCAGCCAGGAAAACCACGGGTTTATCTACGCGGCGAAACTGATTCCCGAAGACGGCATCATTACCAATTGGAATCTCGAAACTTCGAGCATCGTGAACAGGAATATGATATTTTCACGGCCGCTCGGAACAGGATTAAAGCTGTTGCATGAGGGCACGCTGCTTGAAATCAGTAAACTCAGCACCATTCCCAATTATCTGAACTCCACGGGAATTCCCGGAGCAGTTGTACTCAAAAATACCAACGGTTCGGTTTGGGTAAAGACAAAAGACACCGCCATTTCACTAGATGAATTGGTGAAAGACGGTCAGGCAATCCAACCGGCCGACCTATTTAAAATCGGACAACGACTATGATCAAATTTTTAGACCTTCAGAAAATCAATGCCCAACACGCCGCCGAACTTAAACAAGCGGCATCAGACGTTATCGATTCGGGCTGGTTCCTCGTGGGCGAGCGCCTCAGCAGTTTTGAAAACAAACTATCGGCTTATACCGGCGCGCCACACGCAATAGGCGTTGCCAACGGCCTTGATGCGTTGCGCCTGATTTTGCGCGCCTATATTGAACTCGGCCTCATGCAGGAAGGCGACGAAGTAATCGTACCAGCCAATACCTACATCGCCTCCATTCTGGCCATCACCGATGTGAAGCTAGTACCGGTTTTGGTCGAGCCGAAATTGTCGAGCTATAATCTAGACCTCGACCTGATCGAACAGCATATCACCCCTAAGACCAAAGCCATCATGGTGGTGCATTTGTACGGCCAGGTTTGTTGGCATGAAGCCTTACCCGAACTCGCCAGGAAGCACAACCTCAAAATTATAGAAGACAACGCCCAAGCCATCGGTGCGATATATAACGGCGTGAAAACCGGAAATCTCGGCGATGCCGCGGGATTTAGTTTTTATCCAGGCAAAAACCTGGGCGCTCTTGGGGATGCCGGCGCTGTTACCACAAAAGACCCCGAGTTGGCCGATATGGTTCGTACGTTGGGCAATTACGGTAGCCGAAAAAAGTACGTGCACGAATTTCAGGGACTCAATAGCCGTTTGGATGAAATCCAGGCTGCGTTCCTTGAGGTCAAACTCAAATACGTCGATGCCGAAAACCAGTACCGCAGTCAAATTGCGGCAGCTTATCTCAAGGGCATCAACCATCCCGATATCACTTTACCACATCCTGAAAACAGCAGTGTGGCAGTAGCCGACAATCACGAACACGTCTGGCATTTGTTTGTCATCCGCCATGCGCAGCGCGATCGGTTGCAGGCCCATTTGGAAGCCAATGGCATCCAAACATTAATTCATTACCCCACGCCGCCCAACAAGCAGCGCGCCTATCAATCGATGAACCACCTGGAATTTGAGATCACCAATACCATTCATGAGCAAGTGCTGAGTTTGCCCATTGGCCCGGTGATGACACCCGAAGAAGTCCAAAAGGTCATCGATGCACTCAACAACTTTTCGGCCTAAAACCACCACCAACCAACCACCAAACCAACAAACGAATGATACCAGCGTCTAAAACCCACAACAACCGAAAGCCATGGAACTGGCTGGTTTACCAAAGTAGTGACGAATTCCTCAATAAATACGCGCCGCATTACAAAGGCAGTTTGTACGATTTGGGTTGCGGCGTCCGTGCCTACGAGCCTTTCTTTTTGAACTTTGCCAGCAGCTATGTTGGGATTGATTGGGGTTCAAGCATCCACGATACCAAAGCCGATATTTTCGCCGACCTCAATCAGCCGTTGCCGGTAGAGGCGTCGGTGGCCGATACGGTGGTTTGCCTGTCGGTTTTAGAACACCTGTCGGAGCCACAGACCTTGCTCAACGAGGCTTATCGCATCATGAAACCCGGCGCGACGATGATCCTGCAAGTGCCCTGGCAATGGAAATTGCATGAAGAACCCTATGATTTTTTCAGGTATACGCCTTACGGACTCCGTCATTTGTTTGGCAAAGCGGGTTTTAAAGATATTGAGATAGAAGCCACCAGCGGATTTTTCTCGATGTGGGTGTTAAAAATCAACTATTTTACCTTGGGTTTGATCGCCGGGCCAAGGATCTGGCGAGCCATAAAAAGGGCGGTGTTTCAACCCATGTGGTATATTGGCCAGAAACTGGCGCCTACGCTCGACAAGCTCGACAAAAATTGGGCAGTCGAATCGCAAGGGTATTACGTCATCGCCAAGAAAGCCTAAGCAGTTACCTTTTTATTGGAAACAAAAACTACCAATTACAAATCTATATTTAAGGCGACTTCGATTTTCGGAGGCGTGCAGGTATTCAACATCCTGATCATGCTCATCCGTGGCAAGGCCCTGGCTATTTTGATCGGTACAGCGGGAATGGGTCTCAACGGGCTGTTCATGTCTGGGCTCAACCTAATCAAGACGGTTTCCTCGCTGGGCATTGCAGAAAGCGCGATCCGCGATTTGTCTAAAGCACACGCAGCCGACAACCGCGAACTCATGGCCAGGACCACTACCATTTTCAACCGTTGGATCTGGATTACCGCTGCGCTCGGCGTGGTACTCACCATTTCGCTCGCGCCATTGTTGAGCCAATTTTCTTTTAGCAGCAAAAGGCATACGGTGTCGTATATGCTGCTGTCGTTGACATTTATCTTTGCGGCACTTACCGGTGGAGTTTACGCTTTGCTGCGCGCTACACGCCAACTCAAATACCTCGCCCAGGCCAATGTTTTGGGCAGCGTGGTTGGGTTAATGGTCGCCTTGCCCATCTTTTATTTTTACGGCATCCAGGGTGTGATTCCGGCCATTATCGCAACCTCTGTCGCTACCTATGTGGTTTCGTTGGCTTTTCGCAATAAAATCAAATTCGAGAAGGTAGCGTTGACGTGGTCGCAAACCTGGAACCAAGGCAAGCCTATGGTCGCGCTCGGGTTGAGTTTAACGGTGATTAGTTTGCTTACGGCTGCGGTGACTTTTGTACTTAACGGATACATCTCGAAAACAGGAAGCCTTCACGATTTGGGCCTTTACAATGCGGGGCTTGCTATTGTGGATGGATATGTGGGAATGGTATTTACGACAATGGCTGCCGACTACTTTCCGCGACTCGCCGGTGTAATTGGCGACGAGGCGAAATGGAAGCAGCTCGTCAACGAACAGGCAGAGTTACTGTTGATTATTTTGAGCATGGTTTTGGTGCTTTTGATTTCGACCACACCGTTGCTGATAGGTATCTTGCTGAGTAAGGAATTTCTTGAAGCCAAAGAATTCGTTTCTTGGGCGGTCTTGTCGATTCCGATTAAGGGATTGGTTTGGGTGTTGGGTTTTATCATTTTGGCCAAAGGCGACAACAAACTTTTTCTTACAGTTGAGGTCATCGCCAACCTGATAGTGCTGGGACTGAATATCACATTTTATAAATATTTAGGGCTTGCGGGATTGGGAATGTCAATGCTGGCATCCTACTTTATTTCAATTGTCTTCATGCTTACCATACTTAAATCAAGGTACAATTTTGGTTTTGCCCAAGAGGTTTACCGGCTTCTTTTTGTGGCACTCCTCGCATTGTCACTTTGTCTGGCCAGCATCAAGATTTTAGGTTACCCGAACGCTTATATTGCCCAAGCCGTCATTGTTATCCTCACAATGATCTACAGTCTGAGCGCTTTAAACAAGCGCATGAACCTCAAAGAAGTGGTTTCTAATATCAAAGCCAAAATCAGCAAAAGAAGTGGAAACTAAACCCCTGGTCACTGTCGCCGTAACCACCTACAACTCATCAGCGTACGTCGTTGAAACGCTCGACAGCATCTTTGGCCAGACCTATGATGGGGTGGCGCTGGTGATTTCAGACGATTGTTCGACCGACGACACCGTTGCCGTTGTAAGCGATTGGATAGGCAAGGAGCAACACCAAAGCCGTTTTCACAGCATCGAACTCCTTACCGTTCCAAAAAATACCGGCGTATCGGCCAATTGCAACCGTTGCATTGCTGCAGCGCCGTCTGATTGGATAAAGTTCATTGCCGGAGACGACATCCTACTGCCTGACTGCCTCGCCGATAATATGGCGTTCGCAGCCCAGAATCCACAAGCACATATTGTTTTTAGCCAGGTTAAGGTTTTCCAGGATACTTTCGAGGCACTCAATTTCAAATACCTGTCGCCCGAAATTTTCCCCGACAACCTCATGCGAAAAGACCTGACGGCACACGACCAATACCTTTTGATACTCGTACACGACCGGATCAATTACACGCCGTCTTATATTTTCAATAAAAAAGCGTTACTCAAGGTTGGCGGTTATGACGAGACCAACCGTTTGGTTGAGGATTACCCCATGTGGCTCAAACTCACCAAATCCGGTGAACGCTTGTATTATTTTCATAAACCAACGGTGGGTTACCGCATCCATTCTAAGGCGGCCAACAATGTGGGCGATCAGGCGCTTTTTAAGCCTTCGGTGTTCAACAGTTACCAGATCCGCAAATTGGCGGCGCATCCATTCCTGCCTTGGGAAATGGTATGGTCCGAGCGTTTTATTCACGGTGTGTCGCGATTTTTCCAAAACAACGGATGGAACCGAAATACCAAAGTGCTGCGCAGCCTTTACCGATTGGGGAGTTTTTACCTCAATCCGTTTCACTATGTATATGCCATTAAAAAAAGATTGCCCGGCAACCGGCAGCACCCGTTTTACCTATAAATGATGCGACTTAGTATTATTGTTCCGGCTTACAAAGTGTCGGATTTTATAGAAAAATGCCTCATCAGCCTCGAGCAGCAGGACATTCCCCACAGCGATTATGAGATTATCGTAATCAATGACGGTTCGCCCGATGACAGCGCTGCGATTGTCACGCGGATGCAGGCCAGTTTCCCAAACATCCTGCTCCTGAACCAAGCCAACCAAGGCGTTTCTGTGGCCAGGAACAACGGCATTGCCCAAGCCCGCGGAAAATACATTATGGCAATAGACCCGGATGACTACGTTTTGCCCAATACGTTTCAACGCATCCTCGACAAAGCCGACGCCCAACAACTCGATGTGTTCTACCTCAATTTTGAGATTTTTGACGCCCACGGAAAATCGGTATGGCAAACCAATTTTACCCAACTCGAGGATAAAATTTTCGACGGTGTCTCGGGATATTACGCGCCGCGAGTACCCGATGGTCGCGACCCGAACAGGTCGTGGGCTATCTTATACCGCAGGGAAATGCTCGAAAAGTACAGTTTGAAATATCCCAAGGATGTTCCTTTCCTGGAAGACGGTGCCTTCCTCGTAAAAGTTTTTTCGGTGGCCGAGCGCGTGGGTTTTGATGTAGGAAAGTTTCACCAACGCACCACCAGCAAAGGCTCGGCAACGGTAACGGGCGTGTACCATACAGAAAAAGCCATCAACGGATTTCTAAAGGCGGCCGCAGACTTACGTGAATTTTCGGAGGCAAACCGTTTTGGAATGCCTCAGCAAGGATTGCTCAACCACGGCATGGCCAATTTTGTTTTGCTTTCGCTTTTTTCGCAGGTGTCATTGGGCAAAATCAAGGCATTGCAACACACCATAAAAAAAATAAAAGCGACCGGTTTTAGCCAATTGCAAACCCAAGGCGTGGTGGATCCGTATCGCACTTACGCCATACGCTTCAACATTTCACCTTACTTTTTCCTCGCGCTTTACGCGACCCAAATGGTTTATAAAAGACTTACTTCATGATTAACATTTTTGTAATAGGTAAAAAAGGACTCGATTCGGTAACCGGTATCAGTACGGCACTTTACCCAAAAATCAACGCGATCATTATTGGGAAAGACAGTGGTGTGGTCAACGATTATTCGGATGCAATAGAGCAATTCGCCAGGCAAAACAACATCAGCTATTTTTTCAGGACACAAACCGACGAGAAGGTCTTGGCAAAAGCCACGCTCAACATCGCTATTGGCTGGAGATGGTTGATTGCACTGGATGTTCCGCTCGTGGTTTTCCACGATTCAATCCTGCCACAGTACCGCGGGTTCAATCCGTTGGTGTCGGCGCTGATCAACGGCGATTCACGCGTTGGAGTGACGGCTTTGATGGGTACCGATGAATTTGACAAAGGCGACATCATCGGGCAGCGCACCATCGCCATCCAATATCCCATCAAAATCGCCACGGCCATCGATAGGCTCGCGAAAGAGTACGCGTTGTTGTTAGAAGAAGTAATTTCGGCATCCGATGGAACGTTATCCGGCACGCCGCAAAATGAATCCGAAGCCAGCTTCAGCCTATGGCGCGATGACGAAGATTACCAGATTGATTGGCAACAAGATGCCCAGACCATCAAGCGGATGATTGACGCGGTGGGTTTCCCTTACAAAGGCGCTGCTACCCGGATGGACGGCACGCTCGTCAGGATTTTCGATGCCGACTGTCTTGAAGAGGTTAATATCGTGAACCGCGCACCGGGAAAAGTGCTTTTTAAACATGCCGACGGCCTCGTGATTGTATGCGGCAGCGGTTTGCTCAAGGTAAAGGATTTTTACGGCGACGACGGCGAAAAATTAGAAGTAAATAAATTCAGGATACGTTTTAAATAAATTCGATGAATATACCATTCAACAAGCCCCATTTGACGGGAAAAGAAACCCATTACATCTACGACGCGGTTTCTACCGGGAAGTTATCCGGAAACGGCAAGTACACCCAACTTTGTCAGAACTATCTCAAGGAACGATATGGTTTCGGGAAATGCCTTTTAACAACCTCGTGTACCGACGCGCTTGAGATGGCGGCGATTCTCGTTGATATCCGCGAAGGCGATGAAGTCATCATGCCATCATACACTTTTGTGAGTACCTCTAACGCTTTTATCCTGCGCGGTGCCAAAATCGTGTTCGCCGACAGCCGCAAAGACCATCCCGGTATGGACGAAAGTAGCATCGAAGCATTGATTACGCCAAAAACCAAAGCAATCGTACCGGTGCATTACGCGGGCGTCGCGTCTGATATGGACACCATCATGGAACTGGCAGCCAAATACAATCTCTACGTCATTGAAGATGCGGCGCAGGGCATCGACAGTTTTTATACGGGAAAGGATGGCGTGAAAAAGGCGCTCGGCTCAATCGGTCACCTCGCGGCATTTTCTTTCCATGAGACCAAGAATATCATTTCGGGCGAAGGCGGCATGCTCGCCATCAACGACGATAAGTTTAAAGACCGCGCCGAAATCATCTGGGAAAAAGGCACCAATCGATCGGCTTTTTTTAGGGGAGAAGTAGACAAGTATGGCTGGGTCGATTTGGGCTCGTCGTTCCTGCCATCTGAGTTGATTGCCGCGTTCCTTTGGGCGCAACTCGAAAACCTCGACCGCATCCAGGAACAGCGCATCTCGCTTTGGAACAACTACAATGAAAGACTCGAGGATTGGGCCAAACAACGCAACATCAGCCTGCCATTCGTGCCTGGGAACGCCACCAATAACGGGCATATGTTTTACATCGTTTGCCGGGATCTCGACCAGCGAACAGCATTGATTGCGCATTTGAAAGCCAAAGGAGTGATGGCTGTATTTCATTATCTGAGCCTGCACAAAAGCCCGTTCTACCATGAAAAGCACGACGGCAGGAATCTTCCCGAGACCGACCGTTTTTCTGATTGCCTCATCCGGTTGCCGATGTTTTTCGACCTGGATGTGACCATGCAGGATCACATCATCAATACCATGCTCGAATTCTAAAAATGACGCTGCACGTTTTCATAGCCGATAAGTTTACCAAGCCATTTTGCCACTATATTGCCGGCGATTTGAAACTGGAGAACCAGTGTTTTCTTTACCTTTCGGATACGACACAAGACACGCAGCTACCCCAAAACAGTTTCCGCCTTCAACAGCCGCTCAGCAAACACCTTTTGAGCAATATCAAACTTTTTTATAAATTGGGAAGCCAGGCAGGAAGGATTGTCATGCACGGCGATACCTTGCTGCATTTTTTTGCGCTTTTCCCTTGGTTTCTCAAAAAAACGGACTGGGTCATCTACGGGCAGGAATTGTACAGTTTTACCAAAACAAAAGATTTTAGGCAACGGCTCAAGCGCTTTGTACTTTCGCGGGTGCGTTACCACATCACGCATATCAAAGGGGACTCTGACCTGGCCAACCAGCTTTTCGGAAGTAAAGCGCAATTCATTTACAGCCCAATGTATCTGAGCAACGTGGTTGATACGCACCAGTTTCATCCAATCGATGTGTCGCAAAAAGAACGCCTCAAGATAATGGTGGGCAATTCTACCGACCCGAGCAACAAGCATGAAAGTATTTTTGAAATGCTCATGCCGCGACTCTCAGAAATCGAGAAAATCTACTGCCCGCTTTCTTACGGGATGTACGATAGTTACAAGCAAAAAATCACCCAACTCGGAACCAGCTTGTTCGGCGAAAAATTTGTCGTTTTAGATCAGTTTATGCCGTTTGACGCGTACAAGCAATTCCTGGGCAGTATTGATGTTGTTGTTTTCAACCATCCGCGACAGGAAGCGATGGGCGTGACGCTGACTTTGCTCGGCCTGGGCAAAATCGTCTATATGAACAAAAACACCACTTCTTTCGACTCGCTCGTGACTCGTGGATTTAAGGTTTTTGACAACCAATTGATAGTGAACCAGCCACTTAAAACCAATAGGAATGTGAGTGAGAATGCGTCGCGACTCGACCAGTACTATTCCAAACCGGTTTATGACGCCTCGTGGCTTGCCATCGATAAATTATAACACACAAAGAGTCGCCTAACAAGCAGCCTTATCAGAACACTTATTATGAAAATAACTCTAATTGCAGGCGCCAGACCCAATTTCATGAAGATTGCGCCCATTATTCACGCGATCAATGCGTTGCCAGACCAAACGCTCTCCTATCGATTGGTGCACACCGGCCAGCATTTCGATGAAAAGATGAGCCATACTTTTTTCAGGCAGCTCAACATTCCCGAGCCCCACGTGAACCTCAATTGCGGCGGTGGTACCCAAGCCGAGCAAACGGCCGCCATCATGATTGCTTTTGAAAAGGAACTGATAGCCAATCCCGCCGACCTGGTTTTGGTCGTAGGTGATGTGACAAGCACCATGGCCTGCAGTATCGTAGCCAAAAAACTTCAGGTGAAAGTGGCGCATGTCGAAGCCGGTATCCGCTCGTTTGACATGAGTATGCCCGAAGAAATCAACCGATTGGTAACCGATGCACTCGCCGACTACTTCTTTACCACAACGGTCTGGGCAGGCGAGAATCTCAAAAAAGCCGGTGTAACCGATGAGAAAATTTTCTTCGCAGGAAACGTCATGATCGATACCCTCATCGCCAACCGCGACAAATTTACAAAGCCCGAATTCTGGGATGCGTTGCAATTGGATCGTGGGAAATATTTCGTACTTACCCTGCATCGCCCTGCAAATGTAGACACGGCAGACGGTCTTAAAAGCCTGATCGAAGCGATCACGTTTAATGTCAACGGTTGGCCGATATTGTTTCCCATCCATCCGCGCACGGCAAAAGTATTGCGTGAATCGGGAGTGGTGGCGCCGCACCTGCACATCATCGATCCTTTGGGATACCTCGAATTCAATTACCTCGTAGAAAATGCCTACGCCGTGATTACCGATTCTGGAGGGATTACCGAGGAAACCACTGTGATGGGTATTCCCTGTATGACGTTGCGCGACAACACCGAACGTCCCGAAACCATCGCCCTGGGAACCAATGAACTACTGGGAACCAATCCCGAGGCCATCAAACCAGCACTTGAAAAGCTGTTTGCCGGTCAATGGAAAAAAGGCTCAACCATTGAAAAATGGGACGGTCATGCCGCACAAAGAATCGTGGCGCATTTAATTGAATTAGCAAAATAAAGTCGATGCAGTCCAAAAAAATACTCCTGACCTCCAACGGTTTTTATCCCGACATTTCGCCGAGATCGTTTCGTGCGACCGAACTCGCCAAAGAACTAGTGCGGCAAGGACACGAGGTTACCGTGCTTACGCATCCACGTACCGGTTGTGCCGAATTTTGCGCGCAACACGGTATCAGGTTCAAGGATTTGGGCCACATTACCTGGCCAACGCCCGTAATTAAAGGAAGCGGGGTCAGCCGTTTGTTTTGGCGGGTGACGGCAAGATTCAGCAGTTTGTTGTTTGAGTACCCGTTCATCCAGTTGATGCCCATGCTCAAACGCGGATTGAAAGGTGAATCGGGTTATGATCTGTTGATTTCGGTGGCGGTTCCGCATCCCATACATTGGGGTGTTGCGGCGGTGAGAACCAAGACCAACCCGATTGCCAAGGTTTGGGTGGCCGATTGCGGGGATCCGTACATGGGGCAGGAAAATGATACTTTCAAACCGCCGTTTTATTTTGGTTGGCTCGAGAAGAAATTTTGTCGCATAGCCGATTATATCACGGTCCCCACGAAAGCTTCGATTGGCGGTTATTATCCCGAATTCCACGACAAAATCCGCGTGATTCCGCAAGGATTTCGTTTTGAGGACGTTAGAAAGTATGAAGGCGAAAAAACCACCGACAAAATTGTCTTCGGTTATGGCGGAATGTTCATTCCCGGCAGGCGCGATCCGTCAGAATTGTTGGCTTTCCTGAACGGCGTCGACCCGAACCTTAAATTTGAGTTCCATATTTATACGATGACTCCGGCTTTGGTCGAGCCTTTCGTAGCCGCATCCAACGGCAGGATCCTACTCAAAAAAGTACAGGACCGCGACACACTTTTGTATGAAATGAGCAAGATGGACTTCGTGGTCAACTTTGAAAATGTCGGGCTTACGCAAACGCCAAGTAAGCTCATCGACTACGCCATTTTGCAAAAGCCGATTTTGTCTATAAAAACAGGAGGGTTCCAACCCGAAGTGGTGACTGAATTCCTCCGCGCCGATTACACACACGCGCTCACCATAGAAAACCCCGA
>JAKQJQ010000155.1 GCA_029561105.1 Bacteroidota bacterium
CTGAACGAATACCTGGGTCAATCTCATCGGCAATATCTACTGCCTTTGAAAATTTCTCGGCACGAAGAACCGAGTTCCTGCTGATACCGTATTCGTTTGCAATTCTGTCGCAGGTTTTTTCCGTGGGAATCAAGTTACCAACTTGGGAACTTGATTTCACTTCACTACTTTTTCGGTCGCCGCCATAGGATGCTTTTTCCGACTCGTAACGCTTACCGATTAAGTATTTTTTCTGCTGAAAGGTAAGGTTTCTACGTCCGAGCTGATTTTTGCAAATCCAGGCAAGAGCTTCGTAGCGGTCATTGAAGTCACGCTCACAGGTGGCAAATTTAAGGTGCGGATGTTTTTCCGCAATGCGGAAACGATTGTGTCCGTCGATGATTACCTCGCCCCACACGATGATGGGGCTGATGATAACGCCGTCAGCTAAAATGTTTTCTTCAAGCTGAATGAACTCATCGTCGGTAAGTGGTGGAATCCGGCTTTCAAATTCCGGGTCTATTCTTAATTGCATAGTGTCCTCCTTGCACGCTATGTACAGAAGCGAACCGCCGAAGCAGCTCGCTTCCTTGAATACATTCATTACCGTATTTATCTCATCCCCCGGTAGTGGGACTCACCAGACGACAGCTTGCGAAGCTGTTCCATAGGAATCGAACCTCCCCGCCTTCTTTGTGGCCGGGCTGCGAGTTACAGAAGTATCGTTAGCCCTGTGTCCGTCGTCGCCGGTTCGGTAGCAATCCGAATCTCGCAGGTTGCGGTGATATATCGCTCACCTCAGTAGAGGGTCGTGGCGCTCACCCTGCCGTAGCTCGTGGTACACAGGAACGTATCTGATGAGTGACTATTCAGTTGTCAAGGAACCGTTGCAAGAACGGGTTTAAGTAACATCGTTCGTTGCGGTGAAGGACTCAGAAAACTGTTCCTTCACCTATCGCCGTTTTGGGGGCGTTTTTTTAAGGTGTTTTTGGCTTATTGCAAAAATTTTTTGAAATTTTCTTTTGAGCTGCCTCGATTGAGTAGAAAACCGCAACCGGAGACACACCCTCTTTGTCTGCGATTTCTTCCAAAGTGTTTTCTTCAACGAAATACATCCATAATCTGCGGAACTGTACCTCCGTCAGCTTATCCTTCATCTGAACAACGAGTTCTTTTTCTTTGCGGCGTTTCTCCATACGCTCCTGGCGGCGAGCCACAGCAACATCGACCGCAGGCACGGCGAGAGCCGCCTCGGATAAATCATCCATTGAAAGCGTGTGATTGGACTCTCTATGGTCGAGGTTTTCTTCCTCGTGGAAGTTCTCGTCAGACCAAGCCTTGAACGCAAGAAAAGCATCCTCACTTGGAAAGTCCTCACGGGTAACACGGACAGTCTTTCCATCGGCGGTCGGGTAAACGATGGCATCCGGGTCTTTCTTGTTAAGGGCATAAATGCTTATTCTGTTAAATCTGCTGGACATATTGGTTCCTCCGTTTTTTGAATTTTTGATTTTGAGTGAAAGTCAAAAATCCAAGCGGAGGACCACGACAGCGGTGTACTGTACGGCGATAACGGGGATAAAACATAAAAAAACCTTTCCGCTGGCAGAAGCAGCAGAAAGGTAAAAAAAGAGCCGCATGATTGGTGGTCACAGTTCCCGTGCCGATAAAACAGAAATACAGGGGTACTTCTGTCTCATGCGGCTCTTGGGATGACTACACCAATCAGGCGGCTCCACAGCTCAGCTATGATTTATTCAATTTTTGATTCTATTATTTGGACAAGTGATGACGAAGCCTTCTCATACTGAGAACATTGAAAATGGTTATTCTTCCGCACTTCTTGCACTTGGCTTCCACATGACCTCTTGTATCCTCATACACGGTGATTGCGTTATGAAGGCAATAGGGGCATTTTATGGTTCTTTCTTTTTGAGATGCGATTGCCATTCGTGCTCTGACGATTTTTTGCTGCATCTCCTGCGATGGTTCCTGGATTCGGATATTCTTTTTCATGCCCACACCTCCCAAGGCTCCTTGTATTCCGAGTAGGGCAGGTCTACTAAATATCCCAAGTGGCGCAGGCGGATTAAAAGGGCGGCTTTGGATACCCCGAATGTTTCGCACATCATGTTTACAATCATCTTGTCTCTTTGCAGAAGCCATCCCTCAAAATTCTGAATTGGCTTCATAGAGGCAAAACGCCACATGGCAAGCTCCACTTCCTCTTGCGGCATCAGAATAGCAGCTCCGAGAACATTTGCTTGCCACTCGTTCCAGTCCTCGTTCGATTTCAAGTCCCTCAACGAATATGTACGGCGTTCCGCATAGAGCTTTCTGCAAGCGGCTTTCGTATCCTCAGATTCAAGATGAAACAGGAGCTGGTGCGCACATTCATGGGCTAAGGTAAATCTACGCTTACCACACAGCTTTCTTACATTGCCCGGTGCTATGAAACTGCTGTCGAGCAAAACTTGATTCCTTTTCAATGAAATTGTTCGGGATACGCCGTTTTCCTCTATGGCGTACTCGGTATCTTCATACGCAGTCAGTCCGCATAGGCTTCCATCCACAGATAATTTTTCAAAAGAGATTTTCAAGCGGAGATATTCGCTGGCAAACTGGTCAATCGGAGTTCCCTGCGGCATTGACCTTGCTTCGCTCGCTTTTTCGCCAAAGAAAAACAGATTAAAGTCTTTGATAACTGCTGCGGCAATTTCTTCGATTTTTGCGTGGGATAAAATCATCGGCAAGCCTCCTTTGCTTCTACAAACCATTTATCACCTTCATGAAACAAGTAGGACTCCTTTCCTCTAATCATGACGGTATAACGAATGCCACCACCGCCGACCTTCTTTGAAGCAGCACGGCATTTATACAACACCTGGTCAATCTGAAATATCAGACCGCCCTCCCATCGAATAAACCGAGGATGAAGGCTTCCCTCCTCGTCGATGTCAACATTGACCGACACATAAGCCTTTCGGCAACTAACACTAAGCATAATTGACCTCCGTTCACAAAAAAGTTAAACTTTTACACAAACAATCTTTCGTGTAAATATTGACACACGCAATTTCGCGTGGTATGATAATAGTACGAACAGTATTTCGTGTTCGTGAGTATATTTTAGCACGAACATACTTTCGTGTCAATAAGCGAGAACGAAAAAGTGTTCGTGTTCATAAAAAATTTAAGAAAGAGGTGCCTTATGCTTTTCAAAGAACGACTGAAAGAAAAAAGACATGAAGCAAATCTAACGCAGGCGGAACTCGCAAAGAAAGCCGGTGTATCTACCCGCACTATCCAAAATTACGAGCTTGGTACTCGTAAGCCATATCAAATTGAAGTTGTTCAAAAAATTGCCGATGCACTTTCCACAACAACAGAGTACCTTTTGGGGAGCAGCGGTATCATGGTTGCCGAAGCACACGAAAAAGGCGGTGCGAAAGCAGCCAGAGACATTGACGAGCTTGTAAGCGAAGTAACCGGTATGTTCGCCGGTGGTTCTCTTAGCGAGGAAGCTCTGGAAGGTGCAATGAAAGCACTCAATGATGCGTACTGGATTGCCAAAGAAAAGAACAAAAAATATACGCCCAAAAAGCATCGAAAAGAAGCAGATTCAAAGTAAGTCCGTTTTAATGGTCGTTATATTTGATATACTGTTCCACGATTGGAGGTGGAATTATGACCGCTGAATATCTTTCCAAAGTCGGCAGCGCACTTGTAAGACGCTGCGGCACACGAGACCCTTTTAAGATTGCCAAAGAGCTTGGTATTGAGGTCTTGTTTTGCGAGGACTTCGGACCACTAAAAGGAATGTACAGGGTGGTTAAACGAAACCGTTTTATCTTCATCAATCAAGATATGAGTGAGCAGATGCAGAGAATTGTCTGTGCCCACGAACTGGGACATGACCAACTGCACCGTTCTCTGGCAAAAAACAATGCCATCCAAGAATTTATGCTTTACGATATGAGGTCAACACCTGAATACGAGGCAAATATTGTCGCATCCGAAATCCTGCTCGATACAGACGAGATACTGGAGTACATATATCACTATGATTACACGTCCGAGCAGATTGCAAGGGTCATGGAAACCGA
>JAKQJQ010000178.1 GCA_029561105.1 Bacteroidota bacterium
AACGGTTTGCCGCCATGCGACGTTGCGGCGAAGCGAACCGAGTTTTCTCCGCTAAAGATAAACTTTCTTCGTGAAAGCAATGCTTCCGGAAAGGAAAAACCAGCAATGATCGCATGACGGCGGTTAGCAAACGTGCAAATCTTCACATTTATACCTCTATTCGGTTTGCAAATTGAAAACTTTTATTATTTTTGCTTTATGAAAGTACTAGTCAAGAAAACAATTTTATACTACTGTAAAAAATATCCATTAGCGGAAACGCCTTTACTGATTTGGTATAACGAATTTTCAAAACTTGCAATAAAGAATTTCAACGAATTGAAAGCTGTTTATGGAAACGCAAGTATAGTAAATAACAATCGTGTTGTTTTCAATATAAAAGGCAATGATTTTAGATTAGTAGTTTCGGTGAATTTTAACCAAACTGCGTGTTATGTTATTTGGTTTGGAACACATAAAGAATACGATAAAATAAATGTTGAAACCGTTGATTTTGACACTTCAATTTTGACAAAAGCATTATAGATATGGACTGGAAAGTATTAAAAACAGAAGACGATTACAACAAAGCTTCAATGCGATTAATGGAAATTTTCCACGCAGAACCGAACACACCAGAAAGCGACGAGTTGGATTTATTAATGGTTTTGGTTAAAGATTATGACGACAAGCATTATCAACTGCCAGAACTTGACGCATTAGAAGTTATCAAGTATAAAATGCAAGAAATGGGAATGAAGAACAAAGATCTTGAACCAATAATTGGAAGTAAAGGACATGTTTCTGCAATTCTATCTGGCAAGCGAGAAATAACATTAAAAATGGCCCAAAAGCTAAAAAATTACTTTAGCATTCCGGCTGAAGTATTTCTGCATAGTGCTTAATTTCTGCGGTTTCTTCATGCATGTTTGCTAACTGGTCGGTATCGGCACAAATGTATTGTAGGTTGGGGTTGTTGACAAAATCCAGCAGACCTTCATTCATTCCGTTTTTTACAAATAAGGTCGTCAACAGGTTATTGTTGCAGGACAAGTAATTCAGCGCAACGCAGTTGCTCATATCTAAGGTCTGCAATTGGTTGTTGTCGCAGTACAGAAATCGTAGCTTGGTCAGGTTGGAAACGTCCAGTACGCTGGTCTGCGTATCAAAACAGGACAATCCTATCAGGTTAGCCAGATTGCTCACATTAAAATTGGGCAATGGATTGTTGGAATATCCCAGAATCTCAAGTGCGTTATTGTTGGTCAGATCGAGTGCATTTATTTGGTTGTTGTGACACTGTAATACTGTAAGTTGCGTTAGATTATTGGTATTGATTGTCGTCAATTGGTTGTACCCACATTCTAGCGACGTGAGGTTGTTTAGGTTGCTCAGGTCGAGATTTGCAATTTGATTGGAGTCACAATTCAGATATTTCAGGTTATTGGAAGCCGACAAATCCAACCCTGTCAATTCATTGCGCTTGCAGTTCAAAACCTCAAGTGCCGGAAACCCCGAAACGTCGAGACTTGTCAGGTTATTCGACTCGCAACCCAGGCTAATCAAATTTGGAGAAATACCACTGATGTTGGCCTGCGTCACGTTGTTATTGGAGAAATCCAAATTCACCAACGCAGTAAGCCCGGTAAGATTGAGTGTTGTGAGCTGATTGAACCCACAATATAAGGTTTTCAGGCTGGTTAATTGTGAAACATTTAGCGTAGTGAGCAGGTTGCTTTGGCAATCCAAACTTTCAAGTAACGGCAAATTGGACAGATTTAAATCGGTGATGTAATTGTAGGAGTAATTTAATTTTTTGAGTTGCAATAGTCCGTCCAGGCTTAAGGTTGTGATTTTGCCGCGCCAACATTCCAGTGTTTCCAGGTTGTGCAGATTGCTTACATCGAGCGAGGTAAGCGCCGTATTGACGCATACCAAGCGTTGTAAATTTGGCGAACCACTCACATCCAGGCTCGTTAAAACGCCAGCATTATCGATGCCTGAAAAATAAAAGGAAGTCATGTTGGTCAAACCAGCAAGATCCAGGTCGCTGATTAGCGTATCAAAGCACTCAAAGGTTTCAAGGTTTGAAAGGCCTGCCACATTTAAAGTTTGCAGGACGTTGGTTAGTTGATTGTTTAGACGGTATCCGCCGCCGCAACGCAAGGTAACCAATGCTTGTAAGTTGGTGACATCCAGGCTTTGCATTTTATTGACGTAACAAGTCAAATCGGTCAGATTTGGGAGGTTCACCAGCGAAAGATCGGTGAGCTGATTGTAAGAGCAGTTGAGGTACCGCAGGTTGGTCAGGCCATTGAGGTCAAGCGTAGTCAGTTTGTTCAAAGAGCAGTTGATGTTCCATATTTGCGGCAGGTTGGCGAGCGTTAAACTGCTGAGGTTTCCGGTTTGGTCAAATCCGTTGACGGTGTCATTTCCGACAAGGTCAATATTGCTGAGGCTGTTTAAATTGCTCAGACTTACGGTAGTTAACGGTTCGTTGCCCCTGCAAGAGATTGTCGCCAGCATTGCAAGGTCTGATACGTTTAATTCGGTCAACTTGTTGTAGGAACATTCCAGTACATTCAAATTGGCGAAACCGTTGACGTTTATAGCGCTTAACAAATTTGAAGCGCAAGCTAATGAAGTCAGGTTGGCCGCTCCGCCCAAATTCAGGCTCGTGATTCTATTGTTGGAACATTCCAATACAGAGAGATTTGGTCAGACTGTTGGCATTCAGGCTGGTCAAACGGTTGTTGCCACACCGCAAAATGGTAACGGAGCTGGAAACTCCATTCAAAGAGGTCAGCAAGTTGTTGGAACACGTCAGCCAATTCAGGTTAACCACACCGGTCAAATTCAACGTAGTCAATAGATTATTGGAACAATCTAGCACCTGTAGGTAGGAGAGCCCGGTGAGGTTCAGGTTCGAAAGCGAGTTGTCACGACATTCCAAAAAATGCAGGTTGGTAAAATATTCAATCCCCGTTAAATCGGATATGTTGCTGTCGCTTACATTAAGGCTAATAGGCATTTGGGCTTCACTTTGCTGAATTTCCCCGTCGGTATTGGTGTCTATACCCAACGCGATCAGCTTCGCCTTAAAATTGGCGTCGGGGATGTTTACGATTTGGGCATTCGCCACCCCAGAAAGGAGCAGCAACAACAGCAAGGATAGCTTACTTTTCATAATCGTTAATTTTGGCGATTTGTATTGATTTGGTTTCATAATCTCAGGTTTTTGGATAATCGGTTGCTATAAGGCTTTAATCAATTCCTGTAATTTTTCCTTCTTGCTCTGCGCAATCGGGATGTTGCTGTTGTCGGCCATAATCACGTAGCCGCCGTCGTTCTTGATGTACGATTTGAGGTAGGCGAGGTTGATCAGGTGCGATTGGTGTACGCGCTCAAAACCGTGCTCGGTGAGCAACTCCTCGTATTCCTTGAGCGTTCGCGAAATCAACACCGGTTTGTGGTTCTTGATGAAAAACTGGGTATAATTGACCTTGGCTTCACAGCGGATGATGTCGGCTACCTCAAACAAATGGATGCCATCACTCGTAGACAAAGCAATCCGTTTGTAATGGTCTACCTTCTTGCGGATATTTTCCAATAAAAGGTCGATGTGCTCAAACGAATTGTTGTGCTTCGCTGTCGCTTCCTTGATCTTGGCCATCGTGTGCTGCAATTCCTCAAAATCCACAGGCTTGAGCAGAAAATCGAGTGCGCTAAACCGAAACGCCTTGACCGCATACTGTTCATGCGCCGTGATAAAGATAATGTGCGCATTGATTTTGCCGTCGTTGGCACTGAGTTTTTCAAGGATGTCGAAACCCGTACCATCACTGAGGTGAATGTCCAGGAAAATCACCTGCGGTTTGAGTTTGCTGATGGCCGCTATGCCAGTCTTGACACTATCGGCTTCACCAATTATCGCGATGTCATTGGTGTATCGGTCTAAAAGCGCTTTTAGTCCGGTGCGTAAGTGTTGGTCGTCGTCTACGAGTATTGCTGTGATCATGCGTGGTGTTTTATGGAATGTATTGTACAGGGAGTTTCAGCGTAACGCGGGTTCCCGATCTATTTTCTAATTCTTCAATGTCGATTTGCGCGGTTTTGGATGTGGTCGACTCCATCATCTCGAGCCGTTTTTTGGTAATCTCGAGCGCCATCGATTTGTGCGCCGTGACCGAGTTTTCCTTGAGCAATTTTGATTCGGTGAGCCCGATGCCATTGTCGGTTACCGTACACAGCAGTTGGCCTTGCTGCACGTCGAAACGCACATCGATTCGGCCATTGCCTTCCTTGGGTACGAGCCCATGCAGGATGGCGTTTTCTACAAAAGGCTGGATGAGCAGCGGTGGCAAACCCATATTGAATTCTACCTTCTCGGTCGATTCAATCTTGAATTCAAATTTGTGGTTGAACCTAAGCTGTTCGAGCTCAAGATAATTCTGCAGACTTTCGATTTCCTTGTCGATCGGAATCAGCGAACCTTTTGAATATTCCAAGGTCAATCGCATCAATTTGGAGAATTTCGACAGGTATTTCAAGGCCGAATCGGTCCCATTCTGCACGATGAAGCTCGAAATCGCGCCGAGACAATTGAACACGAAATGCGGATTCATCTGTAGGTGTAGTGCTTTCTGTTCGTATTCGGCCACTTCTTTCTGTAAGGTCAGGCGGCGTTTCACCTGGCGGCGGTTGTAGATTACGAGTGCCAGGATGATCAGCAATAAAGCGGCGACCGTGGTAAAAACCAACAGCAGTTGATGCCTTTTGCTTTGTTCGGTGAGCAGCGCTTCTTTCTTGCGGTACTCGAAATCCATTTCGGCCTGCGCAAATTTGCGCGCGTTTTCCTGGTTGATGATACTGTCGCGCGCCACGATGTAATTTTTGTAATGCCTGAATGATTCGGCGGTTTTGTTGAGCGAGCCGTAGAGTTCGCTCACGAGTTTCTCCGAATGGTAAGTTTGGTCGAGTACACCGATTTGGGTGGCAAAGGCGAGTGATTGTTGCGCGAACGGCATCGCCTCAGCATATTTTTGCTGCGAGGCATAGAGCTTCCCGATGTTGTATAGTGCCAGCGACGCGCCAAATTTATTCTGCATGTTTTCGTACAATTCCAGTGATTTGCGGTAAGCCATTTCGGCTTCGGCGGCATTTCCCGTACGGCGATGGTAATCACCCAGGTAATTGTGGAGTAACGCCAGCCCAATCGGGTTGGGGAATTGCGCAAAGGCTTTCAGGGCCTGGTTGTAGTAGGGAAAAGCCTGCTCGGGTTTGCCACTTTCAAAATAGATCACGCCAATGTTGGTGAGCGTCATCGCGGCGTTTGGCTCTTTGATTTCAGACTGTAGTTGGTATGCCTGTTTGAGATACTCGAGTGCTTTGGGACGATTGCCCTGCGATTTGTACACAATCCCGATATTGTTGAGCGCCTTAGAAATGCTCACTTTGTCTTTTGCCGATTCGTATAATTTGAGCGCTTTCTGGTAGTTTTCGAGCGCCATGAAATAGTTGCTCTGCTGGGTGTACACAACGCCCATCGTGGCCAATGCCCGCGCCAGTCCTTTCAAAGCCAAAATATCCTTGTCGTTTTTGGCAAGCAATCGGTTGTATTGGGTTTGGGATTTTTGCAATAACTGTAAGGCCACAGCGTAATTTCCTTTCACAATGGCCGCATTGCCCTGATTGATCAAAGCTTCGGCCAATCCCAGGCTGTAACCGATTCGTTGCGAGAGCGCCGCAGCCTTCACAGCATAAAATGCCGTCGAGTCGGCGTCGGTGTTCCTGAAATAGTAAGCAAGCCCGTTAGACGCATTGACCCGCGCCGTGTCGGTTGCAGCATTTTCTAGCCTTTGTTGTAATTCGGCCGCCGAACTGCTTTGGGCAAGGCAGGTCCCCGAAACAAGACCTGCGGCAATGATGGCGATGCGGAGTTTGGTTTTCAAGACAAGTTGTTTTAAGTTATCCCTACAAATGTAATCCGCTTTTTTGGTTACCATCGGGACCAATTATTATTTGCTTTGTTCGGGTTATTATTTAAAGCAAAGGGTCTTTCGTCAAACAAAAAAGCCACGGATCCACGAATGAACTGGTCAATTTCGTGGATCCGTGGCAATAGGTATCGGTACGCCGTTACTCGGTGGCAACGCCCGTGAAATGAGACTGTTTTTCGTCCAGCGGCACCATGCACTTGACATCGTTCTCACCAATATACCATTCCAGGCAGTAACCCAACGGATCGACTTCTGGTTGCCCGAGCAATATCTGGAACGCTTCGCGGATGCGGCTTGTGTCTTCCATAAAGTTCTTGATATAAAAAGAATTGAAGGTGCCTTTTTTAATGGTAAACATTTCGAGCCCATATTTTTCGGCTTCGCCGGGTTCTATGAGGTCAGCGGCGGCTTTGTAAACAATCTGTCCTTGCTCGTTGGTTCTTGAGATTCCAAAAAAGCGCCTTTTTTCTTTTTCGGGAAGCATCGCATGGAGCTGGATGTGCGCGCGTTCTACGTCTTCGGGGAAATGTTTGGCCGTAACGCAAACTACTTTGATGTCTTCAGATAAATTGAAACTGTCCATATTGAGTCATTGTGTTTGCTCAAATTTAAACAATTTTGACGTATGGGTAGGATGGGCTGCGCACTAAATTCACTTATTTTTTTGCAACATTCCATAGCTTTGCAGCGCGCATCTGGTCGTGGACGCACTTTTTTTAATGCGGGCTTATCGCTACATTTGACCAAAATTCTGCATATGTTTAGCATGTCTCCAAAGGTTTTCCGTCGCGGCGGATGGGTACTCGTATCGCTATTGTTCTCAATCAGCCTCCAGGCACAGGTCTTTACCGACAGCAACCTGCCGATTGTCATCATCAATACCGATGGCAACCAAAGCATCCCCGACGATCCGCGCGTCTTGGCTACAATGAAAATCATCCGCCACGAAGACGGCAGCCGCAATTACCTGACCGACCAGAATAACGCCGACTTCCTAAATTACAACGGACGCATCAGCATAGAAATCAGGGGTTCTTCGTCGCAATCCTTGGATAAGAAAGGTTATGGTTTTACGACGCTTCAGGCAGACAACACCACCAACAACAACGTCAAATTGCTGGGTATGCCCAGTGAAAACGACTGGATTTTAAACGGATTGGCCTTCGACCCATCGCTGATCCGCGATTACCTATCGTACAATCTCTCGAGACAAATGGGCAATTATGCGCCGCGCACCCAATACTGTGAAGTGGTTATCAACGGCGCGTACAATGGCCTGTATGTGTTGCAGGAAAAAATCAAGGCCGACAGCAACCGCGTGAATATCCTAAAAATCACCACCACCGACAATACCGCTCCCAACCTAACCGGCGGCTACATCACCAAGGCCGATAAAACCACCGGCGGCGATCCGGTTGCCTGGACGATGTCTTCTTACGCAGGCACTACCGATTTCATTCATGATTTGCCCAAACCAGAAGAGGTGACCCCGCAACAGCAGTCTTATATTAAAGCGCAATTTTCAGCGCTGGCTTTGGCGGCCCGTACCAACAATACGAGTGTGGTAACGGGCTATCCGTCGGTGATTGACGTGCCGTCTTTTGTAGATTTTATGATCAGCAATGAACTGGCATCGAATGCAGATGGCTACCAAATCAGTACCTATTTCCATAAAGACCGCAGCGGGAAGTTGCGCGCCGGGCCGGTTTGGGATTTCAATCTCACCTATGGCAATGACCTTTTCGATTGGGGATTCGATCGCAGCAAGACCGATGTCTGGCAATTCTCCAACGGCGACAACGAAGGGGCAAAATTCTGGACCGACCTCTTTAACGAGCCCACGTTTAGGTGTTATTTTTCCCGGCGTTGGCATGAACTTACTGATGCAGGGCAACCACTCAAGCACAGCCAGATTTCTGATTTCATAGACGCTATGGTAAGCCAGATTGCAGAAGCCGCCGCGAGGGAGCAGCAAAAATGGGGCACGGTACCCAATCTTAGCGCCGAAATCGAAAATCTTAAGATATTTCTTGACCTGAGGATCGATTGGATGACCGAGCATTTGGGACCTTTTGCGGCTTGCAGCGATGTCGTTCTGCCCTCACTGGTCATTTGTAAAATCAATTACAATCCCGGAACTTCGCCCGATTTTCCGGTAAGCAACGACCAGGAATTTATTGAAATCAAGAATACCGGGACAACCGCCGCAAACCTTAGCGGTTTTTACTTTGGGGAATTGGGTATTTCGTATCAGTTTCCGGCAAATGCGTCTCTTGCGGCAGGGACGAGTTTGTTTCTGGCGAGCAACCCTTCGGTGTTTCAGGCGCAATACGGGCTTGTGGCATTTGGGCAATTCACCCGAAATTTGTCGAACGGTTCGCAAAAACTCTTATTGGCCGACGGATTTGGTAACGTCGTGGATGTGGTGGAATATGATGATGAAGCGCCTTGGCCCGATGCCGATGGCAATGGCAATTACCTGCAACTCATCAGTACTTCGCTAGACAATGCACTGGCTTCTAGCTGGATGGCTTCGAGCAATGCGGTTTTGGCCACCGAGACTACCAACAGAGATCGTTTTGTGGCTTATCCAAATCCGGTCAAGGACCAATTGACGATCATTGATACCAATGGCATAGCATCCGTTCGTATTTACACCATTTCAGGGCAGGAAATCTATAGCGCGACGACTACTGCAAAACAATTGACTATTGATTGCAGCAGTTTTGCCAAAGGCCTGTATTTGCTTAAGGTGACCGATCGCATGGGCACGAGTATCCAAAAAATCATCAGGGAATGAGCCGATTTAAAAAAATCAACAGCAAGGCCAAAGCCGAGGCCAATTCTGGTTTTGGTACCAACCCCAACAGTTATGGTGGCCGTTTTGTCAATAAGGACGGATCGGCGAATGTACAGAAGCGCGGGATGCATTTTCTGCACCGCATCAGTTGGTACCATACGATGATTGATATGCCGCGTTGGAAATTCCTTGGCGTGCTTTTTTCGTTTTACATAGGCGTGAACTTCTTGTTTGCGAGTATTTACTATTTGATTGGCGTACAATACCTTGATGGGATTGACCAAAGCGGGTCGGAGTGGCTCAAATTCGGGAAAGCTTATTTCTTTAGCGCACAGACTTTTACAACGGTGGGCTATGGTCACATCAGTCCAAATGGTTTTTTGACGAGTTCGCTCGCCGCCGCCGAAGCCTTGGTGGGATTGTTGAGTTTTGCCATTGCCACCGGATTGTTTTTTGGGCGGTTCAGCAAGCCTACTGCGTTCCTGAAGTTCTCGCACAACGCGCTCGTGGCACCTTACAAAGACGGGATGGCCATCATGATGCGTCTGGTTCCTTACAAAAACACCAACCTTACCGATGCCGAGGCTAAAATGACGGTTGGGATGGCTGTTGAGGAAAATGGCAAAATGGTCAATAAATTCTACTCACTCGAGTTAGAGTTGAGCCGTATCAATGCGCTCACCTTGAGCTGGACTTTAGTGCATCCGATTAATGAAAACAGCCCGTTTTACAATTTTACCGAAGCCGACTTTAGCACTATTGAAGGTGAAATCCTTGTATTTGTGAAGGCTTTCGACGATATGTTCTCAACAACTGTTGCTGCGTCCACGTCGTATCTTTTTGCAGAGTTTGTCTACGGAGCCAAATTTGAGCTGATGTACGCCGAAAACAGCGACAATACCAAAACCATCCTTTATCTGGACAAGCTCAATGCGCATTATAAGATTGATGGGCAATAAAAAAAAAGTCCCTTATCGGGACTTTGATTATTTAACAGTGAATTCTGTCTTGACACTTACTTTGTTGGAAACCTTCGTTTTGACCACCGAGGGAATCGCAATGTCGTAATCGCTGGCGTTCACCGTGAAGTTGCACAGGATTTCTATGCCCGAATCGGTACGCCGGATTTTGGCCGGAACAACGATTTCCTTGCTTTTTCCGTGCAATTCGAGTTTCCCTTTGATGGTGTAGTCTTTTGCCGTAGCAGAGAGTGCACTCACATCAAAGCTCTCAATTTTTCCTTTAAAAGTAGATTTTGGATAGGTGTCGCTTTCTACATAGTTTTCGTTGAAATGCTCTTCCATCAGCGCCAGTTTGAACCGAAAGCCTTTCATGAGCGCCAGGCTTGCGATTTCTCCGGTCTTGGCGTTGAGCACACAGGTAACACCGTCGTTTTTTCCTTTTACTTCTTCAAAAGCGGGAACCGAGGCTTCGAACGTGATTTTCCCGGTTTTGGTAATCATTTTATCCTGTGCAGAAGCGATGGCAACTACCAATAAGGTAGCCAATAAGAATATCTTTTTCATGATTTTTTATTTTAAGGTTGCATACCTTGCGCTTTCCACAAGGCAATCAGGTTGATGGAAGATTGTGGAAGCCTGGTGCCACCAAGCGGCATCATACCTTCGGCACCCTGATCTCTGGAAATCCGGTCAATCAATGGGCGATTGGTGATAGCGTCTTTTAAGGATTCGTAGTTGGCCAGCGACATGGGTGCTCCATTTTCAGGAGGGCTTTTATGGCATCCCAAACAATTGTTGTCAATAATGGGCTTGATGTCACGCGCATACGAAACGATTCCCACGGGTGACGGTTCTAAAAGGTCGGCGGTGCTGTTGTTGGAGCAGCCCATAGCAATAAAGCCGAGGGCTGGCCAGATGAGGTGCATTTTTAATTTCATTTTTCATAGTTTTTTTCAAAAATAAATAAATATTCGTTTAAAATTTCAAAAAAAATGTAATTAAATTTGGCTTAAAATTGCTTAAAAAAATGAAAAAGAAAATTATGATTAGCCTGGCGGTGCTAGCCGTCATAGGTGTTGGTTTGTACTTTTATATGTACAAGGGCCATCGCGAAATTGCCTCTGAAGAAGCCCATTTCAGTGTGACCGTTGCCCAGCTGCAGCAACAGTTTTCAGCAGATCCCACTAACGCGAACGCGCAGTATGCAGACCAAACGATTGCCGTTTCTGGTTTGGTTACTGCTGTAGATGAATCGAGCCATTTGGTGGTTATCGATGAGAAATTGTCGGTTGCCTTTAAGGAAAACCAAACGCTGAAGCCCCAGCAGCGCGTTGGTGTGAAAGGACGTTTTGTGGGCTATGATGATTTGCTTGAAGAGTTCAAGATGGACCAGGCCAGTATCGTTGACTAACCTGCGACGATTCTTAAGTATATCAGTAGCAATGCAAACCCAATTAATCTAAATCCAACCAAACATTATGAAGAAAATATTATTACTCCTATTGTTGACACCTGTTTTGACTTTTGCTCAAGAGGATTTGCTCAGCGGCCTTGACAGTGTTCCCAAGAATGAAATCACCGATTCTGCTTTCAAGGCACTTAAGATTGTCAACCTTGAATCGACCAAACTCGCGGCAAAAAAAGAACTGTATTTCATTGTCGCGCACCGTTTCGGATCGGTTGAAGGTGGATTTGAAAGCTTCTTTGGGCTCGACAACGCGGTAACGCAAATCAAGTTCGAATACGGGCTCACCCAATGGCTGACTCTTGCCGCCGGACGTAGCGAGCAAGCCTATGACGTTTCGGCCAAGTACCGGCTGTGGCCGCAGATGAAGAATGGATTTCCCGTTTCTATCGTAGTCTTCAACAGCGTGGCATTCAATAATCTTTTAAAGGAAAATAATTTGCCCAAACTTGAATTTTCGGATCGCATGAGCTATGTCTCGCAATTGTTGATCTCAAGGAAATTTTCGGATCGGTTTTCACTCGAACTTGCACCGTCTTTTTTACATGAAAACTTTGTGTCTGATGATAACCAAGCCAACTCTCAGTTTATTATGGGCATGGGAGGCCGTCTTAAGGTCTCGAAACGCGTCTCCATCAACTTAGATTATGCGGCGCACGCTAACCGTGCGTCTGGCTCACCATACAAAAATCCGTTGTCTGTAGGTGTCGACATTGACACTGGTGGACACGTATTTCAAATGCATTTTACCAATTCGCAAGGGATGCACGAGGCCGGATTCCTGGGGAATACCACCGGAGATTGGGGCGAAGGAGACATTTACTTTGGTTTCAATTTGTCGCGTGTGTTTTAAACCACAAGCCTGATTAAAAAAAATGACCTGCTTTTTACGGCAGGTCTTTTTTTAACCTATTGGCTCATTTTGGCCAACTCGCTTTCAAGCCGGTCAAAATTTTCTTCGTTTTTGTCTACCACGAAACCTTTTAGTTTGTTGCAGGCTTCGGGAGAATCGAAGACCATCCTGAAGACAATTTTGGTTTGTTGGTTTGTAAGCGATTCAAAACTAGCCGCAACCTTGAACAGCGGTTGGCTGTGCCGTTTCCAGGCAATGAGGTTGGGTGTGTCTATTTTTACAAATTCACAATGGTTCTCGAAATTTCCTTTTTCGGGCGCGTGCATCGTAAAACGCCAATGTCCGCCTTCGCGCAAGTCAAATTCGTGGAAGGTATTGGTAAAACCCTTAGGTCCCCACCAGTTTTTTAAATGATCTGGATTGGTCCAGGCTTGATACACTAATGCTTGCGGAAAATCAACAATCCTGCAGCTGGTGATTTCACATTCGGGAGTGGTTTGAAAAAAAGTGTGTTTCATTGGATTGGAATCAATAAAAAAAATGTCCCGCACAAAGGCAGGACATTTTTGTTTGGTCATCTATAAAAACTTAATTCTTGATGAATTTTTGTGCGTAGTCTTTACCGTTTTCGTCTCTAAGCAAAACGATATAGGTACCGGCCTGAAGCTGATCGACAGCTACTTTTTGGTTGGTTAACGCCTCTTTGGCAATCAACCTCCCTTGCAAATCAAATATCTGTGCCGAAGTCAGGGTGTGTGTAGCAGCATTCCATTTTACATTGATGGTACTTTGCGCCGGATTCGGATACAATGTGAACTCGGCGTTGGTATAGCTATCCACAGCAAGAGTAGTTCCTTCTGCTACCATTACGGTCTGGTTGATGGCCGGATTGTTGATCGTATCTACCGTTCCTGATGGCCATTTGATAACGATTTTTTCAATCTCTGTAGCAGTTCCGATACCGAAGTGGGTATTCAATGAGCTCATGTAAGTAAAACCTTCACCGCTGCGTACATCACGGATTTGTTTGCCCCATGCCCCATAGATTTCAATACGGGCACCAATACCATTGCTGTTGCTTTGGATTCCGGTCAACGCTATCTTAACCCAGTTGTTGCCATTTGGCACTGCGAAACGAACGTTAGTTCCGTTGAGGATGTCGAGATAACCGTCATTGTTCAAATCACCGATTGCACCAATGCTAACACCAGTATAAGCTACAGAAGCAAAAGTATTATTGCCTTGGTTGAACATGATTTTATTGCCTCCGCCCATCACGTCAACGCGACCGTCGTTGTCAAAATCGTAAGCGATGTAATCCCTGTTGGTTGAGGTGTCGGTATCCCAGCCAGAGCCAGAAGTAATATCGGTAAACGCTTCTTCAACATTGTTGGAGGTATCGAGATTGTTTCTGAAGAATTTGGTTCTCACCCCGCCATTGGATCCGATGATGATATCCATATCGCCATCATTATCGAAATCTGCTACGGCAGAAGACCATGAAGATATTGGCGTTACATTGATTCCTGCCTGAGCCGAAATATCAGTGAAAACACCGCCTCCGTCATTTCTATGGATTTCACATGGTGGGCCTGAACATTTTGAAACGAACACATCAGAATCTCCGTCATTGTCGTAATCCATAAATATGGTTGCATAGTTACCGCCGACAGTTCCAAAATTCATGGCACCTGGCGTAATTGAAGACTGGTAAAAGGTAAAATTGTTGTTGCCATCGTTGAGATAGTAACAGTTTGGTGCAATATCATGACAAGAAAATCCATCGAGGTGGCCGTCATTGTTAAGGTCGGAGAAGTTTGTGCGTTGGCAGAAGATGTCGTCTCCAGGTGTACTGTTGGTGTAGGCAGTGCCTGTGCTATTGGATTTCCAGAATGAAAGGCCGTTCCCTGATCCCAAAAGCAAATCATTAAAACCGTCTTTATTCATGTCTCCCGCTGCAATACTCCAACCTGGCATTTTGCTGGTTCCGGTTATTGGATAATCGGTGGCCAGAAATCCTCCTCCGTTTTGTTGTACATTAATCCTCAAGTTTCCTTGAGTCACACCGACGATGTCATCAATGTGGTCACCATTCATATCCACTACACACATATTGTATTGGCTGGTAATGGTGCTAATGTTTTGTGAAACATAGCTGATTGGCGTTGCCGGCGGAACAATCACTGGGTTTTCAATTACCTGAAAGGTAAACCCGTTAGACGTCCAACGATTATCAAAGGCGATGTAATAAGTGGTGTTTGCTGTTACGTTGAAAGTGTCTTCAGAAGAGAAATTCGAACCCGAGTCATCATCTCCGGCATAACACACTAAACTCCCGCAAGTTCCTGTGTAAACATGAAAACGCGTATCGACCCTCGGGGTGTTTTGTAGGATGTTTGTACTCACCGTTACCGTGTAATCCTGGGTAGGTGTGTAGGCGTACCACTCTCCTGCAGGCGGGCGATTGGATGGGACAGCACCGTTTTCTGTACAGATTGGCCCTGGGACCTCCGACCCATTAATGCCGGCGACAATGTACAGGCCAGCAGCCGTAATAGGCGATGCTGTTCCGCAAGTATCCTGGGCATTGGCGAATTGCGCGATAAGGAGCAATCCAAAGATTAAGGTAATTTTTTTCATTATTTATAGTTTTAGGTTTGAAAATTATTGGTTATTGTGGACAGTCGGTCATAGAGTTGATCCATTGTTCGATCAAAGCGACGCCTTCTGTGTGGATCATCGTTCTTCCATGAAGTGGCATTCTGTAAGACTCGTCGGTAGTGTTGAGGCGATAATACAACATAGATCTTTCTATATTACCAGGCTTAACAATCGTACTCAGCGCCGATGGAAAATCCTGCATGTCCTGTGTTGGTACGCAAACACCCATATTGGTGAGTCCTTGACCGTTGGGCAAGCCGGTTTCATTAAAAGCAAAACGCATCGGGCGATAATCGCAATGACGATCATTCATGTGGCAATGCGAACAGTTGCTGTCAAAATAGGAGCGCGCCCTGAGTTCTAGCGATTTGGTCACATCATTATAATCGATTGCTGTGTTGGCCGCAGAAGGCAGGCTGAAATTATTTTTAAGATACCCCTTGTCAATCCATTGCGTCAACTGGTTTTTGGGACCCGTTGGGTAATTGTAATTCCAGTTGAGGTTTTGCGGTTTGATACCGATTGGAATGTGTTTGGTGGTTAGCGTGCCGTTGTCTTCGAGGTGCTGACTTTTATGACAAACGATACATTGTACCTCTGTCGGTATTTTATAGTCGGCAGATTGGATTACATCGTTGTCGTCTTTCCAGGTAATTGGGGTAATACTTCCGGCCAAATCAAAATAAGCTTCGGTTTGTTCGGTATTCCATACGTAGTCTGCAAAAATCCATCCGTCGGATTTGCGAATCATGATTCTGGTTTCAACGATTCTGGTAGCACCTACCGGCGTAACATTTTGCACGTTGTCATAATAGAAGGTTTTGATTAGCACAGCACCGACTGGCAACTCCAGGATGTTACCGTCTCCATTGTAAGTGGCTTTGGTGCCAACTGGCATCCAGACGAAACGTTTTTTGTGCGCATAATCGGTAAATAATGGGCTTGATGGAAGGTAAGGCAAGACATTGAGTGCCGGTTTTTGTTCCTTCATGTCACCCGAGAAGAATTTGTAGTCAGACAATTTTGGATAAGGAACCTTTGTCAAGTCAACAGAAACAGGCGATTTTTTGATATCAGGAATGTAAGTAGCTTCATCATCATCGGATTTTGAACAAGCAAAGAACACTGCTGTTAACAGAATCGGGAAGACGATTAAAATAAGATATTTTTTTTTCATAAAATTTAAATTTCAAGCCCAAAAATATTAAAAAAAACATCAGAAAGACGCGGCGTAAGTTGTTAAATTTTAGAAATTTAAACAATTTATAAGCTGATGCTGTAAAGACCTAGCAATGGCGAGACCTGAAGGCCGTCAATGAATTTAGCCGACCACTTTATTTTCATTTTTCAGACCCACGGACACCCGTTTTTTTGCTTCACTTTCGTAGAACAACTGAACTTAGAAATACCCTACCCAAGTAATTCATTATCTTCAAATTCTGCACGTTTGAGTACGTTTTCGGGCAGTGATTTTTTGGCTTTGGCGCCCATTTTTTTTAGTTTTTCGACGCTGGTAATCAGGTTGCCTTTTCCATCGGCAAGTTTGTTCATGGCATCGGAGTACCCTAGTTTGGCATCGTCGATTTTTTTTCCCACCGAAATCAAATCGGTGAGTAATCCGTGGAATTTATCATACAAAGCGCCTGCTTGCCTTGCGATCTCGAAAGCGTTTTCTTGTTGTTTCTGGTTGGCCCACATACTGTCTATGGTGCGCAAGGTGGCCAGTAACGTTGAAGGCGTAACGATAACGATGTTGCGCTCAAAAGCTTTATTGTACAAGGCCGTATCTTCATTGAGGGCTATGGCAAAGGCGGGTTCGATGGGGATAAAAAGCAAAACGAAATCGGGGCTTTCAATCTGGTACAAATCGTGGTAATTTTTTTCTCCGAGCTGATCCACATGGCGCCTGATTGAATTGACGTGCTCTTTGAGGTAGGTGTTTTTTAGTGCTTCGTCTTCCTCGTTGATGTATTTTTCGTATCCGGTCAACGATACTTTAGAATCGACCACCATTTTTTTGCCGTCGGGCAAGTTGATCACAACGTCGGGAAACACGCGCTGTCCTTCTTCGTTGGTATGTGATTGCTGCACGTGATATTCACGGTCTTTTTCGAGTCCCGATTTCTCGAGTACGCGCTCCAAAACCAATTCGCCCCAATTGCCCTGCATTTTTGAATCGCCTTTCAAGGCCTTGGTGAGGTTGAGGGTTTCTTTGCTCATCTGCTCGTTCATCTCCTTAAGGCCAACGATTTGCTGGCGTAAAGCAGCGTGGTAGTCTATACTTTCCTTGTGGGTATCTTCTACCTTTTTTTCAAACAACTGTATTTTGTCCTGCAACGGCGATAGGATATTTTGCAGGTTCTCTTTGTTTTGTTGGGTGAATTTACTGGTCTTTTCCTCGAGTATTTTGTTGGCGAGGTTTTCAAATTCCTTGGTGAATTTTTCCTGAAGCTTTTCTACTTCTTGTTTTTGCTCGACGTTGCGTTCACGCAGGTTTTCAAAATCGACCTCACTTTTGGTAAGCTGGATGGCGAGGCTGTCTTTTTCGGCGCGGATATTTTCCTTTTCGGCATGAGCAGACTGAAGCTGTTTTTCAAACGACTGGCGGTCATTGGTCATTTGTTGCCTTAAGCTGTCCATTTGTGATTGGAGTGCGATGTTGCGTTCTTCGAGGACATTTTTCTCTGACTGTGATTTGGCCGAAAACAACAGTTTTCCTATAAGAATCCCAATCGACAAGGCGGCGATAAAAGTAAAGATGGTAAGAATGGTGGCGTTCATCTGGTGTTTTTTGAAAGGAGTAAATATAAGGTATTTCCATAAAAAAACGGCTTATATAATAAGCCGTCTTTCCAGGTGTGAACCATTTATATATAGAGAGTTAGTTCAAAATGTGAAATTTTTGATCGAATTCCTTGTTCCTGATTCTCCGTTCAGAATAACTATTGTAAATAAGGCTTTTGAAATGGCGTTTCCTGCGGCTCAATGCGGGCACATTGTAGATGATGCCAATAATTGAAATGAACATAAGAATCAACCAGGTCAGCATGTAGACGATGTAATTCAAATCATCAGAATACCGTAGGTTACTTCCAAAATAATAAGCCGAAAAAGCAAATGCGATAATCGAGGCGGTGAGGGCTAAACTTTTCATGACGTTGGATATTAAATTCCTATTCCTTTTCTTTTTACTAAATTACTGGGTTAGCCTCTCTTGATTTTTATACAATTCGGATAAACTCTTATACAATTCCTATTCACTTTTTTTTAACAGTCTCGTTTGTATCGAAACGACTATATTTGAGCGTTTTAAAAACACAGTATCAACCTAAAGCCTTTGACAAAAATTAAAACCGACAGCCTGTTTTTTTAAGCCCAAGCCGCTGGCATTATTTTTGTCTGTCGCAAATTAGAACCTAAAACCAAAAATTTATGAAACATAAAATTACCCTCGCTTCTTTCTTTTTCTTCTGTTCTTTTCTTTCGTTCGCGCAGTTTAGTCCCGTGGGGCACTTAAACATTTTCTCAGAAAACGGCGATAAATTTTTTCTTGTCCTTAACGGAGAGCAACAAAACGATGTGGCCCAAACCAACATCCGGATCGAAGATTTGAACCAACCTTATTACAATGCCCAAATTGTATTTGCAGACAAATCGCTGCAGCAGGTTTCAAAAAACAACCTCACCCTTACCGACGCCGATGGTATTTTCCAGGACGTGACCTACAAAATCAAACGCGACAAAAACAAAAAAGGCAAGATGAAGATGAACTTCTTCTCCATGATTCCAGTGCGACCCGATTATATAGCGCCCAAAAATGTCTATGTGATGCATTACGGACAACCGCAGCTTAATTCGGGTGTTAACGTGGGGATCAATATGAATGTGAACATCAATGAAAGCAATGCTCACGCCGGTCACGATCACCACGACGGGCACAACCATAATCACGGATCACGTCCTAGAGGTTGCCAGAACGGTTATGCTATGTCGCCTTCCAATTTTAACACCGCACTCGCCACAATTAAAAAGCAGAGTTTTGAAGAGTCTAAACTAAAGACCGCGCAACAGGTGGTTTCTGCCAATTGCCTCAATACCAACCAAATCATGCAAATGGCCGACCTTTTCAGCTTTGAAGACACCAAACTCGATTTCGCCAAATTCGCCTACGATTATTGTGTGGATACCAAAAACTATTATACGCTCAATGGCATTTTTAGTTTTAGCTCTAATGCCGATGCCCTGTCAGACTACGTTCAGGGTCGCCGATAACAACAAAAACACCGCCAATTGAGCGGTGTTTTTTTATGGAGATTTCCTCAAATTCAAATGGTTTGACCATTCTTTTTTAATTTAACAATAACTGTAGTTTTTACCGAACGTGAATTCTGCCCTCTTTTTAATCTTCACTTCAAACATCATTCAATTGAATTTTAGGAAGTTTTTTCGTTTTACACTTCAATCGTTTTCCATTTTCCCCGTTTGAACAATACAAAACTTACAATAGTAATGGTACTTTCGGCGACAGGAATCGCGATAAAAACGCCCAGCGGTCCTAATTCCAAAGTCTTTGCGAGAAAATAAGCCAGCGGAATCTGGAACAACCAAAACCCAACCAGGTTTACCTTAGTCGGTGTCCAGGTATCACCGGCGCCGTTGAAAGCGTTGATGAGCACCATCCCAATACCGTAAAACACATAACCCAGAGCAATGATACGAACCGCTTTAACAGCATAAGCCTGGACTTTTACATCGTTTGTGAAAAAAGCTACCAGCACTTCGGCACCGAGCAAAGAAATCAGCATCACCAATCCCATATAAATCACATTGTATTTGGCCGTTTTGAGTACCGAATCTTCAGCACGCTGGATTTCATTCGCACCCAAATTCTGCCCCACCAAAGTCGCTGCTGCGTTGCTCATGCCCCAAGCTGGCAACAGGAAAAACATCATGAGCCGCATGGCCGTCTGGTAACCCGCAGAACCGTGGTCGCCTCCGGTGGTCGCTACAAGTTGCGCAAGGAAAATCCAACTGCAGGAAGCAATGACAAATTGCAAAACCGCAGGAGAAGCGATCTTAACGATAGAGAGAATCAGTTCGGGTACGGGTTTTAGGTACGTCAGG
>JAKQJQ010000184.1 GCA_029561105.1 Bacteroidota bacterium
TTCGGGCAAAGGCCAGGTGCTGCTCCCGCCTACTTCCGGGAAGAAAAAAGACCGTATTCTGACGACGATCGACGGTTTAAAACCCGAAGGCACGACCAATATCGCGGACGGATTAAAAATGGCTTTTCAAACGGCCCGCCAAAACTTTAAAACGGACGGCAACAACCGCATTGTCCTGGCTACCGACGGCGATTTTACGCTCTCCGAGGCCATGCTGGAACAAATTCGCCAGCACGCGGAAGCCGGCATTTCGCTTTCGGTGTTTAAATTCGGGAGCAAACCCGGCCAAAATCTCAAAACGGTTTCCGAGAGCGGCAGGGGAAATCTTATCAGTATCACGCCCGGAAATGCGGAGATTTTTATGATCAGGGAGGCGCAGAAGTAGGTTTTTTGGTCTGTTTGGCTATGCACTTCGTAGGAATAATTGAAACGCGGATGACGCGGATTTTTGCGGATTAACGCGGATTTTTGATGGCCTTGCGGCCATTGTAAGTATTATTTTTTACCACAAAGGCACAAAGGCACAAAGTCACAAAGCGTAGATTACACAATCAACATCTCTGAATGGGACAACGTGTAATCTACGCTTTGTGTCTTTGTGCCTTTGTGGTTAATAAAAAAGTGGCCGCAAGGCCATCAAAAATCCGCGTTAATCCGCAAAAATCCGCGTCATCCGCGTTTCAATTATTCCTACAAGGGGCGTAGCCGAACAAACCAAAAAGGATTTTATCCGCCAAACTCGCCACGAAGTGGCACTCTTACTCCTGCTCCCGCCCGCCACTTCCCGTCTTTTCCCGGAACAACTTCTCAAACGCAGGCCATTCCGTTTTCATCCATTTATCCCAGAACGTAAAATAAAGGCCGTAGTTAAACTGAAATTTCCTGTGATGCAGATCATGGTGCGTAGCCCCGATGATCCAGCGGCCCAGCCAGTGTCGCTCGAAATTTTTGGGATACACTTCTACGCCGGCATGGTTGATTGTGCCGGACAAGGTCATCACGATCAGGAAAAAGAACAACGTCCAGTAGTGCATCGGCAGCACCAGAATCAGCACAGGAATAATAAGAGCCTGTAGCATGGCTTCCAGCGGATGAAACGAGAACGACGTGGTCGAAGCGGTATGAATGCTTTCATGGTGCCAGCGGTGCAGCAGGCGGTACACCCTGGGGCGGTGCATCCATCGATGCAGCCAGTAGTAGTAGGTTTCGTGGAGCAGCATGGCCGCTGCCAGACTGATGGGATGATACCACCAGGCGTAGTCGCTCCAATGCAGGTAAATGCGCGTATATCCCCCCTGCCAGAGCAAAAACATGACGGCAAACAGCACCGAAAAGATCAATGAAGTCAGCGCCGACAAGCGGATCTCGCGCTGCATCTGCCGGCGTTGTTTGGGTACAGTGTGCAGGTAGCGCGGCTGGAAGTACGACCGGAACCACACAAAACACACGTAGTGAAACGCCCCGGAAATAAGCAGGTAGCGGGCAAAAACGATGAGGAAGGTAATGGCTGTGAATAAAGGCAGCCACACCGGATGCTGAAAAGAAAGGTGCTGAAAGATTTCCATATCTTCCGCTACAACAAAGGTGTTGCGGAGAAGTTATTTTTTTGCGGCCTTGCTGCTTGCAAAAAGGGAGTGACTGCCTGCATATCAACTTGGAACAAGAGCCATTTTTTCCATTAGGTACCGTACAGTAGGTCTCCAGGCCATTTCTGAAGTGTGTATGCTCATCAATCATTTATCAATTTTCCTCATAATAATAGGAGTAATCAATTCCTTTCATATACATTTCCCGGCTGTCGATTTGATCGGTCAAGGCATTTTTTAGCAACTTTTTCAGGACGGTACTACTGCCAGGACTTTTTACCATTGCATTCATGTAATCTGTTTTGCTTTTACCGTCTATGCTGTCCCCGCTGTAAGTAAACCACTCGATGAACCGGTTGGCCTTTTTGCCCGGAAACTGCTTGCCCAATGAAATGATGCCGTTATAATCGAGCATATCGGTCAAACGCTTTTTGCCGTCCGGTGCGAGCAGTTTCAACTGGGTAGTGGCACTAACCACTTCACTGTTTTCTTTTCTCAGTTTGGTTTTCAGATATTTCCAATAGTTGCGGGCTTTCGTATAGTCGTCCTGATCGGTGAGCACAGCCACCATATCCAGCACCGAAAACCACCACTGGGCGTTTTGCTCGTCCCATAAGGCGCGTACTTCACGGTCGTCAAAAAAACGAATGGATATTTTTTGCTGCTCCTTCATGTTTCTTAAAGATCGCTTTCTTCCGTTGTATAAGCGTATTCGGGAATTTAAATGGATGAGCGTCGCGTCGATATCTGTAGTAAGGAAGCATCAAGGCACTGACCGACACCCAATGGGATGCAATATCACCATTTTTAAATGTACGACGCAAGTGGAAATTGAATTTGCGTTAAGTTGTGTATGTGCTATTGTATAGCGTACGAAGCGGCTGTCAGCGAACTATGGATTCACGATTCCGAGTCGTCCACATATTCAAGAATATCACCCGGCTGGCAATTCAGCGCTTTGCAAATAGCCTCTAATGTGCTGAAACGGATCGCTTTGGCTTTTCCTGTTTTTAAAATGGATAAATTGGAAAGCGTTAAATCCACTTTCTCCGATAGCTCGTTGAGCGACATTTTTCGCCGGGCCATCATCACATCCAGGTTTACAATGATTGGCATGGCTTATATGGTTAGGTCGTTTTCGGTTTGGATTTCTACTCCTTTCTTAAAGATCGTAGCAATCACGTAGATGATGGCCGACATGAGAATAAATGCCTCGCTGTCTACCCAAAATTGGTCCAGGCTGTCGATGACGTAATCACGATGCTGCAGGTTTTGGGCTGTCTGGTGTGCAATGAAACTCAATATACCGATGGAAAAAGTGCAATTGGCAATTTTTGAGATCCGTTCTGAAACGAGACTGTTGAATGGATTGGATAAATCCAGTTTGTCCAAAAGTTGAATGAGCAAATAAAACAGGTACGCTTTCAGAACCGATATGGTCAGGATGAAAGTATACATGCTAAAGTAAGCCCACTCGCTACGCTGGTACATTTCGCTTAAGTCCAGTTTTTGATACAGGTTCTGGACAAATGCAGGTTTGTAAAGGCTCACGATGAAATTGACCACCAGGCCGCCCGTTTCAATGCATAAGCCGACAAAAATGACCCAGGCAATAACATGCAAGGCTTGGAATACAAAGTTCTCATTTTTTGACATAGGTGCGATAGTTTTAGATTCTACCGCAAAGGTAATAAATTTTTATTGATAAACAATAAAAATTAGTTGTTAATCATTTTTGG
>JAKQJQ010000194.1 GCA_029561105.1 Bacteroidota bacterium
CAAATATGTGCCGCAACGGCAAATATTACCACTCATAAAGTTTTCAATATCTTCATCGCTGGGATTTGGATTGTCTTTGAGCAAGGCTGCGGCGCTCATGATTTGGCCCGACTGGCAGTAGCCGCACTGCGCCACATCATGTTCCAGCCACGCTTTTTGCACCGGGTGGTCGCCTTTTTCGGATAAACCTTCGATGGTGGTGATTTCCGCTTTTCCGACCGATGAAACAGTCAGCATACAGGAGCGTGTAGCCGTACCGTTCAGGTGAATCGTGCAGGCGCCGCATTGGGCCATGCCGCAGCCGTATTTGGTGCCCGGCAAATTGAGGTGGTCGCGCAAAACCCAAAGCACCGGTGTGGTGGAGTCGACATCTACCTTGAAAATTTTACCGTTTACTTTTAAACTATATTTTGCCATAATGGTGATGATTTTGACCGTGTATTAATGTGCAATCTGATGAGTGTCCCGCACACTGCTGAATGTAAGAGCCAGCAATTTCCAATTCTTTTTATGTTTTTTATAAACTTCCGTAACTGTAAATTCAGTTACCACGTCACTTCCCCGCACCACAGCCGTGAGCGTAATGCGGTTCCAAAGTATGGCGGTGTTGTCGACAATTTCTACTGCCACGTCTTTAATTTCCGCTTTTTTATACCAGATGCTGCCGGTTTTAATGATTTCCAGTTCTTCGTCCTTTTTCCAGGTTCCACTCATGTGGACAAATTTTGACTCATCGTGGAAAAGTACTGCGAGTTTGTCCACATCTTTATCCGCCATCCACTGCCATTTTTCCTTTGAGATCTGGATGATTTTTTGTTCCGCTGGGGTGGTTGTATTTTGTTGAGCATAGGACCATTGCATATTCATTACGAAGAAACAGAGCCCGAGAATGGATACTTTCATGTTGTTGTTTTAAAGATTGACCTGATAAAAGTTCACCAGTTTATTCACCGCCTGTGAGCGTTGATATTGCTAATGCGATGAATGTTATTTCTTTCATCGTTGCTTATTTTCCATTTTAATAAGTGCTCAGCCATTTTACCATGGCCGGCTAGTCATTATTTTTTTTGACAATGCAAAGGTCGCATCGTTGTTCCTACCGTATGGTATACGGATTACGGGTTTACCTACCAATATTCCTGATCCCGGAGCACGTTCCGGGAAAAGGATCGCAGAAGCGGTAACTTTGATTCGTTCAAACAATCGTGATATGGAAAACTTCAGGCGTTTTGAAACCGTCGCCCAATACAACGACTTCAACAACAACGAAACCCTGCACCCGCTAGTGAGCGTGGTGGATCTGTCGAAGGCGAGTCCCCGGCAGGCGCATACCATCTACTTCGGGTTTTACACCGTCTTTTTGAAAGAGGTCAAATGTGGTGATCTGCGGTATGGAAAACACAATTATGACTATCAGGAAGGAACGCTGGTATTTGTTGCTCCGGGACAAGTGATCAGCGGCGACAACAGCGGAGACGTGTATCAGCCGAAAGGGTACGCGCTTGTTTTTCATCCGGATCTGATACACGGCACGTCGCTTGGGCGCCATATGCAGGATTACACGTTCTTCGGCTATCAATCCAACGAGGCGCTTCATTTGTCGGAAAGAGAAAGGAATCTGATTCTGGATTGCTTTTCAAAGATCGGGCACGAACTCGAACATGCCATCGACAAGCACAGCAAAATGCTGATCGTATCGAATATCGAGTTGCTGCTGAACTATTGCACCCGTTTTTACGACCGCCAGTTTATCACCCGCGATCATGCACACAAAGGTATC
>JAKQJQ010000200.1 GCA_029561105.1 Bacteroidota bacterium
GTCGCGCGGCTTGAAGTGGTCCCGAACAAACCGCACTCCTGTAGCAAAATCGGTTTCCTTACCCACGATTTCTGAGTTGAAGAAATTCCCGATACGCACGAAAATCGCACCGCTCGCCACTGGAATCACCACACGATCCAAAACCCATAACATGGGTCTTTTCATTACTTTCTTGCTAAAGTAGTACATCGTGACGATAATGGCAATCGCCGCGCCGTGGCTCGCGAGTCCCTGAAATCCGGTGAATTCAAAATGCGGGCTAAAGCGAAACGGCAACAGTATTTCTGAGAGGTTGTTGCGGTAATATTCCCAGTCGTAGAAAAAGACGTGGCCCAGCCTCGCTCCGAGCAAAGTGGCTAAGACAGTCCAGATAAAAAGCGAATCGAGTTTTTCAAGCGACTCGTTCTCTCTCTCGAATATCTTTTTCATGATGTACCAACCCAAACCAAAAGCAATCACAAACATCAGGCTGTAATAGCGGATCACGAAAAAACCTAAGTCGATGCCTTCAGAGGGATTCCAAACAAGATATAAAGGAGGTGTCATTTTTTGGGGTTTATTGATTGCGGTAAAAATAAAAAAAAACGCCCGATAATCGTTCTTATAGTTTCGTTAATGTTTGTGGCTGCACTTTCTCGGCGGAACCGGGTCATAGCCGCTACCGCCCCAAGGATTGCAACTCAGGATGCGTTTGGTCGCGAGAAATCCGCCGTAAAACAAACCGTGCGTCTTGATGGCCTCAAAAGCATAGCTCGAACAGCTTGGCTCATAGCGGCACACCGATGGCGTGAACGGGGAAATGGCGGTCTGGTAAAACCGAATCAACAGCAGGAACGGGAACTGCACTATTTTAGATAATATTTTCACCATCAAAAACTGTTGAATGTTTGAAAAATAGGAAAGTTATCCTGCAGACCACGAAATCCGGAACTGCTTTGCCGAAACCAATTTTTGAGCGCGCGGCTTTTTACAAACTAAAAGTCGTACCGTCTTTACCATCCTTTAACTGTATGCCCAGCGCGGTCAATTGGTCGCGAATCTGGTCAGACAACGCAAAATCCTTATTGGCGCGGGCGTTGTTGCGCATGCCGATGAGCAGGTTTACGAGTCCTTCGAGCTTGTCGTTGTTGCTGTCGGCTTTTACATTGCCAAATGCCAGTACATCGTAGATGAAACCCGACATGGTTTTGCCAAACAGTTCTAAATCCTGCGCCGTCAAAGTAGCCGAACCATCGTTCATGAGGTTGATGAACTTCACGCCTTCAAACAACTGGGCAATTAAAATCGGCGTATTGAAATCGTCGTTCATGGCTTCGTACGCAGCGTCTCTCCATTCCTTGATGTCAAAAGAAGAAGTGGTTCCGGGTTGGATTTCCTTTAAGATTTCCATCGCCTGCATCAAACGGTCGTGCCCTTTTTCTGCAGCCAGGATCGCATCGTCCGAGAAATCAAGGATGCTCCGGTAATGCGCCTGCAACATAAAGAAGCGCGCCACGCTCGATGAAAACGCTTTGCTCAAAAACGGGCTTTCTCCTGTAAAAATCTCACCGGGTAGGATATTGTTGCCCGTTGATTTAGACATTTTCTTTCCGTTCAGGGTCAGCATGTTGGCGTGCATCCAATAGTTTACAGGGCTTTGGCCGGTAGCAGCTTCATTTTGCGCAATCTCACATTCGTGGTGCGGGAATTTCAAATCCATACCACCGCCGTGGATGTCAAAATGGTTGCCCAGATACTTGGTGCTCATCGCGGTACACTCCAGATGCCAGCCGGGGAAACCGTCGCTCCAGGGCGATGGCCAACGCATGATGTGTTGTGGTTCGGCCTTTTTCCAGAGTGCAAAATCCTGCGGGTTCTTCTTGTCAGATTGCCCGTCGGTATCGCGTGTGTTGGCCAGCATGTCCTCAATGTTGCGCCCGGAGAGTTTGCCGTAATGGTTGGTCTCGTTGAATTTCACCACGTCAAAATACACCGATCCGTTAGATTCGTAGGCCAAACCTTTATCTATGATGGTTTTCACAATCTCGATCTGCTCTATGATGTGCCCGGTTGCGGTGGGTTCTATGCTCGGAGACAGAAAGTTGAATTCCTTTAGAATGTCATGGAAATCTACGGTGTAACGTTGTACGATTTCCATCGGTTCTAACTGCTCCACACGGGCTTTCTTGGCGATTTTGTCTTCGCCTTCGTCTACGTCGTCTACGATATGCCCCACGTCGGTGATGTTTCGCACATAGCGCACCTTGTAACCGATGTGTAGGAAATACCTGAAAATCACATCAAAAGACATAAACGTCCTCACGTTGCCCAAATGCACGTTGCTGTAAACTGTAGGCCCACATACATACATGCCAACATTCCCTTCATGGATTGGGGTAAAAACTTCTTTTTCTGAAGTAAGCGAGTTGTAGATCCGTAGCGTTTGGTTTTGGTATAAAGGCATCATTGAATGGTAAATTTTGAATCTTGAATGTTAGATTTTAGGAGCTATTCCCGCTTTCCGCTGTATCTTTTGCTGCCAAAAGAAGGCAACAAAAGGATGCCGCTGCAATCAGGGCTAGGGCAGTAGCGTCAAATTAAAATTTAGTTTCCAACCTGATGTACTCCAGGAATTCCTTGCGTGTGGCCGCTTCTTTGAACTTTCCACCAAACTCCGATGTCACCGTGCTGCTTTCAATGTCACGGATTCCCCTCGAATTAACGCAAAGGTGTTTGGCGTCGATTACACAAGCAACATCTGGTGTTCCTAGTGCTTGTTGCAACTCCTGTACAATCTGCATGGTGAGCCTTTCCTGAACCTGCGGCCTCTTGGCAAAATAATCCACTATGCGGTTGATTTTAGAAAGCCCGATCACTTTACCGTTAGAAATATAGGCAACATGAGCGCGGCCAACAATTGGCAGCAAATGGTGTTCACAGGTAGAGTAAAGCGTGATGTTTTTCTCGACCAGCATTTCACCATAGCGGTAATTATTTTCAAAGGTAGAAGATTTTGGTTTTTTGTTGGGATTGAGCCCGCCAAAAATTTCCTTTACGAACATTTTAGCGACACGATTTGGAGTGCCTTTGAGGCTGTCGTCGGTCAAATCCATACCCAAAGTGGTGAGCATGTTTTCAACGTCTTTTTTGATGCGCTCTATCTTTTCTTCATCGGCGAGATCAAAAGCATCGGTTCGGGTAGGGTTATTTGCATTTGAGCTGTTATGGTTGTGTCCGATTTCGTCTTCAAATTCTTCGTTAGGTGTCATCAATTCTTGATAGTTAGGGTAGCAATTTTTTAGAAAGGAACAAAGATAAATAATAAAAACTTAGGTTTTTTCTATACCTGTTAAATTTCAAATTAAATTAAAACTGGCGATATTTCTTTGCTAAATTTTTGTAAATTTCGCTGCCAAAAATTTTGAAAAATGAAACGAATTTTACTATTACTTACGCTATTCTTAACATTTCACAACATTTCCTCGCAAAATTTGCTGACTAACGGCGATTTCGAGGCTGGAATGGGTAGCGGTTTCAATGTCCCGGGAGTGGGGTACACGCAATTGGTGACTTTCACAGGCAATACGCTTCCCGGTGATTATGCCATACTGACCGATCCTACGCTAATGAACGCATCTTTCCCGCCTGGCGGAGATCACAGTCCTGCTGGTCCGGGCAATATGCTCGCAGTAGACGGTGCAGCCCTGGGTGGACAACCTTTGTTTTGGGAAGCCGGCACAACGCCAGGCGGAACCATCTGCGGGCTTACGGTGGGTAAAACCTACGCTTTCAGTTACTGGGTAAAGTCTTTGGCGATGCCTGCTGCAGATATCAGGCTTTTGACTACCAACGTATCTTCGGTTAACTTGGTTGCTGGAACGCAACTTACACCAGCACTGGCTGCTGGGTGGCAGAGAGTCGTTTATACCTTTGTTGCGAACGCCACTTGCATGCGATTGGGGCTTTGGGACAACGACACGACCACTACTGGTAATGATTTTGCGATAGACGACGTTCAACTCACGCCTCCTGCATCCATTGCGGTCAATAATACCGGCGCTTGTCAAAACAGCATTTCACCGATAGTTACCCTTTCATCCAATATCCCGAATGCTAGCTCATTTACTTATACCGTCAATGGAGGAACGCCGATCACTGTTAACGCTGGCGCGGGAAATTCGGCTGCTGTGAATGTCCCAACGGCATTTCCCGGAATTTTCAATTACAACCTTGTGAGTGTTACTTATGGCGGATCGCCCGGTACCACGCTCACCGTCAACGAATCGGTTTCGGTTGCCGTAATCGCTTTGCCAACAGCAAGTGTTTCGGGAACTGTAGCGATTTGCGAAAACGACCCGGCTACGATTACGTTTACAGGAACGCCCAATGCAACAGTAAATTACACTGCCACACCAGGTTCTGCGGGTAGTATAACTATGGATTCAACTGGTACGGCAACACTCACTAATACCTACGCTGCAACTACCGTTTTTAATTTGGTAGATGTGTCCCTGGCAGGTTGCACACAAACGGCAATAGGCTTGGTTACGGTAACGGTAAAACCATTGCAAACCGTTACCATAGCGGGAGATACGACAGTTTGTTTTAATGACGCTGCCACGGTAACCTTTACCGGGACACCAAACGCCATAGTGACCTATACCGTAAACGGCGGTGCCAACCGAACAATTGTATTGAACGCATCAGGCGTCGCGACTATCACCAACAATTACGCGGCAGATGCGATTTTTAGCCTCGTCAGTGTCGAAGCATTTGGCACACCAAACTGTATCCAACCTGCAACAGGGACGGCAACCATTACCGTAACCCCTTTGCCTACAGCGACCATAGCGGGAGATATTTACATTTGTCCGGGAGGAACGGCGACCATCTTTTTCTCGGGCACGCCAAATGCCACTGTGACCTACACAGAAAATAACGGCGCCAACCAAACAATTACTTTAAACGCATCAGGTGTGGCAACGCTTACCAATACCTACCTCGCTAGCACCGTTTTTGAATTGGTAGATGTCGCTACCGTTGGGCCGCCGGTTTGTACGCAAGCTACTTCGGGTATGGCTACCATCAACGTAGTGTCGCCAACAGCCATTATCACAGGTAGCACCACTATACTTGCTGGAGAAGCAGCCACGTTAACGTTCTACGGAACACCAGGCGCTACAGTTCACTTTACTTCATTGCAATATGGCCCAACCGGGAACGTTCCGCTGGTTGCCAGTGTGGTTTTGGATGCTACGGGAATTGGAACGTATAACGTTCCTTATTTATCACAGAACACCACTTTTAATCTGATTGATGTAGTGTTGCCGGGCACGCCTCCGTGTACGGTTCCATTAACAGGTAGTGCTACGATTAATGTTAATCTCAATACCTGTGCTGTGCCGCTTATGGAAGTCAACATCGATCCGGCGGCTACGGTTTGTAACCCCGGAGACTGCATCGACCTTAGGGCGAGTTATTCTAATGTTGGATCGACCACGAATTATGTGGTGAGCCCAATACCTTATTGTCCGAGTTTTCCGTTTATCGGCGGAACCGAAATCAATGCCAATTGTGATGACGTTTGGGCACCTACGGTAACACTACCGTTCAACTTCGGCTTTTTTGGGAATTGTTACAATCAGGTACGGGTAGGTTCTAACGGAGTGATTACTTTTAACACTGCAGTAGGTCCGCCAGTTTGTAATGGGTTGGATTTTTGCCCATGGGCATGGGGAGGAACCATTCCTAATCCCGGTTTCCCTATCAGAAATGCGATTTACGGTGTGTATCAGGATACCGATATCGGGGCTGGCGTTGTAGCCTTGGATGCCATTCCGGATAACATCCAAAAAGTAAACTACTATGTGCTGGACACTGGTGTCAATGCGGCACCGAACCGTGTATTTGTTGCTAATTTCAATGAATTGCCCCAGTTTCAATGTCACGCTAACAATGGGGTACAAACCAGCCAAATTGTCTTGCACGAAGGAACCAATATTATCGAGGTTTTTGTAAATAAGAGAACGCCTTGTAACACCTGGCAGAACGGTGTGGGTGTTATCGGTGTCCAAAATGCGGCGGGTTCAATTGCCGTAGCAGCTCCTGGCAGAAATGGAGGTAACTGGACCGCGAACAACGAAGCCTGGCGATTTTATCCGAGAGACATACCTGCTGCACCTACTACAATTAGTTGGCTAGCAAACGGCGGTCCTATTGGCGCAGTCAATGACAATCCATTGCATATTTGTCCAACTGGTCCTACTACTTATACTGCCATTGTAGATTTTAACACTTGCGGCGTACCTCCTGCGCAGGATGTGGTCACCATTACACCGGCGCCACCATTGCCGGTTACTTCTCCACATGATATGACCTATTGTATCACAGGGCCACCACCTTACCAATTAAATATTGACCAGAATGCCGATATCTTATTTGGGGTTCCAAACGCAGGCGATTTCATCATCAAATATTATGAAGATCCAATCGACGCTGCCAATGATGCGCCAACCAATATTAATTTCCTATCCGATGCCGATTTGCAGACTTTTACTTTCAATTCGCTTCCCAAAACCATCTATGTGCGTTTGTTCGACGCAGTAACCACGGCTTGCGCGAACATCAGGCCTTTTACAATTTACCCGTCAACAACTCCTACAGGAACGTTTACTTATCCGGCTACGATTTGTAGCAATGCTACCTTGCCGGTCGCTATTACAGAAACGACTCCATTGACGCCCGGTGGTCAGTATACCGCTACACCTGCGGGCTTGAATATTGATCCCAACACCGGAGCCATCAATCCCGGTAGTGCAGTCAACATCTACACGGTGACCTATACCATTACACCTCCGCCACCCTGCGTTCCATTTACAACGACCGCTACAGTCGAGATTGAAAATTGCGGTTGTAATGTTATTGCACCATCAGTAGCACAAACCGTTTGTATCAATACCGCGATTACGCCCATGCCGTTTAGTGTAGCAGGCGGAATAGTAACAGCGACCATATCAGGAGGAACCTTGCCTAATGGAGTAACAGGCGTACTTTCTGGAGGAACTTATACTTTATCGGGCATTCCTAATACTGCGGGAGTTTACACTTTCATTATTAATATCACCAATCCCACAGACAGTTGTTCAAAATCGGTGACCATTACCGTGAATGCCCAACCCAATGCAGGAATCGATGGTAGCACTGTGATTTGTGACGACAGTACCACATTGATTGATTTGTTCAGCCTCATTACAGGAGAACAAACCGGCGGCGTTTGGACCAGAGATCCAGGTGGTAGCGGCGGTGTTTTCGACGGTACATTGGGTACTTTCACACCTGCCGCGGGCGCAACAACCTCTACCTTTACGTATACAATTCTAGGGGTTGCTCCTTGTAATACCGATACTAGTACCGCAACCATTACAATCCATCCGCAACCAGTGGCCGGAACCGATGGAAATACTACGGTTTGTGAAAATGACGCTACGGTAATTGACTTATTTACCCTGATTACAGGCGAACAAACCGGCGGCGTCTGGACCAGGGATGCAACGAGTACCGGCGGAACCTTTAATGCCACCGCCGGGACGTTCACACCTGCGGTAGGAGCCACTACCTCGACATTCACCTATTCTGTAACCGGAACCACACCTTGTGGTGTAGACACCAGTGAAGCCATTGTTTACATCAATGCACAGCCGATTGCAGGTACCTCTGGTAATACAACCGTTTGTGAGAACAGCACGCTCCCAGTCGATTTGTTTAGCCTCATAACAGGAGAGCAAGCAGGTGGAGTTTGGACGAGAAATCCAGGAGGTACGGGCGGAACTTTCAACGCTGCTGCTGGAACTTTCACGCCAGCTGCCGGGGCAACTACCAGTTCATTTACTTACACTTTAATCGGGGTTGCGCCTTGTAGCAATGCGACAAGCGTAGCTACGGTTAATATCAACCCACAACCTGATGCCGGATTAGACGGAACCACTTCTGTCTGTGACGACAACACCGCAGTAATCGACCTATTTACCTTGATTACAGGCGAGCAAACAGGTGGTGTTTGGACCCGCGACCTCACCAGTACAGGCGGTGTGTTTAACGCCACGGCTGGTACTTTTGAGCCGGCTCCGGGTGCAACTACCAGCATATTTACCTATACCGTAACGGGAACCGCGCCATGCGTTACAGATACCAGCCAGGTAGTGGTGACAATCAATCCGCAGCAGAACGCAGGGGTTAGTGGCAATGTCACGATTTGCGATAGCAATACCGCACCTATTAATCTTTTCAATTTGATTACGGGTGAGCAATCTGGCGGAACCTGGACCAGGGATTTGACCAGTACAGGCGGAGTATTCAATGCTGCTGCCGGAACGTTTATTCCAGCAGCCGGTGCCACTACAAGTGTTTTCACCTATACGCTTACCGGAGTACCACCTTGTAGCAATGCAACGAGTACTGCAACAGTCAACATCAACGCTCAACCAGATGCGGGTGCCAACGGTGTCACTACAGTATGTGATAGCGATACTACGGTCATTGACCTGTTTAGTCTTATTACCGGCGAACAAACCGGTGGTGTTTGGACCCGTGATGCAATCAGTACAGGTGGAACTTTCAACGCCACTGCCGGAACTTTCATTCCTGCACTTGGTGCAACGACCAGCACGTTTACTTATACTTTAACCGGGACGGCACCTTGTGTCAATGATTCGAGTACTGCTACGGTAAACATCAATGCACAGGCAGACGCTGGTGCCAACGGAGCAACAGTTGTCTGCGAAACCGATACCACAGCAATTAACCTTTTCAATTTAATAACCGGGGAACAGCCAGGCGGTGTCTGGACACGAGATTTGGCTAGTACCGGCGGCACGTTCAACGCAGCAGCAGGTACTTTTATCCCAGCACCAGGCGCTACGACCAGCACTTTTACTTATACCATTACCGGAACCGCGCCGTGTCCTACGGTAAGCAGCACGGCTACGGTTACAATAAATCCGCAGCCCGACGCCGGGATCAGTGGTAATACTACCGTATGCGATAGCAGTGCGGCGCCAATTGATTTGTTCGGTCTTATTACAGGCGAGCAACCGGGCGGTGTCTGGACCAGAAATCCAGGCGGAACAGGCGGGAACTTCAATGCCGCTGCAGGAACTTTTACTCCTGCTCCGGGTGCTACCAGCAGTTCGTTTACGTATACTCTGACCGGAATTGCGCCCTGCGTGGTGAGTACCAGTGTAGCAACAATCAACATAAATGCGCAACCCGATGCTGGTTTGGATGGCAATACTACGGTTTGCGATACAGATCCTACGGTAATTGATTTGTTCAGCCTGATTACCGGCGAACAGGCCGGTGGGGTTTGGACCAGAAACCCGGGAGGTACAGGAGGAACATTCAATACTGTTGCCGGTACTTTTGCGGCGGCGCCTGGTGCTACCTCTAGTTCTTTCCAGTACACCCTTACCGGAACTGCACCTTGTATAAACGACACGAGTACTGTTACGATAAATATCAATGCACAACCGCTTCCCGGAGTGGATGGCAGTACAACCGTCTGTGACAACAGTACAACTCCTATCAATTTAGATTCCTTGATTACTGGCGAACAAGCCGGCGGTGTTTGGACCAGAAATCCTGGCGGAACAGGAGGAGTCTTTAACGCGGCGGCCGGAACTTACACGCCAGCGCCCGGAGCCACAACATCCGTCTTCACCTATACAGTAAGCGGAACAGGCCCTTGTACGGCAGTAACCAATCTCGCCACCGTCAACATCAACGCCGAACCCGATGCGGGAATCAGCGGTTCAACAACCGTTTGCGATACCGACACATCGCCGATTGATCTTTTCAGTTTGATCACCAACGAACAGGCTGGCGGAACCTGGACCAGAAACCCAGGAGGAACCGGCGGAACGTTTAATGCAGCAGCTGGAACTTTTACACCAGCACCGGGAGCCACAAACACATCTTTTACTTATACTGTAAATGGAACGCTACCTTGCTTACCAGACACCAGTGTCGCCACGATAAACATCAATGCGCAACCAGTTGCAGGAACTAACGGAGCAACGACGGTCTGTGACAGTAATACCACAGTGATTAACCTTTTCAACCTGATTACGGGAGAGCAGGCTGGTGGTGTTTGGACGCGCGACGCAATTAGCACCGGAGGAACCTTCAACGCAGCCGCAGGTACATTTATTCCTGCTCCCGGGGCCACTACGAGCGTCTTCACTTATACACTTGCGGGAACACCTCCGTGTGCAGTAGTTAGCAGTACAGCTACGGTTAATATCAATGCGCAACCCGATGCGGGAACCAGCGGTTCTACTGTTGTTTGCGAAACCGATTCGACTACTATTGATTTGTTCAGTCTTATCACCGGAGAGCAATCCGGGGGCGTTTGGACCAGAGATGCAGTAAGTACAGGCGGGAATTTTAACGCTGCGACCGGAACGTTTACACCAACCATCGGAGCCACCACAAGTACCTTTGCTTACACGATTACAGGCGTTGCGCCTTGTGTGAATTCGGTGAGTTATGCAACGGTTACCGTTAATCCTTCGGCGACCATCGTGTTGACCTCGGGTAATCCGACTCCAACGGTTTGTGTCAATGCGGCCAATTCTATCAATATAATTTACACGGTAGGAAACGGTGCCACTGGAGCTTCTGTTACTTCCGGCGGTTTACCTGCCGGTTTGAACGCGGTATTCAATGCGGCGGCAAACACGTTTACGATTAACGGAACTCCTACGGCGGCTGGCGTATTCAATTTCCAGGTGAACACAACGGGTGGCTGTCCTTCTTCGGGGCCATTGAGTGGTGTTATTACTGTTAATCAACGGGTGACCATGACTTTGTATTCGGCTGCGACCACGCCTTTCCAAACGCCTTGTGCCAACAGCCAGATTACACCAATTTCTTATGAATTGGGCAATGGGGCGACTGGCGCACAGGTGACCAATTTGCCTCCGGGATTGACAGCCAATTACAATCCGACGACAAAAATTTTCACCATCAGTGGCATCGTAACTACTCCAGGAATTTACAATTACACCGTGACTACTGTGGATGGCTGTGGCCCTCCGGTAACGTTGGCAGGAACGATAGAAGTAAGACAGGGTCCGACGATTGCTCTGATTTCTCCGCCACAGTTTGCCGACCAGTCTGTTTGTGTTAACGATGCGATACAGAACATTGTTTACCAGGTAGGAAATGGCGCTACTGGTGCTTCATTAGTAGCCGGAACGGTACCGGTTGGAATCCAGGGTAATTTCTCTGCAGGTGTGTTCACCATTAGCGGAACCACCTCAGAAGTGGGCGTTTTCAACTACACCATAACCACATCAGGCGGTTGTGGCACGGCCAGCCTTACGGGACGCATAATCGTGAACCCGTTACCGAATCCGGTGTTGACCGGCGGCTTCATCTGTGTGGATGAGAACGGAAATCCTAAACCAGGGTCGACTTTTACACTTGATACCAGGTTGAGTACTGCCGATTACGACTTTGTTTGGACAGGCCCGAGCGGTATCCTCACCGGCCAGATCGGCAATTCTTTGGTTGCAACAGAAACGGGTCTTTATACTGTAGATGTTACACAGAAATTTTCACTTTGTAAGGCCAGTGCTACTGTTACTGTGTCGCCGGCTTTCCCGCCCATCCGTATAGGAGCTACAGTTTCTAACTATTTTGCAGACAAGCAACTGATTGCCGTTTCTGTATTGCCACCAGGCAATTATGAGTATCAATTGGACAATGGGGCGTTCCAGGATGCCAATCAATTTGTTGGCTTCACATCGGGCTACCATACTGTTACCGTACGGGATAAATTTAGTTGCGGAAGCTTAAGCACGCAGGTACTTGTTATTGATTTTCCTAGGTTCTTCACTCCAAATGGCGACGGTTATCATGATTTTTGGAACATTGAGGATTTGAAGATTATAGACCCTACGGCCCAAATTTATATATTTGACCGCTACGGTAAGTTAATTAAGGAAATCAGTCCTATAGGAATAGGTTGGGATGGAACGATGAATACGCAACTCATGCCCGCCAGCGATTACTGGTTCAAGATTCTCTATAAGGACCAAGGTGCACCAAAGGAATTCAAATCGCACTTCTCGCTCAAACGTTAACAAGCAAAAAAGGCTTCCTGAATTGGGAAGCCTTTTTTTATGATTATTGTCTATTTTGGAAACTTTAGGCCCTAGCCCTGATAGCAGTGGAAATCCTTTTTGAGGTTTTTACCGAAAAAAGATTGCAACGCATTGCTTCGCCAATTCGGCTAAAGCCTCGGGTGCAGGAATTGGCTCCTAATGAATCGAATTGTATACGGCAATAGCATCTTTGAGGATTGCAACCGAGCGAATCAAGTCTTCCTTTTTAAGGACATAGGCGATACGAACTTCGTTCAAACCAACGCCCGGAGTAGAGTAGAAGCCAGCCGCTGGCGCTACCATAACCGTCTCGCCATTGAGATCGTAAGACTCCAATAACCACTGTGCAAAATTATCGGCATTGTCTATCGGCAACTTGGCGATGCAGTAAAAAGCTCCTTTTGGCGTAGCTACCTTTACGCCGTCGATCTTGTTGAGCTCGGCAATAAGCGTGTCGCGACGCTCGCGGTATTCTGAGATTACTTCGTCAAAGTAACTTTGCGGGGTTTGCAGCGCTGCTTCACTGGCGATCTGCGCAAAAGTGGGTGGGCTCAATCGGGCCTGGGCAAATTTCATCGCGGTGGCCATGACCTCCTTATTTTTAGACACGATACACCCGATTCTTGCGCCACACATGCTGTAGCGTTTAGAAACCGAGTCGATCATGATGGCATGTTCTTCTAGTCCCGGTACATTCATGACAGAGTAATGTACATCGCCGTCGTAGGTGAATTCGCGATAGACTTCGTCGGCAATCAGGAACAGGTCGTGTTTTGTTACAAGCTCGGCCAATTGCAGGATTTCTTCCTTAGAATACAAGTAGCCTGTTGGGTTTCCTGGATTACAAATCAAGATAGCTTTGGTCTTTGGGGTAATCAGTTTTTCAAAATCGGCAATCGGGGGCAGGGCAAATCCGGTGTCTATGGTAGAAATCACTGGGACAACTTTCACACCCGAGGCGGTTGAAAACCCGTTGTAGTTGGCATAAAACGGTTCGGGAATGATTATCTCGTCACCTTGGTCCATGGTACTACCCATGGCAAAAAGCAAGGCTTCGGACCCACCGGTTGTGATGATGATGTCGGCGAGTTCAATAGGTAATCCGTGGTCTTTGTAATATTGCGACAGTTTGGTTCTATAGCTTTCAAACCCTGCAGAATGGCTGTATTCAAGTACTTCTATGTTGACGTTTTTTATAGCGTCCATAGCCACTTTAGGCGTTTTGATATCGGGCTGCCCAATGTTGAGATGGTACACTTTGTGTCCTTTCTTTTTGGCTATTTCAGAATACGGCACCAATTTTCGGATTGGCGATTCGGGCATTTGCTTTCCTTTGTTTGAAACTTTTGGCATGGTGTGTTTGATTTTTTTCGATGCGCTCCATACTATTGCTTTGGGCGTTGCCTATGACTCGAGTACGATACGTCGCTGTTTTTGATTGGCAAATTTGCAATTTTTTTAGCTTCAAGCCAACTCTTTTGCGTTATATTGCATCATGGAGTTGGAGGATAGTTGTCATTTTTTAACTGAATTTTTTGCATGCGCGGTAAATTACTTTTATTGGTTGTTTTTTTGGTGCCTTTCATTTCCAGTGCGCAGCCTGGCTTTGATTTCGAGGCCGGTAAAAGCAAAGTCGTCATTCCTTTTCAACTCATCAACAACTTAATCTTCATCCCAATTAATGTCAATGGTGTCGAACTCAATTTCCTGCTGGACACCGGCGTAGAGGAGACCATCCTTCTAGGGCTCGACGACAAGGATAAAGTGAGCCTGTTTAATGTACAGAAAGTCAAGTTGCGCGGTTTGGGTAGCGACGAAGCGATAGAAGGCCTCAAATCTACAGACAACCAGCTTTCTGTAAACGGCCTTGTAGATAAAAACCACAACCTGTACATCGTACTCGACCAAAGTTTCAACTTCTCGTCACACGTGGGTGTTCCTATCAATGGCATCATCGGATATCATTTCTTCAAGCGCCACCTTATAGCGGTAGACTATGAGCGCAAACAGATTGTCGTATTCCGCGATAGTGAAAAACTGCGTAAAAAGATAAACAGGCGTTACAGCAGCGTTCCTATCAGTATTGAAAAAAACAAACCGTATGTCAATGCCCAGGTAATCTTGGAGCACGATCCGGTCGATGCCAAGTTACTGCTCGACCTTGGCAACAGTGACGCCCTGTGGCTCTTTGAAAACAAGGCCAAGGGCATTGTCCTTCCCAAAAACAATTTTGAGGATTACCTCGGCAAAGGTTTTAGCGGTGATATCAGCGGAAGCCGGGCAAGGATTAGCCAATTTCAGCTTGCCGGATTTCAATTCAACGAGCCCATTATAGCCTTTCCCGATGCCAACTCCCTTAAAAATGTAACCATGGTTGCCGATCGTAAAGGGTCTGTTGGAGGTGAGATTTTTCGTAGGTTTAGCTTAATTTTTGACTACCCTAGCCAAACGTTATTTGTAAAAAGGAGTAGGTATTACGCCGCCAAATTTGAGTACAATATGAGTGGCATTGAACTGCAAAACGATGGCATGCAACTGGTGCAGGAAAGCGTGCCGTTTCAAACCACGCTCGTAGGCGACAACACAGATAGCAACGAGAAAAAGACCCAAAACAATTTCAAGTACAAATATGTACTCAAACCTATTTATACCGTTGCAAGTGTTCGCAAAGACTCGCCTGCAGAACGCTGTGGGCTACAAAAAGGAGACCTGGTTTTATCTATTAATGGCTCTAATGCCTACAATTTTTCGTTGCAACGCATCAATGACTTACTGAAAGAAGAGGAGGGAAAATGGTTGTACTTTGAGGTCGATCGCAATGGGCAGGTGCTCAAATTTCGCTTTCAGCTCAAGAGTATATTGTAGACGAGAGACCACTTCGCTAAAAGATTTTAAGAATGCGCAAAAAAAAAAGGCTTCATTGCTGAAGCCCTTTGTTTTATTGGTCGCTGCTGGTAGGAACGCCCTTTTTCTTTTCGATGATGTTGACCTGGTCTTTCACGAGCACCTCGCCTTTAATCTTGATGGCCACCCTTCCTTCGGGTACGTTGGTCGCGTTAGACTCTACCGTAATGGTTTTCCTGATAGGACCTGGGTTCATATTGTATTTCACATCAATTTTCCCGGTTTTACCCGGAGCAATAGGAGCAGTAGGTTTTGTTGGGATTGTACAACCACAAGTAGACTGCACGTTGGTGATTACAAGCGGTTTGTCACCGGTGTTCTTAAACACAAATGAGCGCACGCCGTTGTCGTTTTCTTTGTAAACCTTACCGTAATCGATGGTATTGTCCTTGTCAACAAATTCGATCTGTTGTGCCATTGCCGTAGCGCCAAAAGCCAGGATTGCGATTAAGGAAATCATGTTTTTCATAGTGGTTAATTTTAATTTTTGTAATTTTTGGTTCCGGTAAAAATACTTCGTTTTAATCAATGCGCAAATTATTAATTCTTAATTTTTTATACGCTGCGAATTTTCTACTTTTGTCGGGGTAACAAATAATATACCAAAGGAAATACGGACATTTTTCGTGTCAGTATTTTTTTAGGAGCCGGGAACCTGCTATCCGTTGCAATCTTTTTTGTTTTGCCCCTCGGCTGCGCTCGGGATGACAAAACAAAAAAGGATTTCCACTACTATCAGGGCTAGGCTGCCAACTAACATTCAACATCATGACAATTCCCGCACAATTCGACGCCAAGACCATAGAGCAAAAATGGTACGACTACTGGATGCAACACAATTATTTCCATTCAGAGCCCGATCATCGCACACCTTACACCATTGTAATCCCGCCACCAAACGTGACGGGCGTGTTGCACATGGGGCATATGCTCAACAATACCATTCAGGACGTACTCATCCGCCGTGCGCGCCTTAAAGGTTTCAATGCTTGTTGGGTTCCTGGGACAGACCACGCCTCAATCGCCACCGAAGCCAAGGTCGTAGCCAAGCTCAAAGCTGATGGCATTAACAAAAATGACCTCTCTCGCGAAGACTTCCTCAAACACGCCTGGGAATGGACAGACAAATACGGTGGTGTAATCTTAGACCAGCTTAAGAAACTCGGCGCTTCTTGCGATTGGGAGCGTACCAAATTCACCATGGACCCAGACATGTCGGCATCGGTAATCCGCTCGTTTGTTGATTTGTACAACAAAGGCTTGATTTATCGCGGTTACCGCATGGTCAACTGGGATCCCGAAGCCAAGACCACGCTGTCTGACGAAGAAGTAATTTATGAAGAGCAACAAGGGAAGCTCTATTTCCTTAAATATAAAATAGACGGATCCAATGATTTTCTCACGATTGCCACTACGCGCCCCGAAACCATCTTTGGTGATACGGCGGTTTGCGTCAACCCCAATGATGAGCGGTTCACGCACCTCAAAGGAAAGAAAGCCATCGTTCCGATTTGCGGCCGCGTCATCCCAATTATTGAGGATGACTACGTAGACATGGAATTCGGAACCGGATGTTTGAAAGTGACACCTGCTCATGATGTAAACGACAAAGCACTCGGTGAAAAACACGGACTCGAAATCATCGACATCTTCAACGAAGACGCAACGTTGAATTCATATGGTTTGCACTATCAAGGCAAAGATCGCTTTGTAGTTCGTGCCGAAATCTCGAAAGAGCTCGAATCGTTGGGAGCGATTGCCAAAACAGAAAACCATCTCAATAAAGTGGGCACTTCAGAAAGGACCAAAGCTGTCATAGAACCGCGCCTGTCAGACCAATGGTTCCTCAAAATGGACGATTTGGTCAAACCGGCCATCAAAGCGGTTCTCGAATCCGACGAAATCAAATTGTATCCAAAAAAATTCGAGAATACCTATCGCCACTGGTTAGAGAACATCCGCGACTGGAACATCTCGCGCCAGTTGTGGTGGGGACAACAAATCCCGGCGTATTATTACGGCGATGGCAAGGAAGATTTTGTCGTAGCCGAAACCGCGGCAGAAGCACTCGAACTCGCCAAAGCCAAAAATCCCAACATCACTGTCCAAACCTTAAGGCAAGACGCCGATGCGCTCGACACTTGGTTCTCGTCATGGTTGTGGCCGATGGCCGTTTTTGGCGGTATCATGGATCCGCAAAGCGAAGATTTTAAATACTATTATCCCACCAACGATCTCGTCACCGGCCCTGATATTTTGTTTTTCTGGGTAGCGCGTATGATCATTGCAGGTTATGAATACACCGGGGAAAAGCCGTTTACGAATGTTTATTTGACCGGATTGGTACGCGACAGCCAGCGCCGCAAGATGTCTAAGTCACTTGGGAATTCGCCCGATCCGTTAGACTTGATCGATAAGTTTGGTGCCGACGGCGTTCGCGTAGGCTTGCTACTCAGCGCGTCTGCCGGAAACGACATTTTGTTCGACGAGGAATTGTGCGCACAAGGCAAAGGGTTCTCCAATAAAATCTGGAACGCTTTCAGATTGATCAAAGGCTGGGAAGTTTCGGCCGAAATTGCGCAACCCGAATCTTCAAAAGTCGCCATAGAATGGTTCGAGGCCAAGTTGCAGCAAACACTTTTGGACATCGAGGATAACTTTGAAAAATACCGTATCTCGGATGCGCTCATGGGCATCTACAAACTCGTTTGGGACGATTTCTGTTCGTGGTTCCTTGAAATGATCAAACCGGCTTATCAACAACCGATTGATAAAGCCACTTTCGACAAGGCTATTGAAATGCTAGAGAACGTCCTTAAATTGTTGCATCCTTTTATGCCGTTCCTCACCGAGGAAATCTGGCAGCATATCGCAGAACGTTCGGCAGAAGAAGCGTTGATTATCGCCCAATGGCCTGAATCGAAAGCTTTCGACTCAAAATTGATTTCGGATTTTGAAAATACCATGGAGGTGATTTCGGGCATCCGATCCATCCGCAAAGACAAGAATATCCCGTTTAAGGATGCCATTGCGCTCAAGGGCATCAATAACGAAAAGTTGTCGGTTTATTTTGATTCGGTTGTGACCAAACTCGGTAATATCACCGCCTTGGAATATGTTTCGGACAAGGTGGATGGCGCACTCTCGTTCCGTGTGAAATCAAACGAGTATTTCATCCCGATTACCGGTGCGATTGATGTGGAGCAGGAAATCGCCAAACTTACCGAGGAACTCAAATATACCCAAGGTTTCCTCAAATCGGTACAGGCAAAACTCTCGAATGAAAAATTCGTTGGTGGTGCGCCCGAAAAAGTACTTGAAATGGAGCGCAAGAAAGAAGCCGATGCGTTGGCTAAAATAGCAACAATCGAGCAGAGCGTGAAAAGCTTGAAATAAAAAAATCCCGGATTTGCGTCCGGGATTTTTATTTAATACTTTTTCATCATCGCTTCCTGATAACGCTCACCCACCTTTTTCCAGTTAATGACTTTAAAGAAGTTGTCGATGTATTTCTTGCGCCGGTATTGGTAATTGAGGTAGTAAGCGTGCTCCCAAACGTCTAGCGTCAGGATAGGCGTACCTTTAATCGCGGCATTCGGCATCAGCGGATTGTCTTGGTTTTGGGTGCTGGTCACCTGTAGTTTTCCGGACTTGTCGGTGACGAGCCATGCCCAGCCCGAACCGAATTGTTTTTCGGCGGCCTCGGCAAATTGTGTCTTGAAGTTCTCGAAAGAACCAAAATCGCGGTTGATTGCGGCGGCGAGTGTATCTTTTGCAACACCATCGGCTTTGGGTGCCATGCTGTCCCAGAAAAAACCATGGTTGTAGTATCCACCGGCATTGTTGCGCAAATCGGCGTTACTGATGTCTAATTTTCTTAGGATTTCTTCGATAGGCAGCGTTTCTTGTTCGGTTCCGGCAACGAGCCTGTTGAGATTGTTGGTATAGGTGAGATAATGCTTGGAGTAATGCACTTCCATGGTTAAGGCATCGATGCTGGGCGAAAGGGCATCGTAACTATAAGGTAATTTTTGCACCTGGAAAACGCCTTCATCGGCTTTGACATCGTCGGGATGACCGATGGTAATTTTTTCTTCGGCAGTAGGCAATGGTACCTCTACCACTTCGGTTAACTTTTTATTGTTGCAGGAAACAGCCAAAAGCACGGCAAAACTTAAGGCAAATATTGGGCTCTTTTTCATCATCATTTTTTGACTAGGGAAAGGATTGATTCTATATACAATTCTTTGGCTTGCTCGATACTGAGGTGGCTGATCTGCATCCAGGCATTGGTTTTAAAAGCGTTGCGCAGATCAAAATTGGGATTGAAGGTAGCCGTTGGGCTTCCTGAAGTGGCCTGCTTATAATAGGCATACAGTCTAAGTTGCACGTCTTGTGGCAAGTCGGCTTGGGTCATGGTGTCGGCTATTTCAACGGCCTCTTTAAAACGGGTATCGAGATCTTTCTCTGCCATTTTTCTTTATGACTTTGTGGCGATGATGGTTTTTCCGCCAACCGCCTTTTGGTTGAGTTTTACATTGATTTCTGTGCCCAGCGGGAAATACAAATCCACGCGTGAACCGAATTTGATGAATCCGGCATCAGTTCCCTGAACGACCTGCATGCCTTCTTGCGCATAATTGACAATCCGTTTGGCGAGGGCACCGGCAATCTGTCGGTACAGGATTTCTCCAAAGATTCTGTTTTCTACTACAACAGTAGTGCGTTCATTTTCTGTACTTGCCTTTGGATGCCAGGCGACGAGGTATTTTCCAGGATGGTATTTGCTGAATTTGACTTTTCCGTTTACCGGATAACGTGTCACATGCACGTTAATCGGCGACATGAAAATGGAGACTTGCAGGCGTTGGTCCTTGAAATATTCGGCTTCGAAGACTTCCTCAATCACGACGACTTTCCCGTCTACTGGTGCAATCACGTGGTTGTCATCAATATCCACAGGTCTTTTAGGGTTCCTGAAAAATTGCAGGATCATAATCAGGAAGAACAATGCAATGAGCATCAGGGTCATCCGCAACCATTCAAGGTCCACCAATTTGTCTATGGTGAGTAAGAAAACAACGGTCAGGGTTGTTGCAATCAGGATGATTTTTCCGCCTTCTTTATGAAACATAATACAAGATTTGATAAAACAAAAATACAAAAGGTGCCGCAAATATAATACTATCCAGCCGATCTAAAATGCCGCCGTGACCAGGCATGATTTTTCCAGAGTCCTTTACACCCGCAACACGCTTGAATTTGGATTCGACCAAATCACCGATGGTACCAATGGCGCTTAAAATCAACGAGATAATAATCCAATTGAATAGCGGTTGAAAGATAAAGAACTTGGCAATCAGTACGGCAAAAACGGCAGCGAATACGAGCCCGCCCAAAAAACCTTCAATGGTTTTCTTTGGAGAGATGCGTTCGAAAAGCTTGTGTTTCCCGATGGATTTGCCCACAACAAAAGCAAAAGTGTCATTGGCCCAAATCAAAATGAAAATGCTGATGATGATTTTAGGATTGAAACTGCCGTCTATGCAAGGGATTTTGGTAATCAGGATAATCGGGAGGATTACATACCCAATGAGGTAAACGAACTTTGAGGTGGGCGCAAATGGCCGTTGGTTGGCGTTGAACAAAAAGGCAATGCATTTGCCCGAAACAAACAATGCGGCCAAGAGCAATAAAATAGCACTGCTGCGGCTTACATCAAAATAAGCGAACAATGCGTACCCAAATATTGCAATAAGAAACGGCGCTGTTTTTTTAAGTTGCACCAATTGGCAGAATTCATAAACGGCCAACAGTAGAAAAATGCCAAACAACAAAAGGAAACTGTGTAAATAGAGTGAGGCTGTAATCAGGATCAGGATATAAACTATTCCTGATAAGGTCCTCGTCAGCGTTTCATTCATTTTAAAGGTCTTCTAAAAGAAGCAGATACAGGTTTTTGGCCGCGCTTCCGTATTGCAGAAAATCTTCTTCTTTGGCTTTCTCGAAATATTTTATCGTAGTGATATTGGTAGGATAATCCTTGTCGTATTTCTTTTTGATGGCGCGTAAACCATCGCTTTTGCTTTCAAGGATTTGGCTCGTGGTAGCCAGGATGACAATATTTACAGGAAGGTCGTTGGGTTTGTGTTGCTTGATTTGATTGGAGGAAAATAGGATAGAACCCTCATCGGCAATCAGGTTTTCGCAGCTCGCGAGCAAAAATTTTGGATCTTTTGGATTGTTGTAAGAAAGTTTGTTTTCGTCGAGCATGCTGAATAGTTTGGGTTCAAAGCAAGCGGCTTCTGATTCAAACCAGTCGTTCTCTTCGAGGATGTGCTCAAAATGGTCCTTTACTTCGGTGAGGTTTTCACAGTACAGGAATTTGCCTCCGTTCTTCTTAAAATTGAAAGTAAATTTCTCGTCAGCGGGAGCCGAAAAGTTGGCTTTCATTTCATTAAATTCACTTTCTTTCTCCTCGTCCGAGGAATCGTTGCCAGAGCCGAAAAATTTCCTGAAAAGACTCATATAAGTATTGAATAGTTTTTGAGAACATCCAAAGATAAAAAAATCTTAATTCAAAAGCGGGTTCGAATTAAGATTTTTTAATAAATGGATTGTAATAACTGTTAGCTACAGCGCGGTCTCTTCCTGTAGGTTCGAGTCAAAAGTGCGTTTGCCAAAAATAGCCTCTAGGTCGTCTTTAAAGATCACTTCCTTTTCTATCAGTATATCAGCAAGTTGATTGAGTTTGTCTTTGTTTTCTTCTAAGATTTGGATGGCGCGTTGGTATTGGCTTTCAATCAAATCAGAGATTTCCTTGTCGATTACTTTTGCGGTTTCTTCTGAGTAAGGCTTAGAGAAATTGTACTCATTCTGGCCACTAGAATCATAATATGTCACGTTCCCGAGCTTTTCATTGAGCCCGTAAATCGTAACCATGGCGCGCGCCTGTTTGGTAACTTTCTCAAGGTCGCTTAATGCGCCGGTAGAAATGCGGTTGAAGGTTACTTTTTCGGCAGCCCTTCCGCCCATCGTGGCGCACATTTCATCGAGCATTTGGTCTGGGCGAACGATGAGTCTTTCCTCTGGTAAATACCACGCCGCTCCGAGACTTTGCCCGCGCGGAACGATAGTTACTTTTACTAGTGGTGCGGCATGCTCAAGCATCCAGCTTACAGTGGCATGTCCTGCTTCATGGATGGCGATCGCTCTCTTCTCTTCTGGAGTGACGATCTTATTTTTCTTTTCAAGGCCGCCTACGATCCTGTCTACGGCATCCAGAAAATCCTGTTTGTCTACGGCAGGCTTGTTGTTCCTTGCGGCAATCAGCGCGGCTTCGTTACAGACATTGGCAATATCGGCTCCAGAAAATCCGGGCGTTTGTTTTGCGAGAAAGTCGGTATCGAGTCCTTCGACTTTTTTGAGCGGCGTGAGATGCACTTCGAAAATTTCCTTGCGCTCACGGATGTCTGGTAAGTCAACGAATATCTGTCGGTCAAAACGTCCGGCACGCATAAGGGCTTTGTCGAGTACATCGGCGCGGTTGGTTGCAGCCAGGACAATGACGTTGGAGTTTGTCCCAAAACCATCCATCTCGGTAAGGAGTTGGTTTAGCGTATTTTCGCGTTCGTCGTTTCCGCCCGAGAAATTGTTCTTGCCACGAGCACGACCCACCGCATCGATTTCATCGATAAAGATAATAGCAGGAGATTTTTCTTTGGCTTGTTTGAACAAGTCACGCACGCGCGAGGCACCTACACCTACAAACATCTCTACAAAGTCAGAACCAGACAACGAGAAAAACGGTACTTTGGCTTCACCGGCAACAGCTTTGGCCAATAAGGTTTTCCCTGTTCCAGGAGGTCCTACAAGCAGAGCGCCTTTGGGAATTTTACCACCAAGGTTGGTGTATTTTTCAGGATTTTTGAGAAACTCCACAATTTCCTGTATCTCTTCTTTGGCACCCTCAAGTCCTGCCACGTCTTTGAAAGTGGTTTTAATATCTGTCTTTTCGTCAAACAATCGTGCTTTTGATTTGCCAATGTTGAAGATTTGCCCGCCACCACCGGGACCACCTGCACTCATGCGTCGCATGATGAAAATCCATAGAGCAACGATAATCAAGATTGGG
>JAKQJQ010000208.1 GCA_029561105.1 Bacteroidota bacterium
CACATCAGCGGTCTGCGCGCCAAAGCTCACCGAATCAACGATGTCGCCATTGGGGTACGACAGGATTACATTTTCTCCACCGGCCGACAATTTAAAGTCGGCGTGCAGGCCTTCTTCGGTCAGATCCTCATCGGCCCAAACAACCAGATAACTGTTGGGAGCAATGGTAAGCCCAGTGGGAAATGCCCATTTTTGAAGGTTGGCTGCGTTGTCGCTAAGATAAAGGTTGTCCAGGCTGATGGTATTTCCCGTATTGTTGTAAAGTTCTATCCAATCCTCAAATTGCCCTGCTGCATCGGTAACGGTATTTGTGTTCTGCGCCATGATTTCATTGATGGCCAAATCGCCCGCGTTAAGCGTGGGGTAGGTCGCGTTGAGCGTATGAAATTCGTATTCTGCCCTTGCAGGCGAGAAAGTCCCAATAGTATTGTTCTCGGCATAAATGTAATATTGCATGTAGGCATTGCTGATGGTGATTGTCGCGCCATAAATATTGTCCGCGGCCACTCCGTCGTTATGGTTTCCGTCATCAAACATTTGTACTTTGGTAAAAACGCCCTTTAGGTTGTTCCTGTAACCGATCATTACCGAGTTCGAGTTTGTATTGGTTACCTGAGCCGTCATCGTAAACTGCGTCCCTACAACCGGATTCATCACAGAAGGCAGGATATCTGCAATCACCGGTCGCACCGCTGTAAAGTCGGGCAAGGCCGTCAGGAATGCGGTGCGTCCGTTGATAAGGTTGGTAATTCCCGGAGCAACCAGCCCAAAATTTGTCGTCACGTCGCTATTCAGGTTGAATTGATAGGCTGCGAAACTGTTGAGCTTGTTCGGGTCATTTTGAACCGAAGTGGTTATCAACGACCGCAATTGCTGTGCTTTCGGCAAATAACCGTTACCTACAAACTGTTCCTGCAAAATGGTATTGTAATGCGCCAGATACATTTTCTTGTATTTTGGTACCGCAAGCAATTTAGACAACAATGGGAACGTGGCATCGCCCATATGTTGCAGATGGTTCATTTGTTTCTTGGCTGTGGTGTTTGGGAGCACAAAAGTCCCGAGGTCAGCAAATACGCCCAATGACATATTCAAATCCCAAACCACGGGATTGAAACGCCCGTTGTCGCCCTTGTACAAATAATAATTCTGGTTGAACACGCCAATATAGCTGTCAAGGTTCACCATAATGTTGTCAAAGGCGAGCATCCACAAAACCTTGTCCACGTCAAGCAGCGTCTCTATATTGACCGTATTGTTGTTGAGCGTATTGACCAGGTCAATCAAATCGTCCCAGCCTGTTTCTGATTTTATCCGATACGCCATGTCGTAAGCATCTACATTCGGCCCCCAATAAATGAGCGCCGGCAAATCCTGCAACGACTGGTTTGAGGCACCGCCAACAGGCGAGCAATCAAAAAACGCATTGGTATCCGAGTAAAAATGCTTCTTGACAAATTTTTTGGATACCGATTCCACATTCGTATACAAACCAATCAGGTTATTGTTCACATAGACATTCGCGTAATTGGCCTGTGGTGCCGCCATATAATTGCGCAATATAGAGTAGGAGAGCGTCTCACGGATAAACGACGGGTCGAACACCACATTGCTGAGCTTGATGTCGGTGTATCCCTGGTAATCCTGATTCTGGTAAGTGTCGAGTTCAATATGGAAAGGATTTTTAACCAAAAACGGCTCAAACGAACTATTGCCTTTGTATTTCACACCCACATTGTTGAACACCGTGCCGTTGATGGTCACCGATTCGGCCGGAATGTAATTTTGCGTGGTCTGTTGCTCGGTATTGAGCAGGATTTCCCAGTCGGGCTGGGTGAAGTTGATTCTAATTTCCTGGATTGCAGTCTCATCATAGAACGATTGCGCGTGTATTCCTAAAGTAATGAGAAACACACAAAGAAAGAGTAATTTGTTTTGCATAGTTGGTTTTGGTTTGGTTGATCCTGTATTGGATTTCCACCTAGATAGCCTTTTGAAAAAATGGTTGCGTTGTGTTTTGGGCGTTGCCGCAATCAAGCTATTGTTAATGGTTGACGTTTTGGGTGCGGCCGGGCTTTGCGTTGCAATCTTTTTATTGGCTGCAATTCAAAACTGCTTTCTTCGGCCACTATTGTCATTCCGAGCGCAGTCGAGGAATTCCCAATGATAAAAAGGATTTTCACTGCAATCCCTAACGCGGTTGCCGGTAGAAAGTGTTTTCTAAGTGAGATTTGTTTTGAATTGAGAAGTGTGTTGGCAGGAATACTTATCAAGTGATCCTCGGAGAGAAACCATGCACAAAACCAAAACGCTGTGTGTCTTTAGTATCAACGAAAAAGAATTGGTTTGGGAAGTTTTAATGGCAGGATTACTTTTCAAGTGATCCTCGGTGGGAACCTTTGCACAAAACCAAAACGCTGTGCGTTTTGTGTTTTTTTTTATTTCTCATCGCTTACGAAAATGAATTTTCGACGCGCTGTGAAATAAAAAAAACCGAAATGCTATGCATTTCGGTTTTGTGGGGAGAGCAGGATTCGAACCTGCGAAGTTCTCACAGCAGATTTACAGTCTGCCCTCGTTGGCCGCTTGAGTATCTCCCCATTGGCCCTGACGTTTGTCTGGAAACGGTTGCAAATATAGGAACACTTTTGGTGTTTGCAAATTAAAATACCAGATAATTACAATCGATTTTTTAAGCCTTTGGAACTGAAAGACATAAAAAAATCTCCGTAAAGGAGATTCTTTTATAAGGTATGCTTTTGTGGATTATTTGGCCAATAACTCGGTCACTTTTGCTTTCAACGCAGGTCCGGTTAGGTCACGTGCCACGATTTTTCCGCTCGCATCAAGGATGAAAGTTGCGGGAATCGATTTGATGTTGTAAGTAATGGCAATGGGTTCGTCCCAAAACTTAAGGTTTGAGATTTGGTTCCAGCTCAATTTGTCCTTTGCAATCGCTTCCTTCCATTTTGCAGCTTCCTTATCCAAAGAAACGCTAATGATATTGAGCCCTTTTGGATGCATTTCGTCATACAAGGCAACCATCTCTGGATTGGCCGCACGGCAAGGGTTGCACCAAGACGCCCAAAAATCAACGATGGTTACCTTTCCCATAGATTGTTTTAACGAGATTATTTTACCTTCTGGATTTGGTGCCGAAAAATCCGGAGCCAAACTACCCACACCGATAGAAGCCATCGGTTTAGACAATTGGTCTAATTTGGTCTTGATTGATTTTCCGTGTTTGGTATCCTTAACCGATTTGTCCAAACCATCGTAATATTTCTTGATTTTGTCTGTATCGGGCACCATCTGGTTGAACATGCCTTCAATGATCAAAGCAGAGATGAATGCTTTTGGATGCGAGCTCACATAATCGTCAGACTGTTTAGCGAAATCGTCCTGGAATTTGCTGAATTCCTTACGCAGGCTGTTCATCACTACCGTATCGTTTTTCTCGCGGGCCTCGTTCATTTTCTGCATATTGGCTTCCTGAAATTTCATCATTTTCTTCTGGATGGCCATTCCTTTTTCTTTGTAAGCAGTCAACTCGTCATTGTTGTAAGTACCGCCAACTTTGGTGATGCTTACGCTGTCTTTGTTGATTTCCATTTCAATATCGCCATTCTCGAGGATGAAAGGCACTTTTCCTTGCACCGACTCTACTTGCACCAAATGCATTTCGGGTTCTTTAGACGATCCTTTGAATACAAATTTTCCCTTCTCGATTTTTACAGTGTCTACGGGTTTAAGCTGGCCAGTGGCTTCGTCCTGTACTTCAAGGGTAACCGATTTTCCATCGAGTCCTTTAATGGTTCCGGTAACGATGTACTCATTTTCGCCTGCCTTGTTGCACGAAACTAAAATAGATACGGCTGCTAGTAGTAATAAAAAGTTCTTACGCATGATGTTGATTTTGTTGTTGGGTTGTGAATCCTGAGATTCCTTATTAATTGAATTTGCTGTTTTGAATTTGTGGCGCAAAATTATCCAAAAAAATAAGCCCGACGCAATTTGAGGGCTTAAATTTTTCTTATAGTTTGCTTTAATGTTAATTCTGCGTAGACGGACAAACGAATTGGCTAACACTCACCGCCGTATTTTTAATCCCATTGAAGCCTTTTTCTATATTAATTAAATTGTGAATTCCCCGTGATTTAAGGATAGAGCCCATGATGACAGAACGATAACCGCCCAGGCAATGCAGGTAAAACGTTTCGTTTTTAGGAACTTCTGCAAAATGCGTATTGATGGTATCCAGTGGAATGTTTACGGCGTTTTCTACATGCTCAGCCTGATATTCGCCCGGTTTTCTGGCATCTACAACGACGCTTTTTGCAGAATATTCGGATGCAAATTGTTCGGGCGTGATCGAGGCCATGCTGTCGGTTTCAAAGTCGGCATTTTCCCAAGCCGACATTCCACCTTCGAGATAGCCCAACACATGGTCAAATCCAACGCGCGACAACCTTGTGATGGTTTCCTGTTCGCGGCCTTCGGGCGTCACAATCAGCAACGGTTGGTTGACATCCATGATCAGCGCACCAACCCAAGGCGCAAAATTCCCCTGGATTCCTATAAAAATACTGCCGGGAATGTGGCTTTTCACAAAGTCGTTTTCGTGGCGTACATCGAGTACAATGGCTTCGGATTGATTGGCCAACGCTTTGAACGCTGCCGGGTTCAAACCTTTGAGTGATTTTTGAAGGATGTTGTCAAGGCTTTCATAACCCTTGATGTTCATCATTACATTCTGCGGAAAATAAGCCGGCGGCGATCCAAGTCCGTCGAGCAATTCCTGAGTGAATTCTTCCTTGGTCATATCGGAGCGCAATGCATAATTGGTTCTTTTCTGGTTGCCCAAAGTGTCGGTGGTTTCCTTGCTCATGTTCTTTCCGCAGGCACTTCCGGCTCCGTGGCTCGGATAAACGATCAACTCATCAGCCAACGGCATGATTTTATTGCGAAGCGAATCGAACAAATATCCCGCGAGTTTCTCTTGAGTAAGATCGCCAGCCAGGGCTTGAGCCAGGTCGGGTCGGCCAACGTCACCTATAAATAAGGTATCACCGGTAATGATGCCTTGTTGGTTGCCATGCTCATCGATAAGCAAATAGCAAGTACTTTCTATAGTATGCCCAGGAGTATGTATGGCCCTTACCGTGCAATTTCCAACAGTAAACTCTTGGTTGTCGGTGGCGATAATCGAGTCGAATTCGGGCTGCGCAGTTGGTCCGTAAACAATCTTTGCGCCCGTTTTTTGTGCCAGGTCGAGATGCCCGGAGACGAAATCGGCATGGAAATGCGTTTCAAAGATGTATTTGATTTTTGCCCCATCTACTTGTGCCTTGTCAAGATACGGTTGCACCTCGCGCAACGGGTCAAAAATTGCCGCTTCGCCATTGCTTTCAAGGTAATAGGCAGCTTGTGCGATGCATCCGGTATAGATTTGTTCTATTTTCATGGTGGTTGAGATTTCAATGCAAATTTAGTAAAATCGGTGGGTAAAGCAATTCATAGGCGATTCTAAATCACGTTCAAAACCAGCCACTGAATTCAAAGTGATGGCTGTCAAAAAGTTCCAGTCACGGTAGTTCGTAGTTGGGGAGGGAATCATGAAAACGATGCACACAGCCTGATGTGTATGAGGTAGAGCAAGATGGAACCGCAAGTGTTTATTCTCCTACGGTAACGCCGATCATCAAACCAATCAGCAGCGCAATCGGATACATGAAATACAGTTTTCCACTAGAATATTTTATAAGCTACACATACCTAATATAATAAAAAAAGGTCTAGCTTTCGCTAAACCTCTACATCTAAAGATGTCGAAATTTTATTTGACAGGACTGTGTTCGCGAAGGCACTCTTCTAAAGCATGTTGGCTGTGTTCGAGCTCGTTAAGCGTGATGGTCATGTCTAAGGTGGTATTTTTTAATTTTTGCAAAAAGGCCGCATTAGTTGGATCTTTCTGGAGCTTGAGACGAATCTGGTACAGTTCCTCCTCAATAATTCCTACCGTTTCCTTGGCCTTAATTACTTGCTGTTTGTACTTGTGACAAAGATCTTCCATGGCTTAAAATAGTTTTGGGTTGTAATATTATTCGGCTAAATTAAAGCATTGATTGTTAACCCGCAATAGGGTAAACCCTGATATTTTAACGCTTTTCGTCGTTTTTTAGTGTGGCGCATAAAAAAAGCGCCTCAAAATGAAGCGCTTCTCCTTTTGCAATTAAGTGACTTTAGTCGATGTTGCTTACTTTCCTGTACGGAAACGCACTGAAGATGTGTCGTTTAGCAAATCGTCCCGGCGAATCGGCATTCACCATTTTGATATAAGTGGCTTTGGGCACCGAGATGTATTCGTAAACGCTTCCGTTAGAAAAATTCACAATCAGCCTGATATTTTCATATCGATAATCGGTAATGGTAGCCGTAGCAATGGTTTCCTGGTACTCTGGTAAGCCTTGTTTGATGGTTTCTGCGTTGATGCTTACCAGGAAATGGTAGGCTTCAATAATCTCGCGGCTTTTTTCCTCGGCGGCCTGCAAACCTTCTGGATCATCCTGAAATTTATCGGGATGGCTTTCTTTCATCGCATTGCGGTAGATGGTTTTTAAATCTTTCAATGCTACCGTTTTTTCAACATTGAGCAGTTTGCGGTACTCGACAATTTTCTTCATAGTGGTTTTGGTTCGGGGATTAAACGCCTGTTTCACAGCGACAAACGCTAAAACACTGCGATTTTTTAGTCAATTTTTTTGCAAATGTAATTTTTTTAAAAGGAGTTCCAAGATATTTGCGTGCTACTTTAACAAATTGATATCCGGCGTTTAACACAGCACTATGGGTTTTTAGCCTATATTTGCTGTTCAAATCTGATAAAATGATCAAAAAAATATTTTTGACCTTGGTGCTTCTGGGCAGTTCTGTAGCGAGCGCACAAGTTGTAATCAATGAACTCGACTGCGATACGGCCGGTACCGATGATAAGGAATTCATCGAGCTCAAGTCGGCTACATCCAACTTTTCGCTAGATGGCTACGTACTCGTGTTTTTCAACGGTACCGGAAGCCAAGCCAACCTCAGTTATTTTGTATACGACCTCGACGGACTGGTAACCGACGACAATGGCATTGCCGTAGTAGGAAATGCGCTGGTTTCTCCGGTTCCGGGCAAACTCTTTGCAGACAGTGTGATTCAAAACGGGCCGGATGCCATTGGGCTTTATCTGGGCAACCCGTCTGATTTCCCGAACCTGACCCAGGCATCCACCACCAACCTTATCGATGCGCTTGCTTACGGAACCAGCGACCCAAATGCTACAGCGCTTATGGCTTTGCTGGGCGTCGCAGTTCAGGCTGATGAAAACATCAATAGCTTAGGCACCTCACAATCAATCCAGCGTAAAAATGACGGTACTTACGAGACCAAGGCGCCCACTCCTGGAGCCAATAATGACGGTACAGGCATCATTTACAACGGTATTACAATCAGTACCACTGCTACGCAATTTGGTGAAGGGCAATCGTTCAACATCACCTTTACTACGCAAACCAATGTGACGGGTAACGTTAACTTTAATTTTTCGCTGAACAATGGTACTTTTGACACTGCCGATTTTTCGGGGACTACTTCGGTTACGATTCCAGCCGGATCCAATTCTGCAGTAGCCACCATCCAGACCACCGATGACGCGCTGGACGAAGGTGACGAAGTGGCAAAAATCCAAATCAATTCGCTTCCTGCAGGTTACGTAAGGATGAACAATAACATCAGTATCAGAATCCTCGATAATGATTTTATACCGTTGGCTTGGGGAACGCCCTTGAATCCCACTTACGGAATTGTAAGCAATACCGCGCCAGCGGGTTATTACGATTCGCTCGAAGGCAAGTCGGGGGCCGAGTTGCGTCAGGCTTTGCAAGACATTATCGCCAATCCCTCGGTGGTCCACGCGCACAATTACGGCGATGTAACCAATATTATTAAGGCCTGTGACCAGAATCCGCTAAACCCAAACCAGGTTTGGCTTTTGTACAGCGAACAGCCGCGTTCTAAACTGGATTTTCAGGATACCGGTGGTAGCAATATCGGCAAATGGAACCGCGAGCACATGTATCCGCAATCACGCGGTGGTTACAGCGGAGGTACCTCAAGCGAAGCCGATGGCATCGAGGTTTGGTTGCCTACCGGGCCCAATGACATCCTTACGGGTCACGGCGATGCCCACCATATCAGGGCAGAAGACGGTCCGGTGAACAGTTCCAGGAACAATAAAGATTACGGCGAATACCTCGGCCCGACCGGAAATGTAGGCAGTTGGCACGGTGATGTGGCACGAGGCGTTTTTTATATGGCGGTGCGTTACAACGGCCTGGAAGTGGTAAATGGTAATCCGCCCAACACGACTGTCGGACAACTCGGAGACCTGGCGCTGTTGCTGCAGTGGAACCACAGCGATCCATCCGACGATTTTGAAATGAACCGCAACAACTACATCTATACCTGGCAAGTCAACCGCAACCCGTTTATCGATTATCCTGATTTGGCCGATTATATTTGGGGGACGCATGTTGGCGATCCTTGGTTTGCCGCTTTGGCGACGACGACTTTTTCTGATAGGGAAGTGGTGCTTTATCCCAATCCGGCGCAAGATTACTTTGTACTTTCGGGCATCAAAGGACAAGGTGCACTTGAAATTTACGATGTGTCTGGATCGAAATTGCTGCGTACCGATTTCATAGGAGAAACCAGGTTTGACCTGAACCTCGCTTCGGGAATGTATATCGCGAAGATTAGTTCGGGAAACAAAACCACTTACAGGAAACTGGTCATCAGATAACAAAAGATAAACATAAACAGCGATTGCAGGATTTTATATCGGGATGATACTACCGGTCGAATAGTGTATTCGGTCTTTGGTCTGGGCTTGTAATTGAGTAAAGCAAACGCGTAATATTGTAACAGGTTTTGGTAAATGACCGTTAATTTCGCAATAAAATTTACCATGTTCCAAATGCGACTGCTGTTCTTTTTTATTCTTATTTTCGGATTTCGAGCTTTTGGCCAGAATGCATTTTTTGACAACAAAACCAAAATGCGCACCATGTCAGAGCGCTGGGAACTCGACCCGTCAACCAACAAAGGAACTTTCCTGATTACCACTTACAAGCCAATTTACCTGCTTCCCGCACGCTGGACCGATCACCCGAACGAGCAACCCATTTCGGGCAATGACAATCCCGACTACATTGCGCCGCCGGGCACCGACCTCAACAATGTAGAGACCAAATTCCAGATCAGTTTTAAGACCAAACTCATCCACGGGATTTTTTGGGGACAAGGCGATTTATGGGGCGCGTACACCCAGATCGCGCACTGGCAAGTATACAACAACGCTTTGTCGCGGCCGTTTCGCGAAATCAATTACCAACCCGAGCTCATGCTTAACTTTCCCATTAAATTCGATGTGCTCGGATTCAAGGCACGCATGATGGGAGTTGCGTTCAACCACGAATCCAACGGCAAGAGCAATCCGTACTCCAGAAGCTGGAACCGCATTATCTTCCATGCGGGATTTGAACGCAAAGATTGGAGTGTTTACATCCGACCTTGGTTCAGGATCGCGTCTACCAAAGATGACAATCCCGACATCGCCGATTACATTGGGCGCGGTGATTTGAATGTAATCTACACCAAAGGCGGTGACGTGTTTTCGCTAATCACTAGCCACAACCTCAATTTTGGTAAGCGGATGCGCGGCAATGCGACATTTTCGTGGTCGCACCCCATAAAAGGGAATCTAAAAGGTTACCTGCAGATTTCTCATGGTTACGGAGAAACTTTGATTGATTACAATTACCGGCAAACCACCGTAGGTATAGGTGTTTCGTTGATTGAATGGTTGTAGTTTTTAGGTTTGCCGTTAAGCTTCTATCGCCTCGGCGAGTTCAATCAGTTTGTTTACGGTTTTCCAGTTGCGCGCCGTTGATGAAAGCTTGAGTTTGCTCTCAATAATGGCGTTCGACAATTTGGAGTCACCAGCCGAATTGACATAATTGATGTACATCGTTTTGCCAACGGTGATGAAATTGTCGCCTTTAAAGTCTAAAGCTTGAAGTAGCTTTAATTTGTCGGCCGCCGGAACTTCAGATAAAAATGATACATATGGCTGTGCCGGATCGTCGATTGTATGGTTCGCGTAAGGATTTTCGAGAACGATTTTCTTCAATTCTTCGGGTGTTACGACAGTAACCGGAACATCGAAACCGAAATGTTTGTCAATCAATGCCGCGATTAGTTTTTCGAGTTTTGGGATTGATTTTTCCACAGACCGGAACAAGATATTGCCACTTTGGATGTAAGTCGAAACGTGCTTAAAGTCGAGTTCTTCGAGCACTTTACGAAGCGTTTCCATTTTGATGATTTTGTGTCCGCTAACGTTGATACCGCGAAGCAGGGCAATGTAGGTCTTCATAATTGTAGGTAAATGTGAGGTAAAGGCAATGATTTATTCTACTTTTAGTTGCGTAAATACCGGCAAATGATCCGATGGATATTTACAATCTTTCGAATCGCTCAAAACCGCCTGTTTCAAGACTTCGATATTGCCTTTGCTTACAAAAATATAATCAATCAAAAGTGTCACAGGTTCGTGAAATTTAAAACCGTTGAAAGTACCCGCAGGGCCAAAAGGCTTGGATTTACAGATGGTTTTACTGTCGTGTAGTAATGCCAAAATCGCTTGGTATGCTGCGCTGTTTGGCTCGCTATTGAAATCGCCTGTGAAAATAACGGGTAGGTTTTTAGTATTTACGGATTTTATTTTTTCTACAATCAGTTTGGCGCTATTGGTTCGGGCCAGTTCGCCGATGTGGTCGAGGTGCGTATTGAAAACGTAGCATTTTTTTCCTGTCGCTATTTCCTCGAACAAGCCGTAAGTGCAGATGCGTTCTAAAGCCGCGTCCCATCCTTTTGATTTCTGGTTGGGCGTTTCCGATAGCCAAAAAGTTTTATCGTCAATCACCTTAAATCTTTTGTGGTTGTAGAAAATCGCACTGAATTCGCCGTCTGTTTTAGAGCCATCACGACTGATTCCGATGTAGTCGTATTCGGGTAGGGCAGTAGTAATGAATCCAAGCTGGTGGTATTTGCCTTCTTGTGTTCCGATGAAATCGGGTGCGTAAATGCCAAGTTGACCAGCAAGTAAATCGCGCCGGAATTCCCAGTTGTTTTCGCCGTCTCCGCCAAAATCGACACGCAGGTTGTATGACATGGTTTTGAGTTCCTGGCTTTGCATCGTGCCGCCAATCAATAGCGCGAGTAGTAAAATCCGACGCATCGGGACATCAATTGGAAAAATCCTCTACCGCTCCGGTAACATTGACCACAGTGGGCGCGTTGCGCACAAAAGTAAACCCATCATCATATACCTTAAAATTTCCGGTGTATTGAATGGTGTAATTGGTTGGGCTGTTGACCACGATTGTTACCGTACCACTCGGGTTGTTGGCCGAAGTATCTATACCGCTCATATTGTCGAATGCAGACGCCTGTGATACCCAGCCCAGACAGGCGCGGTCGCGTGCACCAAGGTAAGTGTCAAAGCTGCTCTCGTCAATATCGTCGAAAATGTTGTAGGTGCCGGCGACCGTCATGCCGTGTTTGTAGTATACATCGAAACTCACCGTTGCGGTTTTGACAAACCCCTGAAGCCCGATAAGGGAAATCGTAGAACGGTCATATTGGACGCCATCGATATCCATAACATTCTCCATTTTCGCCTCGGTAATCCCTTGTAAACCCAACAAAGTATAGGTTTGTCCGTCAAAATTGAAGGATTGCCCAACTGCGGGCGGAATGTTGTTATTGTCATCGCTTCCGCCACAAGCAGTGAGAATGAGAAATAGCATCGAGATAAGGATTGGTAATTTTTTCATATCAGGTTTATTAAGGTTGGTAAAAGTTCCCGCTAAAAATAGAATTTTTTCCTTACCAACCCTAATTATCCACTCTCAATTATCAATTATTCATTGAGTTATTCCTCCTCTTTCTGACCCATCATCATCAAATAAGCCTTTAGGAATTCATCGATTTCACCATTCATCACGCCATCAACATCACTGGTTTCATGGCCGGTGCGTACATCCTTGACGAGTTTATACGGTTGCATCACATAATTGCGGATTTGCGAACCCCATTCGATTTTCATCTTTCCGGCTTCGATGTCTGCGCGTTGTGCCTGTTGCTTCTTGAGCTCGATTTCATACAATTGCGAGCGCAGCATCTGCATGGCACGTTGGCGATTGTCTTGTTGCGATCGGGTTTCCGAGCATTGAATCTGGATGCCTGTGGGTTTGTGTACGAGTTGCACTTTGGTTTCGACCTTGTTGACGTTCTGTCCGCCGGCACCGCTCGAGCGCGAAGTCGTAATCTCTATATCGGCAGGGTTGATGTCGATCTCGATACTGTCATCCACGAGCGGATACACGTAAACCGAAACGAAAGACGTATGCCGCTTGGCATTGCTGTCAAAAGGCGAAATGCGCACCAATCGATGCACGCCGTTCTCACCCTTGAGGTAACCAAAAGAGTAATCGCCCTCAAATTCGAGCGTCACGGTTTTGATTCCCGCCACATCGCCTTCCTGAAAATTGAGTTCCTTGATTTTATAGCCGTTCTTTTCACCCCACATCATGTACATGCGCATGAGCATCGATGCCCAGTCGCAGCTTTCGGTCCCGCCGGCGCCGGCAGTAATCTGCAAAACGGCACTGAGTGAATCGCCTTCTTCAGAAAGCATATTCTTGAATTCGATGTTCTCGATGTGGTTGTTGGTAATGCGGTATTGCTCGTCTAATTCTTCGGATGAAAGTTCTCCTTCCTTGTAAAATTCAGAAGCAAGCTGGAGTTCATCGACCATATCGACCGCTTTCTCGTAATCCTCGACCCATTTCTTTTTGGACCTGAGGTTTTTAACGATCAGTTCGGCTTCGCGGGCGTTGTTCCAGAAGTCGGGAGCGAAGGTTTTTTCCTCCTCGTTGGTAATTTCTATCTGCTTGGCATCAATGTCAAAGATACCTCCTCAACGCACCAAGGCGTTCCACAATACCTTTTATTTGTTCGGTAGTTGTCATAAATTGTTTTAAATTTGTTTTTCAAAAATACAAAGGACAACCGGCTATTCGTTGCTATGATTGTCGGCACAAAAATACCATTTCAATTTACATTATGGAAATTAATTTAGTCAGTGATACTGTCACCAAACCCAGCGTCGAAATGTTGCAGTTCATGTTCAACTCCAAGGTAGGCGACGATGTTTACAAACAGGATCCGACTGTCAATGCCTTGGAGGCGCGTGTGGCCGAAATGTTCGGTTTTGAGGCGGCTTTGTTTTTCCCGTCGGGAACCATGGCCAACCAAACGGCCATCAAACTCCATACACAACCGGGAGAACAGCTCATCGCCGACAAATGGGCGCATATATATAATTACGAAGGAGGCGGCGTGTCGTTCAATAGCGGCGTCTCTTGTGCTTTGGTAGACGGACACCGTGGGATGATCAACTCGGATTTGGTTCTCGACGCCATCAACAACCCCGAATTTTACCACAGTCCATTGACATCGCTTGTGAGCGTAGAGAATACCACCAACAAAGGCGGCGGTGCTTGTTATGATCTTGACGAATTGCGCCGGATACAAGCGGTTTGTAAAAACCACAATCTCAAATTCCACCTTGATGGCGCGAGGATCTGGAACGCATTGGTAGCTAAAAATGATAATCCTGCAGCTTACGGACAAATATTCGACACCATTTCTGTTTGTTTTTCTAAAGGATTGGGCGCACCGGTAGGCTCGGTTTTAGCCGGAAGCAAAGAGATGATGCACCGCGCCCTGAGGATTCGCAAGATATTTGGCGGCGGAATGCGCCAGGCGGGTTACCTCGCTGCGGCGGGTTTGTATGCGCTAGACCACAACATCAAAAGACTCGAAGAAGACCATCGTCGTGCCAAGGAACTCGGTGCGTTGTTGCAGAATTTGCCGTGGGTACAGCAGGTAGAACCTGTAGAGACCAATATCCTGATTTTTACAGTGCAACCGCAAATCAGTGAGAATACTTTAATGGAAAAGCTCAAACTGCGCAACATCTACATCAGTTCTATGGGGCATGGTAAACTGCGCATTGTAACCCATTTGGACTACCGCGAGGTGATGCATACTTATGTTATGGAAACGCTTGAGAAATTGTTCTGATGCTACGGTTTGAGGCGACTATCTACATTATTGGGATCAATCCGTTTGTCTTTGTTCCTGAACCAATCCTGCAATCGATATTTGAAGCGGCAGGAAAAGACAAAGGTCAGATTCCGGTAAAGCTAGAAATCGCCGGGCAGGAATTTATCCAGACTTTGGTGCGTTATAGCGGAGATTGGCGATTGTACCTAAACGGCCCGATGCGTGAGGCGAGCAATACCACAGTCGGCGACACGATTGCAATCGGGATTGCTTTTGATCCGTTAGAACGGAAAACACCCATGCCTGTAAAGTTGCAGGCTGCACTTGATGTAGACCAAGGGGCCAAAGCGATATTCGACAAACTCGCACCATCGCACCAAAAAGAATTGATGCGTTATATCAACAACCTCAAGTCAGACAAGGCCATTAACAACAATGTAGCCAAGGCGATTGCTTACCTGCATGGCAAGCAACGATTTGTGGGGCGCGAGAAACCAAATTAAGAACTAACCAATAACCATAAAATTCGACAAGATGACCACAGTAAACACGTACCTGACGTTTCCCGGACAATGCGAGGAAGCGTTCAATTTCTACAAAGCTGCTTTTGGCGGCGAATTTACTTACATCGGAAGGTTTGGCGAAATGCCGCCAGGAGAGGACGGCAAGGGTTGCCCGCCCGCCGAGGCCGATAAAATCATGCATGTTTCGTTGCCAATCGGGAACACGGTACTAATGGGCAGCGACAGTTCTGAAGCTTTTGGACACGTGACGGTGATGGGTAACAACTTTTCTATCTCCATCAACACCGATTCTAAGGAAAATGCCGACCGTCTTTTTGCTGCGCTTTCTGCCGGAGGCCAAGTGACCATGCCGATGGAGAAGACTTTCTGGGGTGCTTATTTTGGGATGTTTACCGATAAATTCAAGATCAATTGGATGGTGAATTTTGACGAGGAGCCCATGAAGTAGAAAAAAGACAAAAGACCACTGCGTTGAAAGACCGCTTCGCTGCAAGACAATCCTAAGAAATATTGCAGCAAACCGGTCTTTCTTTTTTCAGTGAAACGGTCTTTGCTCTATTTTAAAAACTGGTCCATTCCGGGAATGTTTGGAAGGCCGTCTTTTGCAGCTGCAGCGAGTTCGGCTTCGTTGATTTGGGTAGCCCTTTGGATGGCTTTATTCATAACCAATAACAGATAATCTTCGAGCTGTTCTTTGTCTTCGAGTAAACTGTAGTCGATGGTTATCGATTTCACCTGCCTGTTCGCCGTGACGGTTACTTTGAGTAAGCCGTCGCTGCTTTGCTCGTCAATAAGCACGGTGTCGAGCCGCTTCTTGGTTTCGGCTACTTTTCTTTGGGTTTCCTGTAACTTACCCATCATCCCCATAAGGTCTCCAAACATTGTGATTGATTTAAAAATTAGTTGGCTCCGAAATTACTAAATTAAGCACACAACACGAACGAATAAAATCAAAAATGAACAAATCCTTAAGGGTCTTTGTGTTATTTTTGCCGTTCCTTATTGCAAAACCAAAACAAAATGGACAACACACTCAAAGCACCCGTCGCAACGGTAATCCCTAAAACTTTAGAGAAGCACGGCGACATTAGGATCGACAATTATTTTTGGCTCAACGATCGCGAGAATCCGCAAGTAATTGACTACCTGAACCAGGAAAATGCCTACTACGATTCGATGACCGCGCACACCAAGAAATTTCAGGCCGAATTGTACGAAGAAATGAAGGGCAGGATAGAGGAGAAGGATGAGTCTGTCCCGTACCTGTTCAATGGATATTATTATATTACGCGTTATGAAGTAGGGCAGGATTACCCGATTTATTCACGCAAGAAAGGAAGCCTTCAAGCCCAGGAAGAAATCATGTTCGATTGCAATGAAATGGCTAAAGGGCATAAATATTTTAAGTTGAGTGGCATCAGCATCAGCAAAGACAACCAGTTTGCGGTTTTCGCTACCGATGTGGTGGGCAGAAGGATTTACACGATGCAGGTCAAGAATTTAATTACTGGGGAAATTCTCGCTGACAGGGTAGAAAATTTCACCGGAAACGCTACGTGGGCCAACGACAACCAAACCATTTTCTACACCAGGCAGGACGCGCAGACGCTGCGGTCAGACAAGGTTTTCAAGCACCATTTGGGCGATGACAGTACACAAGATGCGTTGGTCTATTTTGAAAAGGATGATATGTTTGATGTATCGGTTTACAAGGAAAAATCGCGAAAGTACATCGTTATCGTTTCCTCTTCGACGCTGACTACAGAATGTCAAATTGCGCCAGCCGACGCCGACAATCCTAAATTCAAGGTTTTTCAAAAAAGAAAGCGCGGGCTCGAATACAGCATTTCACACTATGGCGACAGCTTTTACATCGTAACCAATAAGGACAAGGCGACGAATTTTAAAGTAATGAAAACGCCAGAGAACGCCACAACACAGGAAAACTGGACCGACCTGATCCCACACCGCAAGGAAGTACTGATTGAAGATGTCGAGATTTTTAAGGATTATCTTGTGGTTTCTGAACGCAGCAACGGGCTCAACAAAATCCGCATCATGCCTTGGAACGGAAAAGGCGAATATTACCTGCCTTTTGAAAACGAAACCTATACAGCTTACGTAACGACCAATGTAGATTTTGATACAGATGTCTTGCGTTATGGCTACCAATCGATGGCGACGCCTTCTTCTGTCATCGATTTCAATATGAAGACCAAGGAAAAGATTGTCCTGAAGGAACAGAAAGTGCTGGGCGGGAAATTCGACAAAAACAACTACATCGAGGAACGGATTTGGGCTACGGCCGCAGACGGCACGAAAATCCCAATCTCTATGGTCTATCGCAAAGAACTCAAAAAGGACGGGAACAATCCGTTGCTATTGTATGCATACGGATCTTACGGGATTTCTATGGATCCGTATTTTTCATCCACGCGATTGTCGCTTTTGGACCGCGGATTTATTTATGCGATTGCCCACATTCGCGGCGGAGAGGATTTGGGACGCCAATGGTATGAGGACGGAAAATTGCTCAAAAAGAAAAACACGTTTACCGATTTTATAGATTGCTCTAAATTCGTGATCGAACAAAAATATACGAGCCCGGCGCATTTATTTGCCGAAGGTGGATCGGCAGGTGGTTTACTTATGGGAGCAATTATCAACGAGGCACCGCAATTGTACCGCGGTGTCATTGCGCAAGTGCCGTTTGTAGATGTAATGACGACAATGCTCGATGACACCATTCCGCTCACCACAGGCGAATACGACGAGTGGGGCAACCCGAATGAAAAAAAATACTACGATTATATGCGGTCGTATTCGCCTTATGACAATGTCAAAGCCCAGGATTATCCAAACCTTTATATTTCGACGGGTTTGCACGATTCTCAGGTACAATACTGGGAACCGGCCAAATGGATTGCCAAATTGCGCGCGGTAAAAACCAATGACAATTTACTTTTCTTAAGTACAAATATGGATGCTGGTCATGGCGGGGCTTCAGGGCGGTTTGAGGCTTTAAAGGAGCTCGCCAAAGAGTTCAGTTTTATGTTAGATTTAGAAAAAATTGAAAACTAATTAGAATTTTTTATATAAATTTGCAAGGATTTGAGGTCGATTAAATTCTGAGAAGACACCTTGATTAACTATTTATTTATGAAAGAAGAAATAAAAGCCTACAAAAACGTCTTGGAATTAATAGGGAACACACCGCTTATTAAGCTCAACAAGGTTACCGAGCAGTTATCAGGTAATTTTTACGCTAAAGTAGAAGCATTCAATCCCGGTCATTCTACCAAAGACAGGATTGCGTTGTTCATTATAGAAGAAGCAGAAAAAAGAGGCATACTTTCTCCCGGTGATACCATCATAGAAACCACTTCAGGAAATACAGGCTTTAGCCTCGCGATGGTCAGCATTATCAAAGGTTACAATTGTATTTTAGCGGTAAGTTCAAAATCTTCTAAAGATAAAATCGATATGTTGCGCAGCCTTGGCGCCAAGGTTTATGTTTGCCCTGCCAACGTCGCTGCCGATGATGACCGTTCCTATTATAGCGTTGCCAAGCGCCTGCACGAAGAAATCAAGGGATCGATCTATATCAACCAGTATTTCAACGAACTCAATATCGACGCACATTATCAAACTACCGGGCCTGAAATCTGGGAGCAGACAAAAGGTAAGATTACACATCTTATCGCCTGCAGCGGGACCGGCGGAACCATTTCGGGTGCAGCCAAATTTCTAAAGGAACAAAATCCAAATATCAGGATATTAGGTGTGGATGCCTTTGGTTCTGTACTCAAAAAATACCACGAAACCAAAGAGTTCGACAACAGCGAAATCTATCCGTATCGTATAGAGGGTCTGGGTAAAAACCTAATTCCGACTGCCACCGATTTTGACCTCATCGACAAATTCACCAAAGTGACCGATGAGCAAAGCGCTCACGCCACAAGGGAAATAGCCAAAAAAGAAGGCTTATTTGTAGGTTATACCTCGGGTGCCGTACTCCAGGCCATCAAGCAATACGCAGAAGAAGGCGAATTCGATGAAAACAGTAACGTGATCGCCATTTTCCCCGACCACGGATCCCGATACATGAGCAAAGTATTCAGCGATGACTGGATGAACGAACAGGGATTTTTTGATAGTGTGAACGCAGCGGAAGCACAGCGGATAGAATTTATTAAATAGACACTGCTGCACCTTAGGACACGCTACGCTACTGACACGCCCTTCGGGCTTTAGACGCGCTTCGCTTCAGACGCTCTGGCATTGAAATAAAATAGACTTAATAAAAAAGCTCCAGAATTTTCTGGAGCTTTTTTATTAAGTCTAATTGTCTAAAGCCGCAGCCGTGTCTACTCCTCCATAGTATGATACACATTCTGCACATCATCATCTTCCTCAATCTTCTCGAGTAACTTCTCTACATCGGCAACTTGTTCGGGTGTCAATTGCTTGGTGACTTGCGGAATCCTTTCAAAGCCAGATGACAAAATCTCAATCTTACGGCTTTCGAGTTCTTTCTGTATAGAACCAAAGCTTCCGAAAGGCGCGTAAATCAAAATACCGTCTTCATCCTCAAAAACTTCCTCGGCTCCAAAATCAATCAATTCCAACTCTAGTTCCTCAGGGTCGATACCAGCCGACGGAATCCTGAAATTGCAAGTATGATCAAACATAAACTCAACAGAGCCCTGTGTTCCCATTGTTCCGTTGCATTTATTGAAATAACTGCGGATATTGGCCACCGTCCTGTTGTTGTTGTCGGTCGCCGTTTCAATCAACAAAGCAATTCCGTGCGGCGCGTAGCCTTCAAACAAAACCTCCTTATAATTCGCCGTGTCCTTGTCGGTGGCTTTCTTGATCGCGCGTTCTACATTTTCCTTCGGCATGTTGGCCGCTTTCGCGTTCTGCATTACCGCGCGCAACCTCGAGTTGGCATC
>JAKQJQ010000210.1 GCA_029561105.1 Bacteroidota bacterium
ATCGAAAATTACACAGAAGAAAGTAGACAGGCCCTAAAGCCTGCCTACACAGGATGAATTCACAGAATCCTCCTTCTTTAAGAATACAAATTTGCAAATTTATTTGCAGATTAGCACAGTACCTTTTAGCTCACCAAAATAATATTTGTTTTTGGTGTTCGCTGAATCTCGTTCCTCGATTTGTATCAAGACAAAAGAAAGCCTGCGGCAGCATAGCCCCGATGGCAGTGAAAATCCTTTTTGTTTTTTCTTTAAAAACAAAAAGATTGGAACGTACAGCGGGAACCAGCTCCCAAAAAATAAACTTTGCCACAACGCAGTTGCTTGTTATCTTTGCCCAAAAATTATCCAAAATGAAAAACCTAGTCGAAGAACTCAAATGGCGCGGCCTCTATCATGACAGCATGCCCGGAACCGAAGCGCAATTGCTCAAGGAACCCACGACGGCTTATATCGGGTTTGACCCGACCGCCGACTCGTTGCACATAGGCAGCATGGTACAGATCATTTTGCTGGTACACCTCAAAAACTTTGGGCACAAACCCATTGCACTGGTAGGTGGCGCGACCGGGATGATTGGCGATCCTTCGGGTAAATCAGACGAACGCAATTTGCTCAATGAGGAAACTTTGGCTAAGAATGTGGCCGGGATTAAAAGTGTGCTGTCGCGATTTTTGGATTTTAATACGCCGGGCGAACTCGCGCCGATTATGGTGAACAACTACGACTGGATGAAGAATTTCACGTTCATCGACTTTGCGCGTGAAGTAGGCAAGCGAATTACCGTGAATTATATGATGGCCAAGGACTCGGTCAAGAAGCGTTTGAGTGGTGAAGCCGGCGACGGCATGTCGTTTACCGAGTTCACTTACCAGCTTATCCAGGGTTACGATTTCTACCACCTGCACAAACACTACAATTGTGTGTTGCAGATGGGCGGTAGCGACCAATGGGGCAACATCACCACCGGAACCGAACTCGTGCGCCGCATGAACCCGAATGTCGAGGCGAAAGCATTCGCGCTGACCACCCCGTTGATTACCAAAGCCGACGGGTCGAAATTCGGGAAATCCGAAGGCGGGAACATTTGGCTCGACGCCGACAAAACCTCGGTGTATAAATTTTACCAGTTTTGGCTCAATACGTCGGATGAGGATGCTGAGAAATACATTAAGATTTTCACGTTCCTCGACCAATCGGTAATCAATGTCTTGATTTCACAGCATAAAGAAGCACCACATTTGCGCGTGTTGCAACGCAAGCTGGCCGAAGAGATTACGGTTTTTGTACACGGACAGGATGAATTGGACAAGGCCATCAAGGCGTCGAATATTTTGTTTGGGAACTCGACCTCAGAAGAGCTCAAAACGCTAGACAGCCAAACCTTCCTTGAGATTTTTGACGGCGTTCCGCAAGCCGAAGTTGCCATGGCCGATGTAAAAAACGGGATTGACATCGTAGAAGTGCTCAACGAAAAATCGGGTTTCCTAAAATCCAACGGCGAAGCCAGACGTGCCTTGACCGAGAACTCAATCGCGGTAAACAAGGAAAAAGTAGCCGAAGGTTTTTCGCTTTCCGAAAAGGACTTAATCAACAACCAATTCGTATTGCTCCAACGTGGCAAGAAAAACTATTTCGTGTTGCGTATCGTTGCTTAAAGTTAAAAAACACAGATTCCACAAATTTCACGGATTTAGAACAATCCAATCTGTGAAATTTATGGAATCTGTGTTTTAATTTTTGCGTGTCTTTGCGTCCCAACGTCTAAAGCCCAAAGGGCGTTTCCAAAAGCGCAGCCGTCTCTACAAAACCATCAAATTGCAACCCCGAATATCCGAATGGTCAAAACGGCCCAATACCTCAAACGAGTTGTTGGACTTTTTTTTACCTAAATCCTGAGTAGCGATGAATGCGCAAGAGTTGATGTTGGCCAGGTCAATCACGTTGATGCCGCCGGTTTTTCCTTTGTCGATGTAAGTTAGTGCGTCTTCGGTGTCGCGGATCAGGATTTGCATCCACGGTGGACATTCAAAAACGCCGTCACCTAATGAGTAAGCCTGCGACAAGAGCTCGGTCATGCCGTATTCTGAATGGATTGCCGACACCCCGAAGCCTTCGCACAATTGCGCGTGCAATTCCTCACGGATCATTTCGCGACGGCGTCCTTTCAT
>JAKQJQ010000222.1 GCA_029561105.1 Bacteroidota bacterium
CCACCCGTCACCGTTGATTCATCGCCACCCGTCACCGTTGCGGCATAGCCACCCGTCACCGTTGCGGCATCGCCACCCGTCACCGTTGCGGCATAGCCACCCGTCACCGTTGCGGCATCGCCACCCGTCACCGTTGCGGCATCGCCACCCGTCACCGTTGCGGCATCGCCACCCGTCACCGTTGCGCGATAGCCACCCGTCACCGTTGCGGCATCGCCACCCGTCACCGTTGCGGCATCGCCACCCGTCACCGTGCCAAACATTACAGCTGTTCCATCGGGCGCGAAGTGTTGAATAATCGCAATTGCATTTTCGCGTTCTCCGCAAAACAAAACGTCGCACTCAGGAAACTTGACCTTGCCTTCCAGGTCAATGACCTTTGATGCTTCAACGCTCATTACAAGCCACTTCGCATCTTCATCACTGCATCGCAGGCCGCTGTCACCCGCGCCCCAAAGGAATGCGTGTAGGCCATTGCCACACTCTTGCGTGGGCTTCCAATCAGGTGCGGAACAATGGCCGGATTCCGGCCATTGAAAATCGTTGTGAGAGGCTACCAAATTAGCTGGCAGCGATTTTAGGCAAAGCACATGGCTCTCAGCAGGAGCGAATTGTGTGAAATCAAAATTGTGCATCGTTATTTTTTTGAGTGGTGAAAGTTATATGATAAGTTTCCAGAATGATTCTGGAAGATGGATGTTTTTAATATCGATTGCCCCCTTGAAAAGCGGGGCGATTTCTGAGTGTGAGTATCCGGCAATGCCGCAAGCGATTGGTGTGACAAGGAATGTTTTTTCATGGTTCTCTTTTGCGAAATCGATAAAGCAGTCTACCCAAAGGGCTATTTGTGTGATCTTCAATTTTTGGATGTTTTTGTCACACGTTGGGATTGCGTAGCATTGCCCGGTTGGCCCTTCGCCAATTCCAGATTGTGCCCCAAAAAGTTTTGCCGCATAGCTTGCAGCACCTCCGCCATGCGCACCTGCCAGATTCGAGCCGAAAACAAATACCTCGTTTGGCGCAAGGCTTTCGATTAGCGGCATTGTAAATCGCCTTTTCATAGTCAATTCAACAGCAACCCGGCAAGACTTCAAAAACTCGCCCATCGGCCCCGTTTCAAGATGTTGGCTTAGAAGTTCCGTTATTGGAAGCCTCGAAATTTTGCCCGAAATCGGGTCTATGTAAGAGACTTCCATGATTGTGATTTCTTGCTGCGCACCCTCCAAATTTATGGCAGCAACCCCGGAAAACTCAACCTCGAAATCTAGGCGTGGGTGTTTGTTGGTGGTATGGGTGAAATTGAAATTTACTAGCATGGTCTCATTTTAAAAGTGATACAACCGAAAATATAAGCGCAAGCACACTACAAACCAGTGTAATGGCGCGGATAACGTCGTTGTTTAGAACGTAGTCCCTCACAAATGAAGCTTCGCGCTCCAGGTGCTTAACCCGCGATTCAAGCGGTATGGGTTCGTTGTTTGAAAGGTCTTTGTATTCTGGCATTTTGATTAGGATTTTAAAAGCCGAACATACTAATGTGATCTTCGCCGTCATTGTCAAACTTGGCACCCAAAAAAGCGGTCACAATATTGAACACCGCCCACATTGCAAGCAACAAAGTCCATGGCCCCCAAATTTCCGGGTCTTTGAGATAGGGAACAAAGGCGAAAAACCTGACAATTACAGATGCCGCGACCCCGGACAATGGGCCTATTAGAAAACAGACTGTCATCATTGCCCAAAACGCCAAAATCATAAACACTTTGAACGCCGGGCGTTCCTGAGTGTCGCCCCACATTCCAATCGCGCTGGCAATGTATGGGGCAATTGCGCCGACAATCGTTATGGCCAGGTGGTAGTTGAAGCAGGCTTGATACAACTTTTTCATTTTCCTACATTATTTGTGTGAATGACAACATTTTAACTGCTTTTTGTTTGATAGTGTCAAAGGTAATAATTAGTTACCTAGATAACCAAATAAATTATAAAAAAACTTTTAAAATATTTTTTAAACACCTATAAATCAACATTTTAAAACCAAAATAAAAAAGCAGCCACCGCGCACTTTTGGCGGCAACTGCTTTACATTGTCATCAGTAGACAATCCCTTGAACATTATTTTGCAATTTTGGTGCCACCTATGGATTTACGAACAAAATGCCGTGCGCAGGGTGTAACCCGTCAATCTTAGGCCGGCAATCTAGGTGCAACCAACTTCGGGTGTATTCTACTTGCTCGATTGTTGTCAGTCCAGCGTCTAAAAATTCATCCAAATTGGCCATTATGATTTGTAGAACCTGTGGCGGCTGCATTCCACGAACCTTCAAATCGTCCGCACATCCGCGCCGGTGCTGCGATAACAGCCCGCCCGTTTCATCCCAAATCGGGCGAAACCCTGACGAATCATAAACCGTTTGCCCCGGCTTTGCAAAATGCCAGTTATTGATCGTTGTTGGTGCCCCTGTTTTTTCACGAACCAGGTCGGCATTCCGTACCGATTTTGGGTCAACCATCCACATGGCCTTTACGCCCAAAATTCTCCATGTGCGCGCATCAACGCATTCACGGACATCGAACCACTTTGAGCCGTGGCATGGGTACTCTGGAAGTTGTATTTTAGGAATTATGATTTCCATTTTTTACAGATTGAAAAATTGAACGTCCTCCGTAACCTGCAAGGTTTTTCCCTCCAGGTCTGCCATTTTGTTTTTTCCCTCTACGGTAGGCCACCATGCCGCCAAAACGCGGCTCCCATCCTGTTTTTTGAACATCATGGCCCGGCAATTTGCGGTTGATACGTCCTTTACAAACTCAAGGCCCTGGAGGCTTCGTATCAGGCCCGTGACGGCAATGTATGAAGGCTTTGGCGCAAATACCTTGCCCGGTTCGCCTTCGCCGTAAAGAAGGCCGCTGTTTGTGTACAAGCCACCATTTTCCGCACCCTGTTCATCGTTTCCGTTAAACACCGCCGAACTTCCAACACCAAGCCTCATATATTCCATGTACGAGCGGCAAACCCACGTGGCTTGCAGTTGTTCGCTCGACTTGCCTGCAATCGGTTTGGCCCACATCCAAGACGGGCCACGGGTATCGCACCCAAACTCCGAAACGCTCAGGGGTTTGCCGTGAAGTTTGGCGAAATCAACAAACTGCCTTACCCCTTCAAAATCTTGGTCCTGTTCGGGGGCACACGCCCCGCCATCGTACCAGGTGGGCGGCCATACACCAACGCGGTTTCCAGCGTGTGAGTAGTGGTGCAAATCAAACACGTCTGGCAGGGGCTTGCCCATCGATTTTAGGGCATTCACAAACCGCGTCATGTATTCCATGTCGAAGCCCGTAAGCCCCGCCATGTAAACGGGTACGGTGGGGTCGGCTGCCTTGATCTCTGCATAACAAGCGGCGAAAAGCGCGGCGTATTCTTCGGGCTCAAAGTAGATGCCGCTACCGTCGCCCTTATGCCACCACTTATCCGGCTCGTTCCATACCTGAAGCCCAAATTTTAGGCCCAAACCAGAAATACGCTCGTTTGGCGGGTCGTTCGTCCAACGTGGCGAGGTGTTCACCCAAAGCCCGCCTTCAGGGTGCTTGTTTTTCCCGTAGCGTTTTGCCACCTCTCCAAATATTCGCGCATAGGCCGCGTAGCTGTCAGGATTGACCCTGGAAGTGCCCGGTGAAATGATTGGCGGGTGGTCGGGCACAAATTGAGCCTGGTTGAACACAGCGCGTTTTTTTGCCCCATTTGCGGCCCAATCACTAAAGTCCGCAAATGGGTTGTAAGTATCTGCAAATGAAGCCGCCTGTGCCGCGCTTTTTACCTGATTTTGAGATTGCGAGGCCCAAAACCATGCGGGGGTTTGGTTGATGTTCAAAATAGGAGTGCAACCCTTTGAGTTTAGGGCACGAATCCAAGAATCTACCCCGGCTGCAGGATCTGTCCGTGCCTTTCCAATAGGCTCCAATCGCAAACCTTCGGGCGTTGAAATGAAGTCCGCCGAAAAATAGGCAAAGACCCGGGCAAAGGTGTCCATTTTGGCCACGGGTGTCCACGGAAAGCATCGGCTACCGATTTGCTGGGCCGACCCAATGCTTTGTGTTGGTGTTGGCGGGTTTTGAACCGTATCGCATACGCAAGTGCATGGCGGCTGGCAGTCTCTTTTTGGCGTATCCTGGCAGGACGAAAGGCAAACCAATAGGGCAATGATTGAAAAAAATAGGGTGAATTGTCGCATAGTTATGGTTTTGATTGAAAAATGTAATGCTAAGGTACAAAAAAAGATGCAGCCCCCGCGCGTTTGCCGGGGCTGCATTCCTTTGTTAAAGCTAATTTCTTGACGCTACAAATATAGCGGGTTTTTACTTGACTAATTTCTGGAATTTGCGATTTTCAAAATCTTCATGTATTCAGAATCTTCTTTTACAACCAAATCCCATCCATCAAACCGCGTCCTGGTTTCATGCCTGTAACATTTCGAACAAATGCGCGCTTCGTTTGTGGTAACCGTGCATCCACATTGGCAAAACTGCATGGTTTGAAATTCTTGTTTTACGTTCACATCATCCTCAGCTGCATAAACCCAAGAATGGTCGCACTCTTCTATGCCTTTGGGGAATGCCGCCCATTTTGTGTGCCTGGTAAACGGTATGCAGTCATGCGCTCCAAGAATCCGGATAGTAACTTGGTCGCCGTTTGTTGAAAACTGAAGGTTGTCACTATTTACAAATTCTGTGGTGAAAATTGGCGGTTCAACGATGGATGTATCGTATGAAATCGAAATTCCGGCGCCCATTATTTCAACCTGTCCAAACATTTGTAAACAGGCAAAAAGTAACATTGTGAGTGCGATTGTTTTTTTCATTGTAAAAATTTGTCTTGTTGATAAAAATCCCGCCTCCTTACAAACCGGGAAAAGCGGGAAAATCTGTTCAGGTGGAATAAAAATGCCCGTCGCCGTACCAGGGCTAAACGGGCAAAGTGGGCAAAATGTCAATTGAAACCTATTCTTTCGCCACGGCCACTTTCTTTTTCAAAAGTGTGCCGATAAAGCCGATAATCGACAAGATAAGTAGGGAGACGAAATTGGTCCACTCCCCATTGAGGGCATAATCAACCAGTTTCGTGTAGTCTTCATTGGCCAGGTAAAACCCAACAGTGCCAAGCAGGGGAATGACGATATTGGCAACCGAAAGCAGCCACGACCTACTTTTAATAAAGGCCCAAAAATTAGGCTTGTCTGTTTTCCAGGTGCGAACCCAAAGGAATGCCATCGTGCCAAAGTTGATGAGTGCCCCGATAATAAGTGGAAGCGATTGTGCCTTGAAAGCCGCAACGATTTCGATGGCAGATTGGTTTGGGTCGATCTGCTGGAAACCTGCGAGAAACAGCGCGTAAAAACTCGCGCTCAGCACCTGCGTGAACAGGTTGATTTTGTCGGTAATACTTCTCATTGTTGTAATGATATTTTAGTGATGTGCTTGATTACTTGTTGAAAATAGCCTTTGTCTTTGCGTAGGTCCTGGCACTTTCATTTTTTGCCGAAAGTGCCCATTTCAAAAGGCTGTCCCGTTGTGCGGCGGTTATCAAAACGGTTTCACCGCTTGGAGGTGGGTTTGGTGCCGGATAGACCTTTGCCCAAAAATCATTATCCGTGCTGCTTAGGTATTGGCCGCCTGGAATTGAAGCGTTTGAACACGTCCAGCGTGCCGGGACCGCGTACTGCATAACCGATACTTTATCCCACGGTGTTGATGGGTATTTTGCAGGGTCACAAACAAAAAGTACGTTGTGGTCTACCGTTGCCTTATCCCAATTATTCGGGGGCTTTCCCAAATCAGCGTACACGTTTTGAGCAATCCAGCAAATACCGGAATTTCCGTTACATTGTTCGTGCATCGCACCAAGCGCATGGCCAACCTCGTGCCGTGCAACCCCGTCCGTGTATTTTCCTGTACCGTCCTTTGAGTTCCAACCCCAACCAACGTTTCCGGTCGGCTGTGATTGTGGGATTGAGGCGCAATCCGTACCGATATAGCTGTATGCCCCTTGTGAGGTATTGAATGCCCAACGGAGGTCAAAAGGCCCGGATGCCGGATATGTAAACGAAAGGTTTGTGATTTCGTCCCATTCTGCCAGGGCAGATTTTACAAACTCGATTTGGGCGATTGATGAATTTGGGGCAAAACCAACCTTCAAAACACGTCCGTTTGGCCAATACCGGGTTGGGGATCCTACTGCGCGTTGATTGGATTTCAGGGCATCGATTGCCGCGCAAAAGCGCAAAGAATCCGGTGCCTCAGTTGAGTTTTCGGGTGGGTTTGGTGCCGTCTTTTTTTCGCTGCATGATGCAAGCAGCAAAAGCATGGCAATTGGAAGGAATGTAAAAAGCTTTCTCATAGTATGTGGCTAGTTGGTTTTCGGTAGTACGTCCACCGTAAACTCAATTTTTTGGTGTGTGGTGTCGGGTGTTGTAGTGGAAAGCCGCATCATTTCCCGGCGAAGTTCGTTGTACTTCGCTTGAAACTCGGTACGGCTGCATCCCAAACTTTCAGATACGGATTGTTTCTGCGTATTTGAATCCTGCATGACCGTTACCCGTGTGATTGATTGGATTTCATCGCCTTCAAACTGCTTTTCGCAGCCGATGAAACAGGCAATCAGTACCATTGCGATAAGTGTTAGGCGCTTCATTTTTTGCGGATTTTGCGAAGGTCTTTGATAAGGCCCTCAAGTTCCAAATTTTGTTGCTTGGTCTTCTCAAGTTCAATCCGTTGCAAACTATCTGTCCTTGCGGCTTCCCGGCGGTCGATCGCCCTTATTTCTTCGCTGTGCTTCCTTACCATTTCAAGCACCTCTACACCGCGCCTTTCCTCAGATTTTTGCAGCTTTTCGTTTGCCTCCAAAAGTGAAAGGAAAAGGTAGACGGACGCACCAACCAAAAGGGCGCAAATGGTAGGCAGCGGGCTTTTTTTAAATTCCTGGACAAGTTGTGCAACCAGTTGGACCATTTTCGACTTGTTGAAGCGTGAAGATTAAAGCCTATTCGATAAAGACCGTAAAGGCCCAAAAAATAATGCCAGAAACGAACCCGCCCAAACCAATCAGCACCACAGCCTTTTGTTTCCAGGTGCTTTCCCTCCATTCAAAAGCAATCCTAGCCCGCTCCTTCAAAGCCGCCCCTAAAAGTATCAACAAAAGTGCGAGTGCTAACATTGGCAGCTTCATATCAAAAATGGGTTTGCGCCACGGGCTTTGTACCCGTGGCGCTGTTTTTCTTTACTGCTTTTTCTGATTGAAAAAACCATCCAACTTTCGCATTTGCGCCTCGATTTGCAATGTTGAACTTTCGCGCTCGATTGCATCTTCAAGGATAAGCCCGCCCCGTTCGCGGTCTTCGGCTGCTTTCTTTCGCTGGTTTTTCAGAAAGTCGTCCCATTCTTTCTTTGAGCGGAAAAAGATTGGGGTTTCGGTTGTCCGTGGCCGTGGGTTGTCCTTTGTTGCCGGGTCGGTAACCCTTTGGATAAGGAAAAAGCTATCCTGTCTAATCGGCAGGATCTCAAAGGAAATCGTTGGCCGTTCTGTTGCCTCTGTTTGCGCCCGGCAAAAGAATGACAACATCAAAAAAAGTGTGAGTGTGATTGCGGATTTCATTAAAAATGAATGTTTTGTGTGTGAAATAATGCCCAAAAATACTGCATTTGCCGGATTGCTATTGCCCTACTTTGTAATAAAATTTATAAGTAGTCCCATTCGCGGCATTGTTGCCGCCGGAACCACTTTTCAAGATAAATTCATCCACCGTGATTGAACCGCTGTTCACATACCAGTTCCGATTGCCGCCGACCACGTACGCAAGCCCTACAGCGGCCTCGTTCGCAGCCGTCAACACTACACTCGACGGTACGACATCAAAATCGGTATGGAAGTCAAGTGTTACCACTGTTGCGTTGGTGGCGGGACTTGTTCCGGCTATTACGGTAATTACGCCAGCTAGGTCGTTGCCAACCACACTGACAGTCGCGCCTGTCCCGGCACCGGTCCCCGCCGTCACGGTTGGCGTAGGCTTGCAGCTTATACGCTGCCAGTCGGTGCCGTCAAACACGCATTTACCCTGGACTGTGGTATTCCAGAATTCCAACCCTTCAACCGGGCTGGATATTGCCAACATTTCTGCGTTTGTTCCCTTTGGCCCTAGAAATCCGCCTGTGGTGCTATTTACTTGTAGAGCTGCTGAGGATTGATTTGTTCCACCGCCTACCATCGCTCTTTTATTACCGTAAATCCTAAATGCCTCGTTCGTTGTCGCACTGTTTACGGTGTTGAACACCATGTCCGAGGTGCGGCTTGCATCCGTGGCCGTTGTCCAGAGCGTTTGTATGTTGCCCATAGTACGGTCAACCGTAGTATTACTTTCGCCCAAAAATAGCAAATTCACCCCAAATCCGGCGGCTGGTGTTCCGCTGGATTGTGCGTTCACTGCAAAGTCAAGCGGCGCGGTTGTTGATGCGGTTTGGCGCTCAAGTTCGATTGTGCCCGCAAGTGTTCCGATTGTGATATTTTGGTTGTTTCCGCCAAAAGTAAAGGTGGTATTTGGGGCAATCGCGTCGTTATAGATTTGAACGGGCGTTGTGCTGCCCACGGACATAATCCCGTGAATGTCGCCCGCTCTATCAACCTTTACAACCTCCTCGAGTGCCCCGCCGTTATTCCCCAGCATCAAAGAAAATGCGGCCTGCCTATTCGCGTGCGTGGCTGTTGTCCAATATGTGCGGAGCCGCATCATTTCTTGATCGTTGGTTGTGCTGCTTTCCCCTGAAAAAAGAATCCCATTTCCGAAATTGTTGGCAGCCGTACCCGTGGAGTTGATATTGACCTTTATCTGATCAGTTACCGTATTGGTTGCAGCTACGGAGTTGGTAGTTGTCAGGTTTTTGTCCGTTCCGATGGTAAATACCGTTATACCGCTTTGTTCGAGCGAAACGGTGTTATTATCGTTTGAGCCTACAATGAATGCCGCCCCAAAGCTGTTACCATTATTCAGCACGTCACCACCGCCGCCGCCACCCGTGGCGCTCAGTACGTTCGCGGCCAAAGAAAGCCCGCTGCCAATCGAAATTTCCTGCAAATCACCGTTGCCGTCCGCCCCTACCAAAAGCGTTGCCGTGGTGGTGGATAGGTCGGTTATACGAACCTCTCCGTTTACGTGCAGGGCACGGCTTGCCGTTGTTGTCTTTATCCCAATTCGGTCGTTTGTGCCGTCAATCATCAACAACGTACTATCAGTATTGTCGCCAATGTACAGTTTGAATGCATTGACATTTATTTTCCGGTCAAAGGAAAACGGGCCATCGCTACTGTTCATATAGCGGTTTCCAAGCCGGATATTTCCCCCGTTTTCGTTGTCGCTCAATCCGTTGTTTGCGGTTGCGGAGCCTGTTGCGTCGGCAGCGGGTGCCCATTTTGAGCCGTTCCATTTCAGCACGTCATTTGTGCCCGCTCCGTTTTGGCGGATAATGTCAGGGTCTAAACCTTCAGCCTTTACAACAGTACCAAATGGGCTTTGAAGCAACAAAGTAGCCTCATTATCAAAAGCATTGGGGGTTGTTTGCACTACAACACTATCTCCTACCACGTATACCATATCACTGCTTTGAATTACAAGTCCCTTATTAGCTACGACCCTAAATTCTTGATCTCCTTTACCAATCAACAAACTGTCAGAACCGTTCACGAATGACATAAAATCAGGTTCGTTTCCGGCTGCTACCGAAATCCGAAACGGAACAAGCCCGCCAACGTCGTCCGTGGCGCGGCTCAAAGTCCACTGGTTTGTAAGGGTTGAGTTTGTTACAGATGGAACGGTGCCGTTGCCCCCGTTGCCCCCGTTGCCGGAATACGGGCCGTTACCGTCGGCAGCCGATGTTGAAGCGATTGTAAGCACACCCGCCCCGCTTGTTCCGCTGGTTGTCAGGGTTATATTGGAGCCTTCAACGAATTGAATTGTACCGCCCGAATTTGAAAGGGTAACGGTATGGCTTGTTGCGTCGCTGCTATTTGCGATTGTTTGGAGTTCGTTGGTAGTTGAGCCGTCTACCTCTGTAGCCGTCAATGTCACCTGCCCACCGTTTGCGGATGTGGTTTCTGAAATCGTAAGAATCCCGGCCACGTTTACGGTTACGCCCGTCGCACCGGATGTATTGGATAAAAGAACGGCACTTGACGCACCGCCCGCACCAACACCAAGTTGGCCTTCATTTGTCAAAGAACCGTCTACCTCAGTTGCGGTTATCGTTATCGAGCCACCGTTTGCCGATGTGCTTTCGCTTATTGTATTGATACCTGCAACGTTGATGGTTACAGCGTTACCGCCCGATGTATTTGTGATGAGCGTTGAACTGCTTGCGCCTCCCGCCCCAACGCCCAACGTGCCCTCATTCGTTACGGAGCCGTCAACCTCCGTCGATGTGATAAGCAGCACGTTTGTAGCCGGGTCATAATCGGTTGCGGTTATTCCAGCACCCTGGAATTTTACGGTTTGGTTACTGATCACCTCAGTATCCGCATCATCGGCATCTATTGTCCAAGCCTCATTGGTCACAGAACCATCTACCTCCGTGGCTGTGAGGGTGATTGAGCCACCATTTGCGCTTGTGCTTTCTGTAATTGCCAGGATCCCGGCGGCATTTATCGTTACCGCGTTCGCGCCCGATGTGGTGGAAAGCAGGGTGGATGAAGTTCCACTTCCCGCCCCAACACCTAAAACACCCTCGTTTGATATGCTACCGTCAACCTCCGTGGCCGAAATAGTCATATTTGAAGACGTGGCCGTTATGGTCACAATGCCGCCCTGGGTAATCGTTACGTCCGTACCCGTTGAACTGTTTAGAGTGATAGGGCTTGTTGTGCCCGTATAGCTTAGATCGGTAGAACCGCCACCGCCCCCACCCGTGGCCGTAAGCACGTTACCCGTAAGGTCAAGGCCACTTCCAATGGTTATTTCAGACAAAACCCCGTTCCCATCCGCGCCAACAATCAAGGTTGCCGTGGTGGTTATCATGTCCTTGATTTCCACTTCCCCGTTTACAGTAAGTTTACGGCCAGGCGTTGTGGTGCCAATCCCAACCCGGTCGTTTGTGCCATCGATTTGGAGCAAGGTACTATCCGTATTGTCGCCAATATAGAATTTATTGGCGTTCAGGTTGATTTTCCGGTCCATTGTGAACGGAGCATCCGGGCTATTCATATATCGGTTGCCAAGCCTCAATTTACCGCTATCCTCATTGTCTGAAACACCGTTGTTTGCCACAGGGGTGGAAGCCGTTGAAGCGATTGTCAAAACCCCCGCTCCGCTTGTTCCCGATGTGGTGAGCGTAATGTTTGCACCCTCGACAAACTGGATTGTGCCCCCTGAATTTGACAGCGTTACCGTGTGGCTTGTCGCATCTGATGAATTTGCAATCGTTTGGAGTTCGTTGGTCGTGCTTCCATCGACTTCGGTAGCCGTAACCAACAGAACGTTCGTTGCCGGGTCGTAATCCGTGACGGCAATACCCGCGCCTTGAAACTTGACCGTCTGATTGCTTATAACCTCCGTATCGGCATCGTCCGCATCTATTGTCCAGGCCTCGTTTGTTACAGAGCCGTCAACCTCGGTTGCTGAAATAGTGAAATTGGGATAAGTGCCCGTAATTGTCACAATCCCGCCTTGTGTCAAAACAACCGTTTGGTCGGGTGATGTGTTCGTGACCGTCAAAATACCGTTCAATCCGGTGCCTGTTGTTGCAAGGCCAATTCCAGTCCCTTCCACAACCTGCAAAGAGCCTCCGCTATTGGACAGCGTGGCCGTGTGCGAAGTCGAGTTTGAGGTATTGGCTATGGTTTGAAGTTCATTTGTTATCGAACCGTCAACCTCCGTGGCCGTCAAGGTTATTTGGCCCCCATTGGCGGATGTTGTTTCGGAAATGGTCAAAATTCCGGCCACGTTTATGGTCACACCAACCCCCGTGGAAGTATTTGTGAGCAAGACAGCCGATGAAGCCCCGCCCGCGCCAACGCCCAATAAACCCTCATTGGTGATTGACCCATCAACAACCCCATTCAGGTGTCGCCAAGAGCCGCTTCGCCACCTGTAAAGGCTGTCCACCTCATTTAGCAGAACCTCGCTTTGCTTGTCCAGCGGTGCAGCGGTTGGGGCAATAGAGAAAGGAAACTTTTGCACCCTGAAACCCGCCAAAAGCCAACCAAGCCCGTCACGGCTTCGCTCGTACCAATATCCTGAAGTTGTATCAATCACAAGTTCAGCATCCTGGTTGAAGTTTACAGAATGGGTTGGCGCTCCGTTGGTATAAACAACGCCGCTACCCTTTACGATTGCTTGAGCGTTTGCGTTCGAGCCGATTGCGATTGCAAAAAGCAGTGCAAAAAATATTTTCAGTTTCATGATCGATGTGATTATGGAATGACTTTTTTGGACCCGTATGGGTATCCGTAGGTATTTGCGGCGGACAGGTAGTAATAGTTTCCGCTCACCAACCCGTCCGCTATTGCGGCTGTGTCGTTGATGTAGTAGGGTAGTGTGGCGTTCAAATCACAGCAAACGGGCGCATCGGCTGAGGTGGAGCCGATTACAGATAAGGCCCTATGTTGGCCCCACGGTGCCCCGTAGGTGTTGGCCTGTGCCATGTTGTAGAGGTCCCCAAATGTCAGGCTTCCACCAAGCGCGTCCACGTCGTTGGTGTGGAACGGCAAAACCACGTCACAAATTAGTGTGTCGTTTGTGAGCGTGTCGGATGCCACGGCTTTTATAAAACCGTAAAGCACCCCAAATATGTTTGTGCCGGAAAGTGCGTATTCGCGGCCAACCGGAACGCCGCTGGCAAAGGCCACAGCGTCGTTTGGATAGTACATTATTGCCCCGTCGCAATCGAATGCACAGGATTTGACCACCTTGAAAATACCCGCTGGCAACCCATAGTCATTATCGCACTTGAGCAGGTAAGCGTCGCCCTGGACAAGCCCGTTGGCGATTGCCTCAGTATCCCCAAAGTAGTAGGGTAGGTCAACAAGTAAATCAGTGAACTTGATGTGGGCCGGATACCAATATGATCCGTTCCATTTTAGATAGGAGGTGGTATCCGCTCCAAATTGGCCGATGGTTAGCGGGTTTGCAAGCGTGCCGTTTCCGATTATGGGGGTATCAACTACAATGGTAATACTACCACCACCACCGGACCCGAATGGACACCAAGCAGAATCGATGTATTCGGCCATTGTGCCAAATGGCGTTTGACCCAATGTGATGCTTTCCCGGTCGGGGAAAAACATATTTTGTCCAAGGCGGGAAGGCGGGGAGGTGTGTTCCCAAATGTCAATAGTATCGCCCCGAACCTTCAAGGTATAAGGGGCTTCAATCCATCTCCACGGCACTAAATCTTCATAGATAAGCAGCCCGTTAAACGAGCGGCTATCGATTTCCCAAACAGCGCAACCCTCGCAGCTGTCAGGCAAAATATCTTTTGTTTCGGGGTCTGTAAGGCATTTGAAGGTATAGGTTTGGCCTTGTGCAGCAAAACCGCACAAGGCCAAAACAAAGACCAAAAAAAGGGTTTTTACAGTTCTCTTATCCATTTTGAGGCGGTTGCATAGTACCTATAAACGAGGGCCGTCCCAACGGCGGCGGTTGTTGCCGCTGTGCCGGAAAGTGTGGTGCCGTTGCCGGAAATGGTGAGCGTTGTGACAATGTTGTTGAACACAAGCCTACAAACCTGCCCATCTACCGGGTTTGCGGGTAGGTTGAAGGTCTGTGTGGCTTGAGTTCCACCCGAATTTATCAAGTTCAACTGCCTGGCATTTGTCAGGGTTACCGTTCCCGTGGCTGTGACGTTCGTGTAAAGCCCCGGCTCAGTGATTTGATGCAATCGCAGGTCATCGTACAGCCTGGTCGCGCTAGGGTAGGTTGTTGAATTTACCTGGCCATAGGCAAACCGAACACTTTGGCCCGTAAGCCCGCTCTTTAGTTCAAACTTGAGCCGCCCGGTACTGTATCTGCGAATGCTGTACGGGGCGGCGATGTATGTGGCACGGCTTCCAACCGTAACCTTTACGCCCGTGAACAGGTATGATTGGTATGGGTTGGTGCAGCCCGAACAGCTGTCCAAAACCTCGCTTTGTTCCAGATAGGTGAGGGTTACGGCCGGCGTGGTTTGGGCAAAAGATAAAACCGCGAAAAGCAGCAATGCCAGGATTGGAAAGAGTTTCTTTTTCATTTCAGAATGAATTTTCAATTTATTTTGAAAAGGTTTCGCGGGTTGAGGTTTCCCCCAACCCGCTTACCTTGTTTGCAATCACACATTCTTTACTACACAGTGCAAAGCACCGTTGCGTCAACGCTTGTGCAAGCCGCGCTGTCCGTGTATGTGACGGTCAATGCCGCGCCACGGGTCCAAGGCGTATCGCCAAACACAAAGAAGTCTTCAAACGTACCAACAGCATCGGTTTGAGCGATAAGCGCGGTTGGTGCCCCGGTGGTGTCAACAGAACCGTTGACAACCTTCAGGGAGGTCGATGTTGCGCCCGTGGAAGGACGGATGATCGAAGTAACGCGACAAGCGTTGGTGTACTCGGTAGCTGTCAGTTCGATGTTTGCAGCGGCTGCGATCACCAGTTCAACGCTTGGAACATCACCATCGGTCACGACGGTAATAAGCGTGTTCGGGGTGGAGAATACAGCGGAAACGTACAATCCGGCGGCCCCAATCTTGTCGATGATAGCGGCTTGGAGCGCAGCGGCCCCAGGTGCATCACCAAGCACGATTGGCGTGTCGAAGTTGAAGGTAGAGCCTCCAATATCGATACCGATTGCGCTGCCCGTGGATGCGGTGGTTACCGTGTGGGTGCGCAATACCGGATAGTTCGACGTGTTGAGAATCAAGCGGCAAGCCTGTGCGCAAAGCACAGCAGCGGCTGGAAAATCAATCGTATTGGGGGCAAGCGGGAGGTTTGGCGCATCGATGCAGCTTTCGGAGCGGTCGATCTCGCAAACGCCCGTGTCGGCACAAACAATGTGGACACGGAAAACATCTTTAACGCCATCCATGCAAGCATCTTCGCTCCAGCATTCAGGAAGGCCAACAATATCCCAAACCAGGGACAGTGTTATTTGCCATTCCCATTCGCCAGTATCGCAGTTGCGTTTGCGCTGCCAGTACGCATCCCATTCGATGCCCGTGTAAGGCGAAACGAGGCGGTAGCGCTTGCTTTCCGTGCTGGTAGATTCCTGTTTCATGTACTCCCCTTTGTGGAGGTTGTACGTGAACATGTGCAGCGCGCCCGGTGCAATCAATAGAGCATCGTCAGGATCTCCAAGAACCTGGCCAACGGACAAATCGTAAATGGTTTCAACCTCATCCGCAAGTGCGGGGTTAAAACCTGCAAGGTTTGCAGATGCGGTTTGGCGAACTTTTGCATAGGCGTTCACAAGGGAACCACCTACCAACAGCGGCATATCGGAAAGGCCAACCTCTGACATCCATTGGTGCATAAGCACGTTGCCCGTTGGGTTTACGGCCATGCCGTTTGCAAGGTAAAGTGGGAGGTCTTTCACCGTGTCACCGTCCTTGAAATTACCAACGAGGTCGCCGGCTAGGATGCGCTTCATTACGAGTGCCCCAAAGGTGTTTTCAAACGCGATAAGTTCGCGGGCGAAAACCTCTGCCTGCGCTTCGGAGATGGGCGAACCCATACCTGCCAAGCGAAGGTCGCTCTCGTTGAACTTCATGAGGATTTCGGAATAGTCGAAACCGAGGTTCACCACATCCTCTTTGAAAGGATTGGCCGCGCCGGTTATGGGTGCGCAGTAGTTACGCGCATTTCCCGTCAAAGCCTTTACGGTTTTGATGGGCCGGAAACGACGGCGGACCAGGATTTTTTGGCCATCGGGGTTGTTTAGTTTCGCCTCAATCGCTGAAGCATCGAACAACCCGCGAGATGTGTTTGCGGGGGAGATAAGCCAACGTAGGAATCCCGTGTTGGCCGAAAGGCGCATACGTCCCTGAGCCTCCATTTCGGCGGCACGTTGCACCATGTATGCGCTGCAAAGGATTGGGTCTGGCAGGAAATCGCCATTAACCCGCGCCTTGAATGGCTGCGTTTTTTTCATCGTAAAGGTGAGTAGTAAGTGGAAGTTGCCGAATGTTCCGCGCTTTCGGTGCTGCGCAAAATGTTGGCATCTTTCCGGGCTGCCTACTCCCTAAACTGATTGGTTCCTTTGGGCTTTTATTCCTGCAAATATACGGCCAAAAACTACTGGTTTGCCGCTTTTGCCTGGTCAATCATTTTTTGAATGGCCGCGTTTCCGGTACCTGAAAGTTTGGTTGCCCCGTCACCGCCAAAATTGAAATCGAAACCACCGCCCCCATTTTGCCCGGCGTTGGACTTTTTCACGATGGGCGCGTAGATTTCGTTGATGTAGGTTTCCGGGCTGTGGTTTCCAGCGGCCCCGGTCATTTGCACATAGTTGCCTTCGCGGTCGACCACCTGCAATTTGAAGCCGTCGGTACCTTTTTCGGCGGTGAACCTGTGGCCTTTCATGGCCATCGCACCAATAACCATCGATTTTAATGCGTTTGGGTCTGAGATACTGAGTGTTTCAACCGTTTTTGCATTGAGCGCCAAACTTTCCCATGCCCTTTCCGCAAAGTATTCCGCTTGGATTTGCTCTTTGATGGTTGGGATGGATTTCTCCGTTTCCTCAAGTTTTTTCAGTGCTGCCCTCAAAGCCTTGTCCTTTTCGGCATCGCTTTTTTGGAACGATTCCAGCTTTCTTTGAAGTTCTTTTTCGGCATCGCCAGCATTTGGGTTTGAAACCTTTAGTTTTCCGTGGATAATGTCCAAAATACCCTCCAAACGCTCTTTTTGGTCAAATGTCGCAAGGTCTTCTTCCTTGATTTCTATTCCAAGGGATGCAGCACGGGCGATTTGGCGTTTTTCGGCCTCCGTGTAGGCGTGTTTCATGCCCTCAAAGTTGGCCTTTGAAGCAATTTCTTTCCCTTTACGACCTAAAATATCGGTTTCAAGGGCCGTGTTTCGAGCGGTGAACAGTTCGCCAAGTTTGGCTTCATCGGCTGCGCCAAGTGCCGCAATTTCCTCTGTTGAATACCCGAACCGGGTGAGTAGTTGCGTTGCGTTTGCCGCAACCTTTGAAGGGTCGGCGGCTGTTGGTGGGGTTTCTCCGTGCGCACGAAAGCGCATCAATTGCCAGTTAATTTGCATGATATTGTGATTGCAGTGTGTGATTGTATGCTTACTTAAATCAATTACAGGTTGGGCACTTCTTTGGCTGCCTTGCAGGGGTGTTTGCCCCGCGTGCCGCCGGCATAGAACTTGGTGCCGTTGGCGGCCCTGAAGGGCTTGAAAAGTCGCACGGGCTTTCCGGGTTTTCTATTTCGTGCATCTTGCAGTCCAGGTAGAACTTTAGGCTGCTTCCCACCTGCGTACCGTTCTTTTTGTTGAACCGCCAAACGACCAAAGCCGGGTCCTTGCCCTGTGCTATGGCCTCGACTTCTTGCAGTAGCGCGTCCTTTGCCGCCTGCATAGGGTCGGTTTGTGGCGTTTGCTCAAGTGGCAAAGATTCGACAGTTTCGACTGGTAGCCCAATCTCGTTTGTATCTTTGTTTTGCGCGGGCTTTGCGGCTTTTCCTTTTTTTGACATGGCCTATTTTTTTGAGCGTGTGGGTATTGCCTCGTGCCTGCAATTGTACCCCCCACGGTTTATGATAAAGTTGTCAGGGTTTGTTCCTGGTATCAAACCTGAGCCGTTGTTTTCGGCCCATCGGATTTCTTTCTCAAGGTCTTTGATAAGCAGCGTTTCCATCCCAACCCACCGCTCACATTGCTTTCGACTGTCCTTTACCAAACTGCCCACATATTCAAGCGCATCCAGGTTGTATTGCTTGGCCACGATCCGGTTTATGCCCCCGGTGTACTGCCCTACCGAATCCCGGCTTACCTGCTGAAAATGTGTGAGCAACCCACCCTGCCTTTTGTCCGTTGTCAGTGCGTATTCCCGGATATTTTTGTACACGTCGCTGAGCGAACCGCCCCCAAACACAGCATCGCCCAAAATCTTTTCAATGTCCTTTGAGTAGGTTGAACTTAGGCCGTTGCCAACCATGTTTTCAACCGTTGTGCTTACCGAATATTGCCGCCATCGCTTCAAAATATCGTTTGCGGGCACGGTTATACCGTTTATGGTTTTTTGCAGGCCAAGCGTGTATTTTGAGGCATCATCGAATGTTTTTACAAACTCTGAAACCTCTTTGTTTATGCCCAAATCATCCAAAACACCCTGCACATACTGTTCAAACAGGGCAAGTGTACGCTCGTTTGACAGGTTCGACAAAAATTGACCGCTACGGCTGTCCATCCGGCCTATAAATTCCAAAATCCGCTCGAATACCTTGGGCTCGTTCGCCCTTATGGCCTCAAGCAGCTTTGCCATGCTTTCGTCTATTATTTCCTCAAGCCTAAACATCAGTTCGCGTTTAGGATGCCGTCTGCAAGTGACGCTGCAATTGGTTTTGCAGCGTCAAGTTCGGGCGCTATTTTGGCTGCCAGCATTTCAAGTACCTTTTCATCGCTAAGCGGGTCATTGTTGCCCCCGCCCGTAAACCCATTGGTTTCCTTTGCGATTTGAAGCAGGTACGGCATTGCGTAGGTGGCCTTTACGATTTCGGTTTGAGGGCGCCCACGCTTTTCGGTTTCGTTAGCAATCGATAGCGGAGCGTACATAACGGCCAAATTTGCGGCACGTGCAAGCGTCGAATCGTTTGCGAACCTTTTTTTGATGTAATCAGAAAACGCCGCGTATCGGAGGATAAGCGGGGCTTTTTCGTAAAGGGTCACAAATTCGCTGAGCAGGTCGCTTTCATCCTTAATATCAAACGAAACTGGCGCAACCACCGTAATTGTGCCGCGCATGGTCTCGTTTGGTTCAAAGTATGATTGGGAAATATCCAAGACTCCTTTTATCATCACATTGAACCAATACTGTGCGATTTTGCCGATTTGGATATACATACCCTCACGGTCTTTTTCCTTTGAAACACCGCTTTGCGCAAAACTTTGCGCTTTTTGGATATTCAGGTTTTCGTCAAGTTCTGTTTTCAGCTTGTCTCGCCGCTCGGAAAGGTGCTGAATCGTTGAAATATCCGGCCCTGCAAACTCGATTGGCTTTCTGTTCGCCATCGCTTCCCGCTCTTCGGGTGTCACGCCTGGCGGGGTTGGGCGAAGGAAATAACCAAGAAGGGGGCTTGATGGGAACACATACTTTGCACCGTGACAGGTGTGGCAAGTTGACTGCGTTTGAACACCGTCCGGACCGGCCTTTAGTTCTATGCCATTTCCATTGCAGGTTACGCACGGAACCCCATCGATGAAACGGTGGGGAAAACAAGTGGCAAGGGTAACGCTTTCGGCTTGGCTTTCAATGACCGAAAGTTTGTTCATCGCTGCAAGCGCGTGACTGAAATCAGATATTTGGCGGCTTTTTGGTTGGTCTTTCTCGATTTCGATAACGGTAGTCCCACCAAGTTTTATCGCTGGCAAACGACCGATGTTGTGGGCATAAACAAGCGAAAGAACCTGTCCTTTTTCGGTCAATTTTTGCACCGCGTACACTTCATCGGTAAGCAGGTGCAATGTTTCGCCCGTGCCCAAAATAGGTGTCTTTCCGGTTGTCCAGGCAAGTAGGTCGTTTCGCTCAAATTTGATGTTTTTTGAACTTACAACCTGTGTTTGAACATCAACCCTTTGCCCCGAATTTTTAAGCCCCGCACCACTTGGAAGCAGGGCGAGGTATCCATTAGGGTCAATCACTCGCGAAGCGTATGCCACGCGCATCACCCAATCGATTAGGCCCATACCATCCCAATTGGGAGATTCGAGCCACCTGCGAAACCCATCGTTTGAAACCGAGACTGATTGGCGGCTGGTTGAAAACATCCGCCAAATCTCGTCCACGGCTTTGAGTAATGGCCCACGGGTGGGGCTTTGAAAAATCTTTAGGCGATAGTCAAGTACCAACCCTTCCTCATTGGGGAAAGCCTCTTTTATCGCGTCGGGCGGCTCCCCCTGGTAGTGCCTTTGAAGTTCATCGCGCTCAACCTTCCAACGCACGTTCACCACCTCCATTGATGGAAGTGGTGAACCGATCATATTGTCGCTATCGCGAAGGAAGTCTTTGAGTTCGTTGAAATTCATTGGGGCTTAGTTGATAAGGCCAGTGAGGTTTGGAAGGAATGGGATGAGACGTGGCTTTACAAGCCCCGACTTTTCGGTTGTGATGGTCATTTTGATGATCGCATCATCTTCGTTGGTTTCCAGGATATTGTCATCCACAAAAAACGAAACAGCGGTCATGAGGTTGCCCGCGTTCAATGCACCATCAAAGCCATACAGACGGTAGTCGCAAGTGATAAGGCCGAATTTGAAGCACTTATAGTTTTCAAGGAAGTAGGCGTACAGGTCGTGCATGGTGTAATCGTCATCGTTTCCGGTATCAATTACCTCCCAAACCTGGTTGCGCTTTACAACTTCTTCCACTGAGCAAGCCCCACGGCGGCGGGTTACGGTCGTGCTGTCAGGCTTTGAGCCTCGCACACGGCAACCGTCCATACGGACAACCATCGTGCCGTCTGCAATGTAGGCTTCCCATTCTGCCTGAAGGCTTATGTTTACGAATGATTCGTCGGAGCGGAGCGCAACCCATCCGGCAATACCAGAGGGCAAAACCATCTTCGTGCCGGTAAGTGCGGGTGGTACGGCGGGTGCCGAGGCTGCATCCGGGCAGGATGCGCAGCCCCCATCGGAGCCATTTATACGGAATCTGAAAATAGTGAATTTCATAACGAGCGAAAAGTTGAAATGTGAGTTCATTTCGCGTTTCCGCCCCGCCGGGCAAAAGAAAAGAAAGAATGTTTGGGTTTTCACCGCCCCCGGCTTATGTGCGCCCTAATGGGCTAATCAAGTGCAAAAATAATCAATTGCAACCAAAGTTCACAATTTCGCAAACAATAGAGAACTCTACCGACGTGTGGAACATTTGAACATCGTTGAGCGACTTGTTTACCGCCCCAACCGTGTCTCCCTTTGATCGGTCGATTTGGTAGTCCCCAATCGTTAGCGTGTCGTTTGACGCAAACAAGGTGCCAAGCCATTGTGCGATAAGCGGTGGAACCCCACCAAGTTCGACGCGGTACTTTTCGCGCTGTCTAGACTTTACCAATACCTCACCATCGTAAATATCCTCGCTTTCGCTGCCAAGGTATATTACATCCCCCAAAAGTCGTACCGAATCAATGAAAGTGGTTTGCGAAGCCCCAAATTCCAGGTCATACCTACGGCCCCAACAATCTTTTTTCTTCCAGGTGCCGGAAATCAACACCGTGTTATCTTCACAAAGCCCACACGCCCCAATGTCGGCACGGTAGTACGGCCCGGCTGTGATTATCTGGTCAACAACAGGAAGGCCAATGTCTGGGTTGAAAACGAATTGCTCTACCTGAAGGTAAAAGCAGCAAAGTTCCGTGGGGAAAAGACTGAGGTCGAAGTTTATCCACTGGAAAGAACCGCCATCCGCATCCCATGCAACGCCCCAATCACTTGCGAACTGGTCTACAAAAACCATATCGGCAACCCCGTTGCATTCACAGTCGAGAATCCTTGCGGACATATACCACTCCCCATCCGGCGTTGTGCTTTCAAGCCAACCAAATTCCGGTTGCATAGGGTCGGTGTTCACGCTGTCATCGAACTGGAATTGGAACTGTAACGAATCGCTCGTAAGTACGGGAAGTTTGAACGGCGGTTGTCCTTCGCACTTGGTGCAGTTCCAGTTTGTTTCACCAAACAGGATGAACGGCGGCTTTGGGTCGGCACATACGCGCCACATCGGTAGCCGCCGGCGAACCGCATAGGTTTTGAAATCCAGTATCACCGGGCTTTCATCGCCATACCCAAACGGGTGTTGATAGGTTTTTACTGGCATGGCCTTAAAAATCAAAATCCACGGCCATCCAATCCGCCTGAACAATAGTCCCGGAAATCGAACCCGCTGAGGTTGGAAGTGTGAACTGTTTGCGCACCATAAAACGCACATCGTGCCCCGTTGCGGTCATGGTACCGTCTATCTCGTAAACCACCTCAATCACCTTGATGGGGCTTTTTTTGTGGTCTATGATAACTTCGCAAATATCCGGGTCGGTCGATGGGTTGCCAGAACCGCCCGCCGTAACCCCTGCAAAGTTTTGGGTCACGAAATTGTTTATCCTGAAATTGTACACCGTGCTTGCCCCTGTGAGCAAAGCCTCAAACGCGGCCCGCCATGCCGTGAAATCCGCTGTGACGGTTGTCATATTGGAGCCGTCGCGCACCATGTCAACATCGGCAGCCGTGGCAAGAAATGGAATGCCGTTTGGGTAAATCGGGCGGGCAAGTGCAACCAACCAATGGCGCTGCGATTGGTTTAGCCCTGCCAAATCAAGCAATATGCCCGCATCGTCTATCGTGCTTCCCATCACAACGTTATCTGAAAACTCAGCATCATAGGCATCTATTTGCGGATTTGTAGATGCTGGAAGAAGTCCAAGGAAAGCCCCACGGCGTTGCTTTATTGCCCCGTTCACCGTGTCGCCCGCCGTATTCGTTTCCGAATATGTTTCGGGTATGCAGTAGGCATCCAATCCACCACCTGCCAGGGCGTTCGATTTTTCCACAAGGGCAATGATTTGTCTTTGCCCGCAAAAACGCTCCGTGCCGGGAAGTATCGGTGTGGTTTCGTCCGTTCTGAAAAGCGACATTTCGAGCGTGAATGCCGGAGGCGTAGGTTGCCCAGCCTCGTTTTCCCAACGCCTCGCAACTATATTTTGACGGTATTGGCACTTTAGTAGGTAAAACTCACCATTTGGCGCATAGCTTTCAACGCCAATCTCCCATTGTATCGAGGCGTAGTAATCGCCAACCGATTGGTCGGCATAAGGCAGCCACTGTTCATCGATGAAGCCCGTGAACGCTCCACCAAGCACGGTTGAGGTATCTACCAAATCCTGCCCACGTAGCAGCCCCGAACTTCTTACCCATAAAAAAGGCTGTGTGCCGCTTTCGGGCGTGAAATTGTCGGGGCTTTCTGTTCCGGGGCTTACCACATCGCCACGGATGTATTGAACACTGGAAAAATCGCCCGTCAATCCGTAGTAAGCGAACGCGGGGGCGAGGCTGGTTTTGTCAACCGAAATCCGGGCACGGTATGCGCTGTGGTATGCAGCCAATCCGGGCCGCAAAACACTTTCCTCGAAATAGTCTGCAAAGAAAATGTCTGCCTTTGGGTAAAGGTTCGGATGGTCGTTTGCAGTTAGTTCGTGCGAAATCCCACAGTAGATTTCATTTACCGCAGTGCCATACATTATCGCAATCGCACGGTATGTTCCACCAAATTGGAGGGATGAACCAGGTACGCGAAAACTCACCTCGTAATCCGCTCCGTTCGTGAACGACGCGGGCGCATAGATTGCCCCTGAAATCTGGTCCTGCGTGGTGTCAGATGCTGGAATAATTGCAATGCTTGCATCGTAATCGATTAAGAACTGAGCTGAATTGGTGATTTTATCAGTCCTAAGCAAAAAGACCCGCACGGTTGTTGCAGTGAACAATCCTGAATCTAAATTGAAATTGAAGCGAAAAATGTTGTCTTCAAAGCTGGACAGACTGGAAGCCGTGACTGTGAAATTGTCATCGTATCTCGCTTGGTGTGGTAGTGCCGTGTCCTTATGGGTTTTTGCTGCCAAAATATCCCCATTCAGGTTTTTGACATCAAATTCATCAAGGTATAGTTCGTAGGCCGTATTCCCACGGTTACGCCCTGGCCACTTCATTTGAAGTGTGGTGTAATACTCTTTATTGGTTGCCGTGGTGCCACGGGTAACGGTGATGTATGGGGCGGACGGCGGGACGGTGATAGGGCCGTCTGAAACCAGTGTGACAATAGAAACACCCGTAACGCCCAATTCAAACTGCCCGCCAGGCTCAAGTTCCATGTGGTTGCCAAGGTTTCGGCTGGCAAGCAGGCGGTTTAGGTTATTGATTGAATATGGGGCAAAGTTCGGGTCCTCACTCGTGCAATAGAACCGAAAAACAATCGAGATTTGGGTGGAACTAAGTACCTGGAGCGTTGCACTGAAATTTTGGTTTGTCTCCGCAATCGTTCCGTTTGAACTAAAAAACTCCATCGGTTGGGCCGCTGCGATTGCAAGCCCTGTTTTCAACCTAAACCCGTTTTGGGAAAAAGCGGGCGGTGCCGAGCCTTCCTGCGTGTAGAATTTCCACCGGAAAGAAAACATCCTGTCAAACACGGTTTCCGGTTTCAAATCTGCACCCGTGCCGCTGGCAGTTACCGTAAACGGTATTTCGATGTACGCACCCAATGTGCCCCATACCGACGTGCCAGATGAAAGCAGCGCATTGCCATCTTCATCGATGTTGCGGCGGTTTAGTACAATCGAATTGTAGCGGTACGGCATTATATCTTTCCGGTTATGGTTGCGGTCATTTGACCAAGGTTTAATGTGATTTGCTCAATCTTGCCCCGGCGCTCAACCCCTTGCACTTGAGCCTCTACAAACATTGCTTCCCGTGCGGTTTGCAGGTGTTCGCAGCTTATGCAAATCTCCATCGTGAAATTCCGGATCCTCACATCGTTTCCCCTAGGGTCATCTGTTTTTTGGAATGATGTTTCGTAAAGCGTTTGGGTAACGGATGGGTGGTTTTCGCGTAGCCACATCCCAACGTTGTAATCCCACAAATCGCCAACCTTGAAGCGTGCTACGCGGGCATTGTCTTGGCTTGAAAGCCCGTCCCAAAGTAGCAGTTTCGGTTGCGAAGATACGGCCTTTGACAGTATAAGGACGTTTTTCCATTGCTCCAAATTTGGGAAAACGAATTGGTAAAAATCCTTGTCAATCGGCAAGGTGCTGTCACCCTGGTTATCTGACCGGAACAATGCCGCCGAATAGGGTAGCGTTCGCTGCAATGCACCGCGCTGGACATCGTTTGGTGGGCTGTTCCAGTCAATGACCGCTCCCCAATCGCTCCGTACCTCGTTGCTTGCATTGTCGGCAGCGTCTTGGCTGTATTCATACACACCATAAGCCTTTACGGTTTCGTCTGTGGTTCCAAGGCAAAACGATTTTATCACAGTGCCGTCTCCCTGTTTTACCCATACAAGCCCCTCAACCTCGCCTTTTGGTTCGATATTCAACACCGTGCCGTCAATCCACCAATCCCAATTGAGGTTATTGCGCATTTCATCCAACAACTGCCCTCCATTGAGGTTTGGGGCGTTGTCTCGGTAGGATTGTTCGATTTGCCCAACACTTGCCCCCCGCGGCGTGGCGTATTGCGTAGCGTCGAGCCTCATTAGGTTATGGTACACGCCTCCGGGGGCAAGCATGCTGCTTTGTAGCGAAAGCCCGCAAATGTCGCACACGTTTTGAACGTAGGAATGTATGAACGGGGCTTTGTGCTTTGCCCCGCACCCTACCACAAAATCGTTTAGGAGCCTCAGCAGGTTCGTGAACTCCGCAAACGGCCCGGTGTCATCGTTCCCATCAAAATCAATCAGTGGGATATTGGGCAGTAAAGGGATTGTGTTTACCGCTGTGATTATCAGGTTTATAACCCCAACGATTGCCGCAATGATGAAAACCAGGGGGCCAAAAACCGTCTGGGTTATCAAAAAAAACAGCATCATAAACTCTTGCAATGCCCGTGGTCGAACCTCTAGGCAGTAGGTTAGATACCTGCTTTGCCGGGCAGTGTCTTCGCCGGCAGAAACCGTGGAAGTGCCAAACTTTTCTTTTCGCGCCCAAATGATCGTGTTTTTCACACACGCCATTTTTTCGGCCATTTCGGAGCCGTCAATCAGCTGGGCCTTTGCGCTGCATGGGTTGCCGTCCGTGTTTATTTCGCACCATTCAACACTTTGGCCCTCTACATATCCGTAGAACGGAACGTCCGGGCATTCGTCGGCATAGATTGTGATTGGAACCTTTACCAGGTGGGGCGTTGAAGATGCTATGATCTGGGTTTTTATGATGGTGTAAGCATCACCGTAGAATGTCAGTTCGCCACTAAACGAGAACGCCGCAATGCCCGTGCCGTCTTCTCGGCGCAGGGTGATTGTCAATGCTTCCAACCCGGCAATCTGTTTGTCGGTATCAGAAAAAGACGTTCCGTTTAAAATAACTTTTGGCATTCTAAAATCTGTCTTAGTTTTGTGGCGCGGTGTGTAGCAGTTGGTAGCTAGCTAGGCTCATGATCTAGAGGTCGCAGGTTCAAGTCCTGTCACCGCAACAAAGAGAAATCCCTCACTCATTCAGAGTTTGGGATTTCTTCTTTTAGGGGGTTTTGAACCGACGGCAAAAGTGGCTGCAATGGCGTTCCAAACGTCAAAGTCTGGATATAAAAACAGCCCCGAAACAAAACCCGTAGCCTTTCTTTCCATGTTAGCTTCCAACATGAAACCACAAGCCCATCCTTTCCCATAAATACGGGTAACGGACGGTATTGCGGTTGGTCTTTTGCCAGGGTCACATTGAAGCCTGGAAATTCAACTGGCTTCATGATGCGGTGTTGTTTTCGCTGTCTGGAAATTCTTTGTACCATTTTGCAAAATCGCTTTCGTCGTACTTTTTTGCGGCCTCAAATGCGATTTGATTGACCGTTTCACGGATTGCAGAAATATTGCTGCCTATTTCGGTTCGTGCCGTTCCAATCGAATCGCCGCCCATATCAAAGCCAACGTTGGGCCATACGCTTGTGATCCTGAAATCGATTTCGGAATGGTGGAGCCTTTCAAGCACCTCCCCGATTTGTGTGATTGCAAACTTTACCATATTTGTGTGTGATTTGTGACTAAGGATGCGCTGGCATGAATGCCACCGGATTGCGCTGTTTGAAGCAACGCGGTAGACAGGTGCGCAGGTCTTCGCAAAGGTTGTCTACCTGAAGGTGCAGGGCTTCATCGCCCAATTGTTCCCACTCAATCAGCTTTTCATCTACCCAATCCTTTTTCAATGACCATGCGTTCAGCCGTGTGCTTGCCTTCCATTCTTGCAGGAACGCAACGCCCGAAAAATACAGCATGGCATCTTCCAACTGTTCGCCGTACTGGCAGAAAATAGAATCGCTGCAAGGTGTTTCGATGGAAACCTTTACACCGGGGGACTTCCAGCCGGAAATTACACCTCCCTCGATTGCGTTCACCTGGAATGCGCTGCGAAGTACGGTGCTGGAATGCGAAAAGGGCTGTTCGCCACAACACGCAGTGCCCGTGGTGCAGTCTCCATAGTAGCCCTGCATTTGGCTACCGTTGATAACCACCTTTATTTTCTCTTGGTAGAAATCCTGGTTTACCGGCACTTGATATTCCGTATCCGCTGGCAGGTTGGCTACCGTTGCGCTCCAAAGGACAACATTGCCCTCCGTTTTGATTTCAATATCAATTCCAGTGGTGTTGTTTGGGCTTTTTAGCGCAACCCAATTCACCCGGATAGGCAATGACTGAGGTTGAAGGAATCGGTTTTTCTGAATAAAGATGCCACCTTCGCCCGGGACCAAGCCGCTTTGTGCCTGTGTGCCAAACACACAAAACTCCCCTTCGTCAACCTTTGTAAGCAGGTTCATGCCACGGGCCGAAAGCAGGGCTTTGAGTTTGGTTAGCGTACGGCGTACCCCGATTGGAATGAGGCTTTCGGCTGCGCTCCGTGCGGATAGCCACTTTTCCGCTGGCATGGCACTGGCAATGCTGGCAATGCTAAGGCCTGGCAGCTCGGTTATCAGTCGGCTTGCAGTGCTTTCGCCTTCGCACGGCTCGATACCTATGCGGTCGATCAAACATTGTGGTACGCTCATTTTCCAAAGATGTGGGGCAGGTCGGACGGCGAAAGCAGGACCATAGAAATGTCGCCATGCTTGTCGGGTTCGCTGCCAGTTAAAATCCTGAAACCGTGGACTTTTGCCCGCTCAAATAGGGTAGTGTGCCCCATCGGTTCTGGAAAGTCTTTCTTGCTGTCAATTACGATGCAATCAACATCGCCCCAAAGGACCAAAACCGTGTGGTAAACATTTGCCTCGTTTGATGCAATGTCAACCAATACGGGAATGTACTTTCCGGCCTCTGTGCAAATATTGAAGTCTTCGCAGTAGTGGATTTGGATTTCGGGCGGGGTGATTGCGTGGGGGTAAATTGTCCTTACCTTGATTCTTTCAAATACGGGGGCAATCTGCGAATATTTGATAAGTATCTCAACTTCCCGGTTGTGCCCGGTGCTTTCCCCAACGTTCGTAAAAAACAAAAACCCGTGGTCATCAAATAGGTTTGCCAGGGCGTAAAGTGCGCACCTGGCATCGCTCGAATCGGTTGGCTGTTTGTATTTGATTGGTAGCAGGTTCATCCCAGGGCGTATGCTTTTGTGGTTTTGAATTTGATGTAATCCTTTGTCTCGATTTGAACCAAATCTCCGGCTTCATCGAAAACCTGCCCTACAAATGTGAAAGCCTCGTTTACGCCATCCAAAACAAAGCTGATTGGTTGGCCATTGGTTTGCCCATCGGTTATGGTCAATTTTTGACCGTTAAACCCAACCTCAAGGGTATAGTCCCCCGTTGAAGTCGCGAGCGTCGGCAATAACAAAACGCCGCAAGGCTCAAAACATCCTGCGTTGTATGCAGGTTCGCATAGGTTGTCACAACAAGCCATTAGCAATCACAGTTTTGTGAACAGTCAACGATATATGTCAATTCAAAGTCGATACTGGCAAGGTAGTGGGCGCCATCCCATCCGGTGGTCCCGTCTTTTTCTTCATCCGCAACCTCGCTCTTTGCGATTGCGGCAAAATCCAGGTTGTAAGATTTTGGGGAAGCGGTTGCACCTGTGAGGGAAGGTGTGATGGTTTTTGATTTGAATGCCCTAAGCCCCGGTAAAAAGTGTTCGACAAGCTGCATAGGGTCAAGGCATTCTGACTGCATTACCAATTTGCATTTTGCGGTGATTCGGTTATCGTTTGAACACGAACCACGGCCAATCACCTTGCTTTCCTCAATGTCGCCTTTTAGGCGAATGTAGAAAAACTCCCCTTTTCTGTCATCAATCGATACGCGCGGGAAATCTCCCCCGGCCCTTCCATCATGCACCAAAATGAACTTGTTTCCGCTTGTAGGTACAGCGATACCAACCCCTTCAAATGTCGGGCATTGGGCGACAAGTGCCGCGATAAAGCTGTCTGATACCTTGCGAAATCCGTTCATTTTTTAAACTGTCTTTTGGTAACCGCCGCACTTACGAACATCAAACCAACAGAAACGCCGATTCCAACGTAAAACCACTGTGGATACTCAGCATTTAGGATTCCGGTTGGCGTTCCGTCGGGTGAATGATTGATAAAGCCAAACGCCATAGCTTCTTTCAAAACCATCGAAAGAAAAGCAATACCGATGGACCAGATAATAACCGTGCCTGCCAGGTAGATGTACTTCATTTTAGGATTCGTTTTGACTTTGCTCTGTTTCACCGCCCTCTTTGAGTTTTTGCGGCTTCAATTCATCGTCAAAGGTAACGTGCAAATGTGTAACACCTTCGTCCTTTTTAAACTCAGGGTCAAATGTGATAAGCACCTCTTTGATTGCCCTGAAGTCTGCCGGGTGTATTTCCTCAAATACCGTCACCTTGGTTACTTTCATTTTGCCGTCCGCACTCACAGTTCCCTCCCTTACGGTCCTTGTGAACGTTTCCGGCTCCAACTTCCTTTCAAGTGCGCTCAGTGCCCGATACCTTAGCCGTTCGCGGTCGAGCATCGTGCGGCTTTCCTGCGCTTCCTCAAACATCGCTTGTAGCTCCTTATGCTTTACCCGCCATGCGCAGAACGTTTTGTGAGTAATTCCACTTGCCTTGCATGCATCAACTACCAATGCCCCATCCACAAACGCATCGCATATCTGCCGTGCTACTTTGTCGCGATGTTCCTTGCTTATGAATAGGTTGGTTTTACGGGGCTTTTTTTGCTTACTTTCTTCACCATTGACCATTTTGTGTGATTGTGTGATTGCAAAGCCTAAACAAACCTGTGCGGCCTGCTTTTAGGCGCTGCTATTCGTGTTCGTGTGATTTGCTGCTTTGTGTTGGCCGCGATGGATTTCAGTATTTCGGTTTGGGTTTCGCTTTCTTGCTCCAACTTTCCCAGCTTGGCCTGGAAATAGAAGTTGTTTGCCCCCGCTCCACTACCAACACCAAATACCATGCCCTCTTGAGAACTTGGAAGGTGTGAGCGGCCACGTGGTACGAACTGTGAACCTCCGCGCGCACTTTCGACAAAATCGTTTAGCACTTCGGGTGCAATCCCCCAACGCCTCATTGCCTTAACCGTTGGGTGGTAGGCTTTGTTGACATCGGATTGTAGAACGGCTTCGCCCTCGTGGAGCATTGCGGGCACGGTGTCCTTGCCTTTCGGGTTTTTGCCTAGTTGAACGTAGTCCGTTCCCTCGTAAAAGGCATTTTGGCTCAATGCCACGGCGGAGCCTATGCCCGCTGCGATTGCTGCCAGGGTGGAAATGATTGCTATTGGGGCGGCAACACCTGTTTGCCCGGCTGCTTTTGCCACCGCAATCACCGTATTGGCAATTACCTGTGCTATCTGTGCTGCCTTTGCGCGCTGTGCCGCCTGTTCCTGTTGTTTTTGCAGTTTGTCGAGGCGGTCACGCTCCAACCGGATTTGCTCAGCTGTGAAATCTTCGCTGTTGGCGAGCGCCTCATCTAGTTTGCTCTTTTGGAAATCAACCGCCTTGTCTGCCCTTGCCTGTTGTGCGGCGAACACGCTATCGATTGCCCCGATTATGTTTTGGGCCAAATCAACGATCGAGTTGGCGATTTCCTCAATATCAGCCTTCAGCTTGTCCTTTGCTGATGGGGGAATATTTACATCGATTTCGATTGACTTGCCTTGCAGGACGGCCAACTGTGCTTGCAGTTCCGCAATGTCTGCCTTCAGCTTTGCGATACCCTCAAGGTTTTGGCCCGGCTTGGATGTTCTTTCCAGTTCTGCCAGTTCCAGGCTCTTTTGTTGTAGCGCATTGGTGGCGATACGTCGGTCGGTATCTATTGCTAGGCGTTCTCGCTCTAGCTGGTATCGCTCTTCGATTGCGGTCTTTTGTTCGGCTGTTGTGCCGGCGGCCTGCAACTCTAGGTTTTGCGCTTCCTGAATAGCGCGAAGGCGAACGGCTGCATTTTGCCGGATTGCCTGTTCCTCGATTTTCGCTTTCTCGATTTCGGCCTTTAAAAATTCGCCCTGTACGTTGGCGGTTGCAAGGAACTCTATTTCTACTTGCTTTGGGATTAGGCTTTCTTGCAGTTTTTTGGCAGCTTCGATTCGCTTTTCGAGCCGCTGTATTTCCAAAAGTATGGGCTCCAATGCGGCTTTATCGGTTGCAACAACCGAGTTGTTTACGGTTTCCCGTAACTTAGATAGTTGATTCTCGAGGTCTTGCAAAGAATCCTTTACAATCTTTGCCTTTTTTGGAACGTTGGGCAGGAACGGTTGGCGGTCTGCATCTTCGCCTTCTTTCTTGAGCGCCTTTGAAAAGTCTTCAAAACCCTCCAAAGCTTCATCGTATGCGGTACGGGCGGCAATGCTCACATTGGTGGCAAAACCTCCCGCATTTCGTATCTGAGCCTCTAGGATGCGGCTGGAAATTTCCTGCAACCTGTTTAAATCTTCTTCATCCGATAGCCTCAAGAGCCTTTTTGCTGCCAAGTACTTTTGTTCCGTTTCAAGGAACAGAATATCAATTCGGTTGCCAACAAAATCAAATGCGGCCTCTGCACCTGCGATTATCGCTTTTATGCCCGCAATCGCGGTAGCTGGCAGTGCAACAATGTCCGTAATGGTTTTCTTGGCAGCGGCCAAAATCCGGCTAAAGAATGTTTCGGCCCCTTCGGATGATAGTTTTGAGAAAACGGCGAAGTTCTTTGCGAGCCCTTCGGTGATAGCATCGCCCAAACCCTCTTTGAATCCTTCGGAGAGGTCTTTGAGTTTGTTTTGTGCCCCAACTATGCCCGTGGTCAATGCCTCTGCGGATCCTGCGAACTTCTTTGCAACCAGGTCGGTTGCGACCCCGGCTGCAAGTTGCTCTTTTGAGAGGCGTTTTACCTCTGGTATCAGTTTGGCAAGGCCTCGAACCTGACCGCTTTGCGCGGCAATGAGCAGGTCGGTAGCGCCACGTACCGATTTCCCGGTGACGGCGGCAAGCTGCACACTTGCCTCGTTCATCAACCGGATTTGTTTTTCGGTAAACCCAAGGCTGGCCAGGTAGCGGTCCAGCGCGATTATATCATCGTCATCTACCAAAGTGCGTGCCTCCAGGTCATCGGCTTGTGCAAGCAGCCTTTCCTGTACCTCTACCTGGTTGTCGAGCGCAACCAATAACGCGTTTTTCTGCTGCTGCTTTTCGGCGGACGCGGTCAGGGCTTCCCGGCCCAACCTCAATGCTTCCTGAATACCGAAAACAACGCCTATGGATGCAAGGCCGCCGCGAAGTGCGGTGGCAAAACCCCCACTTGCCTTTGCGGTTTCGGCGGCCCCCTTTGCGGCCCTTGATTCGAGCGCGGTAAGTTCCCGCATGGCCCGCGCATATTCGCGGGTGCCCTTTTCTAGTTTTTCGGTTTCTGCCCTTAGTTCCTTTCGACGGGCGTTTAGGCCCTCCGTGGTGTTTAGTTCGCGTCGCTGTAGTTCCTGTACTTCTTTTAGGCGGGCAGAATAGGCAGCCGTGCCCTTTGTCATGTTGCCAAGGGTGGCTGCCAGGATGCGGCGTTTGGCGTTTATGCCGTCGTATGTGTTTACCTCTTGATTGAGGATTGACAGAAACTTTTGCTCAGTGGCCGTAAGTTCGGCCTGTTGTTTCTCAAATGAGGCCCCAGATTCCTTTGCGGCACTGATTGAACCGCGCAACACATCAAGCCGCCTGGCCAGCTTGTCAAGTTCTGAAATCGCCCCGCCCGGGTCGAAGTCGAACTGATACCGTTCCTGAATGAGTGTTTCTGCCATAACCCAAAGGTACTATTATTGCCCGTTTTTTTTGCGCAAAAGCCCTGCCAAAAACAAAAACGCCCGTCCAGCCTTACGCTAAACGGACGCTAAACGATGTACAATTATGAAACTTGGCAGTGCAAACATACGCATTCGCACTGAAACAAAAAAGCCCGTCCGGTTCTCGTTCGGACGGGCCACATTTATCAAACAATAATTTCAACAGTCAGGCAGTGCAAAGGTAATTTGCCTATTTTGGAATACCAAAAATAAATCTCAGTTCTTCTCTTACTGCTTCTCTTGCTGCTTCTACTTCAGATTTTGAAGGTGTGATTATATTTGCCTTGAATCTTTGCTCATTTCCATCAATTATTTTCACAGCATCAGCGTTTTTTATGCCGAATGCTGGCAACCTATTGTCAACTTGTCCAACCCCAACAGCAAGTGCCGTCGATCCCGTAAGATTGAGGTCAACGCGATTGTTTTGCCTTCCAACCCGCTTCCGATATTGCGAATACCCGTCTTTTGCATAAAAAGTTTTGTTCTGTTTTTGTCCTGGCTTTCTCCTATTCTTGCCTAGTGGATTTATTGAAGGAAGCCCCGGCTTATTTATAGGAAAGTAAGCGGATGTGCTTGAATATTTACCAATTTCTAGGCCATCTTGCGCAATTCCTTTTTGAAAAACACGGCGTTTAACATCCACACTTACTTGATTTGCTGCAATAAGTGCCAGCCTTTCGCGAAGGTTAGGGTCGTTCAAAAGTGCGGTCCGCGCATTTAGGATTGCTATAAATTCCTCAGTTGTCATTTGTTGCGTTTTTTTTGCCGCTCAAACTGCGAAATCTTCAATTCGAGCGCGGTGTAATATCTGTCACAGGACCATCCCCCGC
>JAKQJQ010000227.1 GCA_029561105.1 Bacteroidota bacterium
ACCAATCCTTTGCAGATTTCGCATTGTGACACCGATCCGCAGGCTTCAGATTTTGATATCCGGGCCACCGAAGCAGCGATTGTTGGTAGTCAAACCAACCTCACAGTTACTTTCCATGACAGCCTCGCAGACAGTGTGAACAGCGTTAATCCGTTGCCCAACCAAGTCACGGTTGCCGGAAACCAGAAAACAGTTTTTGTCCGCGTGACCAACAATCTTACGGGTTGCTATGCTCATTTTGATTTTAGCCTTAGCGTCAATCCAAATCCGGTTTACCATGATCCAGCCGATATGTTGGTTTGCTATTCAACCCAAACAGCACCCGAGCCGGTTTCGTTTGAACAGCAGCTTGCAATCATCCGGGGCAATCAAACCAATGTAAGTGTAAGTTTTTACCCTTCGTATCTGGATGCGGTTAACGCAACCCATGCATTGCAGAATCCACATCAAACGACAACCTTGCACGAGGAAATTTTCGTCCGCGTCGAAAACACTACGAGCCATTGTTTTGAAACGGGCAGTTTTTGGGTGGATATGGTCAATGATCACGAGAGTTTTCTATTTGACTATCAGTTTGGTATTGAAGAGTGGACCTATGACAATAACTCGATAACAATACAGGCACAAGGCAACTTTGAGTTTTCGTTAGATGGCATCCACTATGGCGACCAGCCGTACTTTGGCCATCTTCCTATGGGAGAATACCAAATCTACGTGCGCGACAAATCCGATTGTGGCGTAGTGGTAAAAGACGCCTATCTGCTCATGTATCCAAAATATTTCACGCCAAATGCAGATGGTTATCATGATTTCTGGAATATCATCGGTTCAACCACCGACCCGAATATGAAAATTTCGATTTTCGATCGCTATGGCAAATTGATTACTTCCTTTTTTGGTAGAGACTTGGGCTGGGACGGTACCTACAACGAGAAAGCACTTCCATCTAACGACTACTGGTTTGTGGTTTCGCGCAGCAATGGCAAAAATTACAAAGGGCATTTCACCCTGAAAAGATAATTACATTTTTTTACGCATCCGCGCCACGGGAATGTCAAGCTGTTCGCGGTATTTGGCAATCGTGCGTCGGGCAATCGGGTAGCCTTTGTCCTTAAGCATTTCGGCCAATTGGTCGTCTGGCAGCGGTTTGTGCTTGTCTTCCTCTTCAATAATATCCTGCAGGATTTTCTTGATTTCGAGTGTAGAGACATCGTCGCCCTGATCATTCTTCATCGCTTCCGAGAAAAACTCCTTGATAAGCTTGGTGCCATAAGGCGTTTCAACATATTTACTGTTGGCCACGCGAGAAATCGTCGAAATGTCAAGCCCAACCTGGTCTGCGATGTCTTTGAGAATCATCGGGCGCAATTTGGTCTCGTCGCCTTCAAGGAAATAGTCTTTTTGGTAATGCATGATCGCGTTCATCGTGACCATTAGGGTTTCCTGGCGTTGTTTGATGGCATCAATAAACCATTTGGCCGAGTCCAGCTTTTGCTTGATGAATTGCACCGCATCCTTTTGTTGCGAAGATTTGTCGCGTGAATCCTTATAAGTCTGCAGCATTTCCTTGTAGTCGCGCGATACATGCAGTGTGGGTGCATTGCGACCGTTGAGTGTGAGTTCGAGTTCGCCTTCATTGATACGGATAGCAAAATCGGGTACCACATTCTCGGTGATGCGCGTTCCCGCTGCCGAACCGCCTGGTTTGGGGTTGAGTTTCTCAATCTCGTGAATGGCTTTTTTGAGCTGGTCGCTCGACACGCCGTATTTCTGTTGGAGTTTGTCGTAATGTTTTTTGGTAAAGGCATCGAATTGGTTCTCGATGATATCGGTGGCCAAATCCACATATTCGGTCGGGGTTTTGTGTTTGAGCTGCAACAGCAAACACTCCTGCAAATCGCGCGCACCCACACCAGAAGGCTCGAGTTCATGGATGATGTGCAAAATCCGCTCGACGGTTTTCTCATCGGTGTAAATGCCTTGCGTGAAAGCCATATCGTCTACAATATCGGCGATGCTGCGGCGGATGTAACCCATATCATCTATACTGCCCACAAGGAATTCGGCAATTTCGCGTTCGCTATCGGTGAGGATAAAAGTGTTGAGCTGGTTGATCAAATCCTGGTGAAAACTCACCGGCGAAGCAAGCGGCGATTCGCGCTGTTCCTCATCACTGTAATTGTTGCTTTGAAGTTTGTAGTCGGGCGTTTCGTCGTTGCTCAGGTATTCGTCGATGTTGATTTCGTCGGCTTCGATGGTTTCATTGTCGTCAAAATCGTCGTATTCTTCGTCGTTTTCAAACTCATCCTTTTCGTACTCTTCCTCTTCATTGCCGCCTTCGAGCGCCGGATTTTCATTCATCTCTTCCTTAAGACGCTGCTCAAAAGCCTGCGTGGGCAACTGGATCAGTTTCATGAGCTGGATTTGCTGCGGAGAGAGTTTTTGCGAGAGTTTGAGGTTGAGGAATTGCTTGAGCATGGTGGTGAATTTGTTGTCCAAATTTACAAAAAGAATTTTGTTTTTTTGAAGCTGATCCCGCTTTCCGCTATATCTTTTGTCCGCTAAAGAAGCGGAACAAAAGGATGCCGCTGCAATCGGGGCTATTTCTTTTGAAAAAAGAAACAAAACCTTTCTTTTGTCTTGATACAAAAGAAACAAAAAATCAATGGCCTCCGAATAAAAAGCTAAAAGCTACTTCGAAAATTGGGCTACGGGCTAAGCCGCTCGCCTAAAAAGGCTCGACTCCCACGCCCTTCGCCGCCAATTTTCTCATTGCGTTTTACGCTTTTTC
>JAKQJQ010000251.1 GCA_029561105.1 Bacteroidota bacterium
GCAATCTTGAAGAAAATGTTCATGGTTCCCACTTCGCAAACGTATTCAAATTCGCGCGCGTCGAGCCACAACACCTGATCGTAACCTTTGGCTTTGGCCATTTCGGTAGGGCGTATGGCTGCGGCGTAATTTCCGGCCGCTTTGGCTTCTCCGGTTCCGCCGTTGGCAGCACGGATGTATTGGGTTTCTGCCCAAAGCTTGATCGGCTTTGAAAAAAATGGTCCGCTTGGCGAGGCAAAAATGATGAACTTGTATTTGGTCGCGGCGCGCATGCCTATGAATGCCTCATCGGCATACATAAACGGGCGCAGGTACAAGGCAGTGCCATCGGCTGTCGGGATCCAGTCTTTTTCAATCGCGACGAATCGTTTCAATCCTTCTACGAATAAATCTTCTGGAAATGCAGGCATTCCCATACGATCGGCACTGAAATTCAAACGTTTCGCATTCTCTTCGGGGCGGAACAATAATGGCGTATCGTCCTTGCCCAAAGTCGCTTTCAAGCCTTCAAAAATGGCCTGGCCGTAATGCAACGCCATCGCTGCCGGATGCGTGGCAATGGTTTGCAACGGTTCGATTCTTGGGTTGTTCCATTGGCCTTTTTCGTAATCGCAAATAAACATATGGTCGGTAAAAACCGTTCCCATGACGCTGGTATTCAGGTCTATGTTCTTCTGTCTTGAGCTGTGGCTGATGGTTTCTTTAATCTGTGGTAACATAAGTTGTAATTTATAAGGTGGTTGAGTTGTCAAATTGTTCTAAGTAATCGCCGACTTTGCGCAGGAATGAGCCGCCCAAAAAGCCGTCGACTACGCGGTGGTCAAACGAAAGCGACAAATACATCATACTCCTGATGGCAATCTCGTCACCTTTCTCTGTGGTGATGACTTCGGGTCTTTTCTTGATAATGCCGAGCGCCAAAATCGCGACCTCGGGTTGGCTGATGATGGGCGTTCCCATCAAACTGCCAAACGTCCCAACATTCGAGATTGTAAAGGTTGAGCCTTGAACCTCATCGGGTTTTAACTTATTGTTGCGCGAACTTTCGGCGAGATGGTTTACGGTCGTGGCGAGTTCGAGCAAGTTTTTTTCATTTGCGTTTTTGACCACGGGAACAATCAGGTTGCCGCTCGGAAGTGCCGTCGCCATACCAACATTAATGTCTTTGTGCACGATGATGTTCTTGCCATCCACCGATACATTGATCATCGGGAAATCGGCTATCGCTTTGGCTACTGCATCGACAAAAATCGGCGTAAAGGTTAGCTTTTGGTTGTGTTTTGCGGCAAAGGCGTCTTTATTTTTGTTTCTCCATTCGACCAAATTCGTTACATCCACTTCAATATAAGAAGTCACGTGCGGCGAAGTTTGTTTGGAGTACACCATGTGATCAGCGATCATCTTTCGCATACGATCCATCTCTACGATGCGGTCTTTGCCTTCGGTGTATTGGATTATGGGTTTTGGGTAAGTGGTTGTCGGTTGTCGGGTGTCGGTTGTCGGGCGGCTCGTAATCGGATACTTCCTGTTCTTTAGGTAATTGAAAACATCACTTTTTTGGATGCGTCCGTCGGCGCCAGAACCGGGAATGCTTTGCACTTCTTCGATTGAGAGGTTTTCCTTTTGTGCAATGGAAATAATCAGTGGCGACAAGAAAGCGTCAGGGTTGCTTTTTGATTGCCGGTTGTCGGTTGCCGGTTGTCGGTTGTCGGTCGTTTGACGCTTGACGTCTGACGTTTGACCTGTTGCAGTGGGTTGCGCGCTCGCTTGACTTTCGACTTTCGACACTTGACTATCGGCTTCAATCAAAGCCAGGATTTCACCCACTTTGACGATATCGTCTTTGCCAAACCTAATCTCGGTAATCACTCCAGAAACCGGGCTCGGCACGTCATTGTCAACTTTATCGGTCGCGACTTCTACGATGGTTTCTTCGGCCACGACCGTATCGCCGACCTTTTTGAGCCAGTTGATGATGGTTGCTTCGGTGATGCTTTCGCCCATTTTGGGCATTTTGAATTCTGTAATCATTTGCTGTAAGCTGTAAGCTATAAGCTATAAGCCATAAGGCGCAAGCCAACTTACTATTGTTTATTCGTATATCGCTTAAAGCTTATTGCTTAAAGCTTATTGCTTGTTTCTAAATTCTTCTAATGTTTTATAAAAAGCTTCTTGCGTCGGTCTGTTTGCGGGAATTTCGCGTAATGGCTCGACAGCTTTTAAGGTCTCGTATAATTCCGATGGCAATTTTTGGTACAATTCAGTGCCTTTGGTTTTCCAGGCAATCATTTCGTCGGAAACGGTTTTGATGATTACCGCCGGATTTCCTACAACCATCCTTCTGTCGGGAATGTGCGTTTCGGCTTTGACAAACGCCAATGCGCCAACGATGCATTCATCGCCGATTTCGCAATCGTCCATAATCACGGCGTTCATGCCAACCAAGCAATTGCGCCCGATGTTGGCTCCGTGTATAATGGCACCGTGCCCTATGTGCGCGCCCGCTTTTAATGTAATGCTTTTTCCGGGAAACATGTGTATGGTACAGTTTTCCTGAATGTTGCAACCGTCTTCGATTACAATCTCACCCCAATCGCCGCGAATCGCTGCACCAGGACCCACGTAGACGTCCTTGCCGATAATCACATTACCGGTAACGGCAGCTTGCGGATGTATGAAACTGCTTTCGTGGATGACGGGGATGAAACCTTTGAATTCGTATATCATAATTTTGAGAGAAAAGAGGAAAGACCGCTATGCTGAAAGAGGAAAGATAGATCACAATCTACCATTTTCTTCATTCTGCTACATCTTGCAGCGAAGCGATCTTGCTTCTTGCAGCGTAGCGGTCTTTTCTCTATTTAAACTTTTCTAATGTTTTCTTCGTGAAATCGCTGAGCACCAATCTTCCGCTGATGGCCGCGCGTTCTGCCAGTAATTCGTTCCAATCGTCGGTGCCTTTCCAGAATATTTTTTTCATTTCCTGCATGGCTTCGGGATTGTAGGTGCACAAATGTTGGGCAAACGATTCGACTTTGGCATCCATTTCTTCGATACTTTCAAATACTTCGGCGAATAAACCTTTACTCCTCGCCCATTCGGCTTCGTAAAAATTATTGGCGTCTATGGCAATCTGTGACATCGCCGATATGCCCATCTTGCGTTCAATGGCAGGTGAAACCACAAACGGCCCGATGCCCACATTGAGTTCGCTGAGCTTGATTGCTGCAAATTTTGTCGCCATGCAATAATCGGTGGCCGCTGCAATCCCCACGCCGCCGCCTACGGTTTTGCCCTGAATACGGCCAATGATGAATTTTGGGCATTGGCGCATCGCGTTAATCACATTGGCAAAGCCTGAGAAAAACACTTTTCCGGTGGCCGCGTCATTGATCGTGATGAGCTCCTTGAAACTCGCTCCGGCACAAAAAGTTCTGTCGCCGCCGCTTTTTAAAATGATGACTTTAACTTCGGGATTTTTCCCAGCGTCGGTAATGGTTTGCGCCAATTGTGCGAGAATGGTTCCCGGCAATGAATTCTGCTCAGGATGAAAAAACGCGATCGTGGCGATGTTGTTTTGTATGGTTTGTTTTACGTATGCTTCCATTTGGTTGTTGGTTGTCGGTTGTCGGTTGTCGGAAGTTCCGCGTGGCTTTCAACCTTAATCTTCTAATCTTATTTATTCATTCTTGCAACGCAGTGGTCTTGGCTCTTGCAGCGCAGCGGTCTTTCTTCTATTCTAAAATTCCAAATTGCTTGAAATGGTGGTTAAAATGTTTGATACCGAGTAAATCCCACTCAAATTTATCCATCATGCCAAACACGACATTTTTGGTACGCGCGTCGGGATTCTCCTTGAAATACTGCTCATAAGCGTCGTAGGCTTCGAGGAGTTTCTGCTTGGCGGTTTCCAGATCGGGATATTGCAAGGCTTCGTTTTCGCCATTCTTCATCAGTGGATGCTTGTGCTCTTTTGGGAACGGGTTGTGGTTGAACACCGTTTCGCGGTATTTGGGCAAATGCTCTTCTGGTGTCGCAATGTCGAATTCACCTTTTTGCGCCATTGCATAGCGGAATTGCTCTTCCATGTGTTCTACCATATGCTGCGGCGTCATCGTTCCCCAATTGGCTTTGTGGTTGACAGTTAATTTGGCCAAGTAATGGTTCACGTTGTCGCGATTGATTTCAATGAACGGCGACTTCTTCTGAACCATCGTAAGGATGGTAGCCACAGCGGTCAACTCATCATTCTGGTCGAAAACTTCCACAAACCATTTCACGATACCCGATGGCATTTGCTCTCCGGCGTGGTCGCGTTCTATTTTTTGTTTGCACGTGAGTCGCACATACATGGTGTCGTTGTGGTAAATCGGACGCAGGAAACGGCATTCTTCAAGCCCGTAATTCGCGGCAACCGGACCTTTATTGGGCCACACGAAAAGCCCTGCTGCTGCGGCTAAGATGAAATAACCGTGCGCGGTACGCTTTTCAAAAATGCTGCCTTTGAGCGAAGTGATATCGGTATGCGCATAGAAATGATCCCAGGTAAGGTTGGCGAAATTGATGATGTCGGTATCGGTCACCGTGCGTTTGTGCGTCTTTAAAGACATGCCCGGTTCGATGTCATCCCAGTAATATTTAAACGGATGTTCGGGCGCTTCTTTATAAGCCGAGTTGGGTTGGTAGATTCCTGTAATTTCGGTGAGTGTCGTGGGTGAACCTTGTATCGCGCAACGTTGCATATAATGCTTGATGCCACGTACGCCACCCATTTCCTCGCCACCGCCTGCGCGTCCGGGGCCACCGTGTACCAATTGCGGCAATGGCGAACCGTGACCGGTACTTTGTTTGGCGTTTTCGCGGTTCAAAACCAGGATCCGTCCGTGGTGCGAAGCCGCGTTAATGACATAATCTTTGGCGATTTTGTCAGAGTTGGTAACGATCGATGAAACGAGTGAGCCCTTGCCCATTTTGGCGAGGCTAACTGCTTCGTCAATGTTTTTATATGGCATGATCGTCGCCACAGGGCCAAAAGCTTCGGTTTCATGCACGAGGGTATTTTTAAACGGCTGGTCTTCGCGTAAGACCATCGGGCTGATAAACGCGCCTTTTGTAGTGTCGGCACCGACCGTGTCGATTTTATCATAATCGCCATAAACTATCGAAGCGGTTTTGGCGATTTCTCGGGTGCGCATCTTGACTTCTTCGACTTGATCGTTGCTTACAAGAGCACCCATCCGGACTTCTTTGAGTCGTGGGTCGCCGATAGTCACTTTGTCTAAGGCTTTTCCAAGGGCAATCTGTACGTCTTCTACCAATGTCTCGGGAACGATGATTCTGCGGATCGCCGTACATTTCTGTCCGCATTTGACGGTCATTTCAGAGCGTACTGCGTTGACGAACAAATCGAATTCAGGTGTTCCCGGAACGGCATCTTCGCCCAAGATAGAGCAGTTCAGCGAATCGGCCTCCATATTGAATGGCACCGACTCGCTGATAATTTTAGGATGCGACTTGAGTTTTCTTCCGGTATCGGCCGAACCCGTAAATGTAACCACATCCTGAGACTCCACGAAATTGAGCATTTCATTGGCCGATCCGCAGATGAGCTGCAGCGCGCCTTCGGGTAAAATGCCCGAGGCGATGATTTCTTTGACCACTGCCTCGGTCAAATACGAAGTGGAAGTTGCAGGTTTTACTACCGCCGGCATTCCCGCCATCCAGTTGACTGCGCATTTTTCAAGCATCCCCCAAATCGGGAAATTGAACGCATTGATGTGAACGGCAACTCCGGGTTTGGGAACCAAAATGTGGTGCGCCATGAACCTTCCGCCACGCGACAAATCGATAGGGTCGCCTTCTACGTCGTAGGGTTGGTTGGGGAACAATTTTCTCAGGGACGCATTGGCGAACAAATTCCCGAATCCGCCCTCGATATCGATCCAGGAATCGATGCGCGTAGCACCGGTGCGGTAACTGAGTTCGTAGAATTGTTCTTTGCGTTTGGTGAGATACAGCGCGAGTTTCTTGATCATGTTGCCGCGTTCCTGGAACGTCATCTTACGCAGTTTCTCGCCGCCTTTGGTGCGCGCATAATGCAGGATTTGTTCAAAATCCAAGCCCTCGGTTGAGGCGTGCGTAATGATCTCGCCGGTGACCGAATCGAATAACGGAACGCCGGTGCCGGTGCCTTCGGTCCAATGGCCGTTGACATAATTTTGTAGTTTGCTCATACCTTTTATTTTACTGCGAAGTGGCCGAGTGAACCGCCGGTTTCGCATTTTTATTATCATGCATTGCAGTTTCCCTAAAGCTGCCTGCCTTTTTTATTTATTAAACGCGCTCGATGATCATCGCATAACCTTGGCCTACGCCAATGCACATGGTTACCAGCGCATATTGCTTTCCGGTCAATTGCAATTCAAGCGCCGCTGAGTAAGCAATCCTGGCTCCGGTTACGCCCAGCGGATGGCCGATGGCAATCGCGCCACCGTTGGGGTTGATTCTCGCATCATCATCCTTTAATCCCAAAGCGCGGATGCACGCGATACTTTGCGCCGCAAACGCCTCATTGAGTTCGATGATATCGATTTGGTCTAAAGTCAGGTTGGCTTTGGTGAGTGCTTTTTTGGTCGCCTCCACCGGACCGATTCCCATGATTCGTGGTTCGACACCAACAACCGCCGAACTGACGATTCGCGCCAAAGGTTTCAAATTGTATTTTTCTACCGCCGACGATGAAGCGACGATTACTGCTGCCGCGCCGTCATTAAGTCCAGAGGAATTCCCTGCCGTCACGCTGCCGTCTTTCCTAAACGCGCCGCGCAGTTTCGATAAACCTTCCATTGAAGTATTGGGTTTTACGAATTCGTCTTTGGCAAAAACAAGCGGGTCGCCTTTGCGCTGCGGAATCTCGACTGCGACAATTTCCTTTGCGAGTCGGCCGGATTCGGTAGCTTTTGCCGCTTTCATTTGGCTGTTCATCGCGAATTTGTCCTGATCTTCGCGCGAGATCTGGTATTGGTCGACGAGGTTCTCGGCTGTTTCGCCCATCGCATCCACGCCGTACATTTGCTGCATTTTTGGGTTGATGAATCGCCATCCGAAACTCGAATCGTACATTTTAAAGTCGGTTCCATAAGCGGCTGATGGTTTGGATACCACGAGTGGCCCGCGCGTCATGTTCTCGACACCGCCTGCAATAAACACGTCGCCGTCTCCGGCCTTAATCGCGCGATGGGCATGGATGACTGCCGACAGACCCGAACTACACAAGCGATTGACGGTTTCTCCGGGGACCGTTTGCGGCAAACCGGCAAGCAATAACGACATGCGCGCCACGTTGCGGTTGTCTTCTCCGGCTTGGTTTGCGCAACCAATGATTACGTCGTCATACGCTTCCTGGGGGATTTCGGGGTGTCTTTCTGTAATGGTTTTGATTACGAGCGCACCGAGATCGTCTGCACGAACGGCGGCTAAAGTTCCCTGGTAATTCCCGATTGGCGTTCTCACGCCGTCTATGATGTAACTTTCCATTTTTTATTGATAATGGATAATTGACAATTGACAATGGTTCCGTTTGGCGCTATCAATTGTTAATTATCAATTGTTAATTGTCTTCCCACTCTTTGGCTGTTCTATAGATCACGCCTTTGAACAACGCTACAAGTGTATTTTCTTTCTTGATCTCGATAATGTAAAAACCGACTTTATTTTTGAGGCTTTCGAGCGTGGCCTGGGCGGTAATGTAATCGCCCACTTCGAGTGCTTCAATGTGGTTGATCGAAGTGTCGATAGACACCGCGTGGCGTCCGTTGGTATTGGCCGAAAACCCAAACGCAGTATCAGCCAGTGAATAGGTGATACCGCCGTGCGCTTTGCCCATACTGTTGAGCATTTCAGGACGTACGGTCATGCCGACTTTACACCGACCGACTTCGCACTCCAGAATTTCGATGCCAAGCCATTGGCTGAACGGGTCGAGTGACAACATCTTGTATGGTAGTCTGTTTCCTTCCATCAGAAAAAAGTTTGATTTTGGGCATTCATTTTTCTAAGGATTGGACTACAGCGGTATCGGTCTTCGTGGTATTCATTGTACAAATTGTCTAATGCTGATACGCACCAGTCGATGCCTTTTTCATCGGCCCAGGCCAACAATCCCTTTGGATAATTGACGCCTTTGGTCATGGCGTTGTCAATGTCCTTGGCCGAGGCGATATTAAGGAACAAGGCGTCGGCAGCTTCGTTGATAAGCATCACCAAAATGCGGTCGAAAATGTATTGCCCTAAAGTATCGTCTTGTTTCGGTTGTGGCATTGGGACCGAATAATCGTAAAATCCGCGGCCGGTTTTTTTGCCTAGAAATCCGGCTTCAGTTAGTCTTTTTTGTGTGAAAGACGGTTTGTACCTCGTGTCGAAATAAAACGAGGTAAAGACGGTTTCGGTCACGGTATAATTGACGTCGTGCCCAATGAAATCCATAAGTTCAAACGGTCCCATCCTGAATTGCCCGAAGGTTTTCATTGCCCAATCAATGGTTGCGAAATCGGCTTTGCCTTCTTCGTAAATGCGTAGGCCTTCGCCGTAGAACGGACGCGCAACGCGGTTGACGATAAAACCAGGTGTGTCTTTGGCAACGGCCACAACTTTCTTCCAATCAGAAATGATGCGGACGGTTTTGTCTAAAATCTTAGTGCTGGTCTGCACGGCCGCAATAACCTCAACAAGTTGCATCAACGGCGCGGGATTGAAAAAATGGATCCCGATAACGCGGTCTGATTTTTTGCATGAAGCGGCTATCGAGGCAATCGATAAAGAGGAAGTATTCGAGGCGAGTATGGTGTTGGCCGAAACGACTTCTTCGAGTTCGGCAAACAATTTCCTTTTGATTTCGAGATTTTCGATGATGGCCTCAATGACCAAATCGGCATCGTACAAATCCTCGAGTGTGTTCACGTATGAAATGTGATTCGAAATACGCTCTTTCTCGGCCCCATCGATTTTCCCTTTTTCGAGCAGCATCATCAAGGTTTTTCCTAAAGCGTCACGGCTTTTGGCAATCGCCTCAAAGTTGGTGTCGTATATTTTAACGGCGCAACCGGCAGTGGCCGCAACTTGTGCGATGCCGCTTCCCATGGTTCCCGATCCGATTACTGCTACATTCATTTAGACTGGCTTTACTTTAGACACGCTTGCGGCTTTGGACACGCTGCGCTGTAGATTACTAGACTTTTCTTTTCGACTTTCAACTTTCGACTTTCAACTTTCGACTTTCGACTTTCGACTTTTGACTATTTAATTTCCTTTAAATTCGGGTGCTCTTTTTTCCATAAAGGCATTGACGCCTTCCTGGTAATCGTGTGAGCCGCTCGCGTCAATCTGCAAATCGGATTCCATGGCGAGTTGCTCCTGAAGGTTGTTGATCATTGATTTGTTGAGTAACTGCTTGGTGAGTGCGATGGCGTGTGTGGGCATCTTTGCCAGTGTGAGCGCAAGCTTCTCTACTTCTTCCTCGAAAAAAGCTACCGGATAAAATTTGTAAATCATCCCGATGTTAAAGGCTTCCTGCGCACCCACCTTATCGCCGAGCATCATGAGTGCAGAGGCTTTCTGGAAACCAATGAGCCTTGGTAAAAAGAAGGTTCCGGCGCTGTCGGGTACGAGCCCGATTTTGCTGAACGCCTGGATAAACGCGGCTGCTTCAGAGGCTACGACAATGTCACAGGCCAGCGCAATGTTGGCTCCGGCACCGGCAGCCACACCATTCACAGCGGCCACAATGGGTTTGTTGATGGTTCTGATGCGCTCGATAATGGGATTGTAATGCTCTTCTAGTATTTTACGGAAACCCGGCATGAGTTCGGGTGTGGTGACTTCTTTTAGATCTTGTCCCGCGCAAAAGGCTTTTCCGGCTCCGGTGATGACAATAGCGCGGATGTTCTCATCTTTGGCACATTGATCCAGTGTATCCTGCATAAGCAATGCCATTTCGCGGTTGAAACTGTTAAACACCTCCGGACGGTTGAGGGTGATGTAACCGATGTTGTTTTCTATTTTGAGTAATATCGAACGCATATCTATACTGCTTATTATTTACTTTCTTTTCTCTTTTCTCTTTCCTCTTTCCTCTTTCCTCTTTCCTCTTTCCTCTTTCCTCTTTCCTCTTTTCTCTTTCCTCTTTTCTCTTTCTTCTTTTCTCTTTCCTCTTTCCTCTTTCCTCTTTCCTCTTTCCTCTTTCCTCTTTCCTCTTTCCTCTTTCCCCTACTTAAGGCATTTAAAATAATCAAACGGTTCCTTGCAATCCTGGCATTGAAAAAAAGCCTTACAAGCCGTAGAGCCAAATTGGCTGATCATTTTGGTGTTCATGGATCCGCATTGCGGACATTTCACGAGTTTCTTGTCGCCGAGCAAGGCCTCCTTGTCGGCTTCGGCTTCAAGCGGTGCGGCAATACCATATTTTTCGAGCGCTTGTCTTCCGGCGGGTGTGATCCAGTCGGTGGTCCAGGCTGGTGATAAAACCAGCTCAACTTGGACTGGGATTCCTTTTTCGCTGAAAGCTTTTTTGATATCGTCGCCAATGACATCCATCGCAGGACAACCGCTGTAGGTGGGCGTAATGATGACTTGCGCGATACCGTCTTGCATTTCGGCCGAACGAACGACACCCATATCCATAATGGACAGCACCGGAATCTCGGGATCAGAAACCGATTGGAGGATTGCCGTGAGCTTTGGGTCTATATGTGTTTTTGTTTCGGTCATTTTTTGACACGCTTCGCTTTGGACGCGCCTGCGGCTTTGGAGACGCTTCGCTATAGATTGATATTTTTGTTCATTTTTGGTTGGATGCCTTAGCCCCGATTGCAACGTAAATCCTTTTTGCTTTTTCTTTAAAAGCGAAAAGATTGAAGTGGAAAGCGGGATTAGCTCCTAAAATTTTACCAACTCATATTGGGGTAGGCGCGCTGCATGTATTGCATGTCGGCGAGCAAATAGCCCATGTGTTCGCTGTGGATGCCCTGTTTGCCGCCTTTCTGAAAATATTCGGGGTTGGGGACGGCAATCGTGGCTTCTTCTAAAATCTGGCTGATTTGGGTGTAATACGCGTCGCGCAATAGTGTGACATCGGCACCGGTTCCTTGGGCAACCATGGCTTTGTCGGCGTCGGTTTGCTCAAAAAGTTCGTTGGTGTATACCCACAAATCGGCTATGGCTTCTTGTATTTTTTGATGGCTTTCTGGGGTTCCGTCACCGAGGCGCTTGATCCAATCGGACGAGAAACGCAAATGGTAACGCACTTCCTTGATGCTTTTTTTGGCAATCGCGGCAAGTGTCTTGTCGTTGCTGTTTTGCAATTCCTCGAGCAAAAGCAAGTGGAACGCATCAAACAGAAACTGCCTGGCAATCGAGTACGCAAAATTCGTGTTGGGCTGTTCAACGAGCAAAACATTGATGTATTCGCGTTCGCTGCGCAAGAAAGCCACGGTATCTTCTGTAGCGTCGCCACCTTTGAGTTTGGCTGCGTATTGATAATAGCTGCGGGTTTGTCCAAAAAGGTCAAGCGAGATATTGGTGAGTGCAATGTCGGTTTCAAGGCTTGGGCCGTGGCCGCAAAGTTCGCCGAGGCGCTGACCCAAAATGAGCGCATTGTCGGCGATTCCGTAAATATATTGGACGAGGTGGTTCATATTTAGTCGAAAGTCGAAAGTCGAAAGTCAAAAGAGGAATCTCTTGTAGTCTCGAATTCCGAGGTTAATATTTTACTGAAAAGTTGAAAGCTCCCAGCCGAAATGCTGCGCTTACCGTTCAGACTTTCGACTTTTCTCTTTCGACTTTTCACTTACTTACATGTGTTTGAGTTCTTCGGGCAGTATGTAGAAAGTCGGATGGCGGTAAGCCTTGTCTTTTGCCGGTTCAAACAATTCTGCATTTTCGTCGGGATTCGAGGCCGTAATCTGGCTCGACGGAACGACCCAAATGCTCACGCCTTCCATCCGTCTGGTGTAAACATCACGGGCGTTTTCGAGCGCCATGTTGGCGTCGGACGCGTGAAGGCTTCCGCAGTGGCGGTGTTCAAGCCCGTTTTTACTTCTTACAAATACTTCCCAAAGTGGCCAATTTTTCATAGTCTAAAGTCTAAAGTCTAAAGTTTAAAGTCATCCATCTTTCGAGTTTTGACTTTTCTCTTTCGACCGTTTATATTGCAATTTCTAATTTCGATTCTTGTTTTTGGGCATAAGCCATGGCGGCGTCGCGTACCCATTTGCCTTCTTCCCATGCTTTGACGCGTGCTGAGATGCGTTCTTTGTTGCATCTGCCGTGTCCTTTAACGACCTGCCAGAATTCGTCCCAGTCGAGTTTGCCAAAATCGTAGCCTTTCTTCTCTTCATTCCATTTAAGGTCGGGGTCAGGGAAAGTGAGCCCGATTAAGTTGGCTTGTGGTACGGTTTGGTCTACGAATGCCTGGCGCAATTCGTCATTGGTCTTGCGTTTGAGTTTCCATTTGACCGATTGCTCGGTGTTGGGTGACTGGTCGTCTGTGGGACCAAACATCATGAGTGAAGGAAACCACCAGCGGTTGAGTGCGTCCTGAGCCATCGCTTTTTGCTCGGGTGTACCATTGGCGAGCGTCATCATGATTTCGAATCCTTGGCGTTGATGGAAACTTTCTTCCTTACAGATGCGCACCATGGCGCGGGCGTAAGGACCGTAAGAGGTAGAAATCAACGCAACCTGGTTGATGATTGCCGCGCCGTCTACAAGCCATCCAATCGCACCCATATCTGCCCACGTAATCGCGGGATAATTGAAGATGCTTGAGTATTTGGCTTCGCCAGAATGGAGCTGGTCAAAGAGTTCCTCGCGGGAAACTCCCAGCGTTTCACAGGCGCTGTACAAGTACAATCCGTGGCCGCCTTCATCCTGCACTTTGGCCAATAAGGCGACTTTTCGGCGGAGCGAGGGCGCGCGGGTAATCCAATTTCCCTCAGGCAGCATCCCAACAATTTCTGAATGGGCGTGTTGCGAGATTTGGCGGATGTGTGTCTTTCGATACTTCTCGGGCATCCAATCTTTGGGCTCTATCTTTTCATCATTGGCGATGCGTTGCTCAAAAATCGCCTCTAGGTTTTTAACTTCTGATTCTGACATATGCTTTCAATTGATAATTGATAATTGATAATTGATAATTATTGGCATCGCGCTAATTGTCAATTGTCCATTATCCATTGTTAATTAATTTCTAAACACCGAACTCGACCACAATCTTTCCTGAAGTCGGGACGGCTTGGCAACTCAATACCAAATTCTTGGCGACTTCATCTTCGTCGAGTGCGTAATTGATTTTCATTGCTACCGATCCTTCGATGACCTTGCAACGGCAAGTGCTGCAAACACCACCTTTGCACGCGAATGGCAAATCGGCACCGGCTGCGATGGCACCATCGAGGATGTTGTCGTAATCGTCATCCATGATGAAGTGGAATTCTTTGCCGCCGTCTATAATAGTGACATCGGTGCCTTGTACTTTGGATTCGAGGATTTTGCTCACGCGTTGTTTGTCGGCTTCTGAACCGCCGGTATTGAACAATTCAAAATGAATCTTGTCTTTGGATAAACCTGCGGCGACCAGTTCGTCGCGGATGAGGAAAATCATTTCTTCGGGCCCGCAGATGAAACATTCGTCGACCTTGGGAATATCGATGATTTTCTCGGTTAAGATTTCCATCTTTTCCTTGCTGAAACGCCCGTTGAACAACTCAATGGAGCGGTGTTCCTTGGTCAGGAAATGGAAAATTTCGAAACGTCCGAAATATTTGTTCTTGAGCAGCTCGATTTCTTCCTTAAAGATAATCGATTTGACGCTGCGGTTGAGATAAAACAACTGGAAAGTGCTGTTGGGCTCGAGTGCCAGATGGGTTTTGATGATAGACAAAATGGGCGTGATGCCACTGCCTGCGGCGAACATGATGTAATTCTTGGCGACCTCTTTATTGGTTTCGCGGAAGAATTTCCCGCTGGGCGCCATAATCTCTAGCGTATCGCCTTTCTTGACTTTGTCGTTGACGTAGCCCGAGAACAACCCACCGTTGATTTTCTTGACGGCGACCTGCCATTTGTTCTCGGTTGGGCTCGAGCACAAGGAGTAGGAACGGCGTTCTTCCTTGCCGTCTATCATGGCTTTTAAGGTCAGGTGTTGACCCTGGTTGTAATGGAATTCTGATTTCAAATCCTCGGGAATATCAAATGAAACCACCGAACAATCCTTGGTTTCCTTATAGATATCTGACACTTTAATGCTGTGAAACTTTGCCATTTCAATGTTTTAAATTAAAACTAACAGTTGTTAGTTAACTATGCAAATTTAAACAATATTTCTTTAATGTTACGATAACGTTTGAAAAATTGTAAACCGTTAACATTTAGTAGATTGTAAGCCTAGCCCCGATTGCAGCAAACTATCCTTTTGTGCCGTTGTTCGGCATAAAAGATAGTGCGGAAAGCGGGTTCATGCTTCAAATTCAAACAATCCCATTGAGTAAAACCTCAGTCATGTTGGATTTCAAAACCGCAGCATTCGGGCTTTTTTTCCTGCCATCCCAGGTGTAGAGCGTGCGTAGCGTAGAAAGTGTAGAGAAAATCACCACCTCGACATTAAGGTTTTTGATCTCACCGGTTGCGATACCTGCTTTGATAATCGTGCGGAAATGTTCTTCGTATTCCTCGCGCATGCTGATAAAATACGCCAGTTGATTGTCGGCCAGGTGCATCCAGTCGTTGTTGAGGCAGGCCAATGCTTCGGGATTTCTTACCGTGATGTCGATATGAAGCTGGATAACCTTCTCAATCTTCTGTATCGCTGTTTGGTTGGAAATTACAATTTCACGGATGGTTCCGGTAAATTCCTCGGCAATCTCGATGATAATGAGCACAAGGATTTCCTGCTTGGATTTGATGTGGTTGTACAAACTCGCCGCCTTGATGTCCATGGCCTGCGCGATGTCACGCATGGTTACCGCACTGTAACCTTTTTCTTTGAAAAGCTTTGCGGATACGGTGACGATTTCGGTCTTGCGGTCGGTTGGCTTGTTCAAGGTTAGAGCTTTGGATTTAAGTCGGATTCGGATTGGATGGTTTTGCCCTCGTATTTCAAGGTCCAGCCCATAGAATTGGTTAGGATAAGCACTTTGGACAGTTCGCTCACGAGCCGGTTTTGCGCATTGGTTTTAAGCGTGGATTGATCTATTTTTTTGGCGAGGCTTTTACGCACCGAGGCGTTGATTTTATTATAATCTTCTCCGGTGAAAGCGTTGAATTTGCTCTGTTCTACGTCGTAGAATTTGATGTCGGGACTGATCTTGATTTCTTCTTTCGGAATGTTCAGGATGGTGATGGTCTTGTTCTTTTCATCGATATCGTACTTGACCTGGCGCAGGTCGTAAGACACGGTTACATCGGCATTCACGACAAGCAACGCCTTTTTCTTGAACGACAACATTCCTGCAAAATAATCGTCCTGGTCTTTATAGGTGAGCACTTGCGCAAAATGGCCTTCGGTGACGACGAGTTTGCCTACGTTGACGATTTGCTGCTGGATCAGGTTGGTGTTGTACTCGGTAGATTCGCTGTCTTTCTTAAACTCGCAATAGCGGAAGAGCAAGATCGTCGCAATGGTGCCGACGATGAGGATGAGTATTTTTTTAAGCATTATTTTTTTTATAAAGCTACGAAAAAGTCGAAAGTCAAAAGTTGAAAGTCAAAAGAAAATAGATTGCAAAAAAACGGTAGTTCTGCTTTTCCCTTCCGCCTTTCAACTTTTCTCTTTCGACTTTCGACTAAATCAAATTGTTATTCCTCGCCTTCTGCACGGCCTCGAGTTTGCTGTGCACCTGTAATTTGGTGTAGATGTTTTCAATATGTCGGCGGATTGTACTCGGCGACAAAATCAAATTGTCGGCGATTACCGTGTAGGTGAGGCCTTTGCTGAGCTGCTCGAGCACATCGATTTCACGCGGCGTAAGCTTGATGTCTTCTTGATCGATACGGTTTTCAAAATCGATGGGATTGCGCAGTAATTTTAAGGTCTTGAAGGCAATGGATGGATTCATCGCTGCGCCGCCGTTGAGTGTTTCTGTTATCCCGTCGTAGAGTTCTCTTGGGTTGACATCTTTGAGCAGGTAGCCATCGGCGCCAGCCTTGATCGCGTTGAAGATGTTCTCATCATTGTCAAAAACCGTGAGCATGATGATTTTGATGTGTGGATATTTGGATTTCACCTGGAGGGTCGCTTCAATCCCATTCATTTCGGGCATTTCAATATCCATCAGGACGAGGTCAATGTTGTGGTTGGCTTCGAGTTTCTGTAGCAATTCCTTACCGTCGTTGGCGGTAAACTTGCAATTGACATCCTCAAAAAAAGCCAATTTTTCAAGAATGGTTTTCTGTAAAAAGATGTTGTCATCTACGATTACGAGCTTTTTCATATCGATTTTGGTTTAGGGAACGAGGCCATAACAGTGGTTCCTTCTCCGATTTGGGATTGCAGTTTAAAATCACCTCCGATTTCCCTGATACGCTTTTTCATGTTAAGCAAGCCATTTCCGGTGGAGGTGTCGCCGATGTCAAAACCAATCCCGTCATCAGAGACTTTAATGTCAATTTGGTCGCCGTTGCTTTTAATGGTAATGTCTACCTGTTTGGCATTGGCGTATTTGATGGCATTGTTAATTGACTCCTGTATGGTGCGATAGACATTCATCCCTACGATTGAAGGGAGTTCGAGTCGGCTCAAATCGGCGTCGATTTCAAATGTAAACTGGATACTTTCCTGCGCTTTCTTTGCCTTTTCTATAAAGTTCATGATGCGCAGTTTTAGATCTTCAAACAAAATCGCACTCGAGTTCATGGCCCAAATCGTGTCGCGCAGCTCTACAATTGTCGATTTGGTAAAATTGCTGATGCGGTCTAGTTTCGAGTTCAGGTTGGGATTTTCAATCTCAAAACCGTACTTGATATTGTCTACACTCGATATGATAAAAGTGAGCTGCGCACCGATGTTGTCGTGCAAATCGCGTGAAATGTCAAGCCGCTGTTGCTGGAGTTTGTTTTGCGTTTCAATCTTAGAGATGGCGAGTTTGAGCTGGCTTTCCTGTTCAAGCTGGCGATTTTTGAGCTTCTGCTGGCGGTAAATCAGCCAACCAACAAGCCCTACAAACGTGGTAAAAACGCCCAATAGCAGCAGCTGGGCATTTTTCTGTCGCGCCTCGGCTTCTTTTTCAAGTAACAGCTTTTGTTTTTTTTCTGCCTGGTATTTGGTTTCGAGTTCGGCGGTTTCAAAAGCCACCTGATTTTCAATGTTCTTGTTTTGCAGTTCCTTGTATTTTTCTGTGTAATACGACGCGCTTTCGGGCAAGTTGAGATTGGCGTAGATTGGGATCAACTCAAGGTACATCGACGCTATGTATTCCTGTTCATCAAGTGCCTGCATCATGCGGATGCTTTTGAGATAGGTGTTCTTTGCTTTGGTAAAGTCCTTTTGAATGGCGTAGGCTTTGGCGAGACTGAATTGGATCAGCGCCAAATCGGCATCCGAATTCACCCGTTCCAGGATTCTTTGACCCTGTTGGAGCGTGGCGATCGCCTTTGCCGATTTCATGGCATTGTAAAGGCTGCCCAAATTGTTGTAGGTATTGCCCAGAATCAACGAATCACCGGCTTTTCTGCTTAGGACAATCGATTGCTTGAAATAGTTCTCGGCCTCGCCATAGGCTTTGGTTTTTTTACAGACATTCCCAAGATTGTTGTACGCCATGGCAAGTTGTAGCTCTTGACCCGTTTGGCGCCGGTAATCGGCCACTTCCTTATAAATGGCAATTGCTTTGGGGTAATTGCGCATGTCCTCGTATAAAACCCCGATGTTATTTTTTAAAAAATCGGTATATTTTTCATTCTGCTTACTTTCATAATAACGCAACGCCTTGAGGTAGTAAATCATTGCTGTATCCAGTACTTGCTGCCGCTGGTATACGCCACCGATGTTGGACCAGTTGGAAGCCATGCCTTCGCGGTCATGCAATTGAGTACGAATGCCTAGTGATAACCGGTAGTATTTTTTGGCGAGTACAAAATTCCCCTTGGCCAGGTAAACTGCTCCGAGGTCACTGTAAGCTTGCCCGATGGCTTTGTTTTGCTTTGACTTTTGAGCAAACGCCAAAGCCTTTTTACCGTAAGCCACGGCCGAATCGGTGGAGATATTGGCGTAATACCATGTAAGGTCGGCATAAATTGCGGGAAGTTTGCGGGAATCGCGTTCGGTTTTAAGCCGCTGCTTCAGGCTGTCGACGATTTGCTGCGGCGACTGTGCACGACTGCCGTTTCCTATCAAAGCAAAACACAAAACGAAACATATTTTTCTTATCATCGCCAAGACGTTTAGTGACGCTGTTAAATTTAAATGAAATGACTGAAATAATTGGCGCTCCAAACCTTTATTTGGCGGGCATCACTTTTGCACCAATCTTTAGCAAGCCGTATATTGTTATGTTTACAGAAAAAAAAGATATTTTCTTAAAAGGGAATTTGCATATTCATTAGGGATACGATGACCCCTTCCCCTAAAGCAATTTACGAAATTCCAAAACAACTGCATTCCAGAAATACCCCATCAAATGTTAAAACCAGGACCATTTGAGCAGCAAACTAAAATTCAAAAAATCCCCAACGAAAAAATACGGCACGAAGCCGTATTCTTAGCCAAAAACTAAAAAAACTATACCTCTATGGTTTTTTCAACTTAAAAGTACCTTCGGTAATTTGCACCTCATCGGTCGAGTCCTCGTCATTTTCGGGCGCAATCGCATGAAAAGTGCCTTCAATCTCGGTATCGGTAACCGATGTAACCACCACCTCGCCGGCACCTCTCACCGAAGTGTACGCGTGAAACGCAAAACCTGGCCCCAATCTGGTGAAATTCACATAACCATAAGCCGGGTTGTTGCTGCCTGAAAGATAAGTGCCTTCGCCGGTATAATTCGGGATTTGAATCTGGATTGAATTCCCGGTAGAAGTACTGCTTTGGATATTCAAAGTACCCGCGTTTAACGTTGCGGCGGGCGTCACATAAGGTGAGTTGGCATAATCAGCGCCGTCTACTTTGGCTTTTACAAAGTAATTTCCGGATGGAACCACCGGCACATTATTGTTGTTGTCATCATCGCTGCTGCAGGAAGCTGCTACGAATACGGTTGCTAATAGCAAAATTTTACCAATTGATTTGAGCTTGTTCATGATTGTTGTTTTTTGAATTATTTAATAATCCAAAATTCAATATATGGTGGGAGTGGTACAATAGGTCAGTTGCCCTATTTAGTCGAAAGTCAAAAGAGAAAAGTCGAAAGTTAGAAATTGGAAGAGAAAAATGTGAGGAAGGTTAGACCGGTTGCAACCGCAATACAAGCAAACCCACCAAAACGTCATAAAACCCAGCCTCTAGTAGCCATTCGACTTTTATTCCGCTGCGCTCCATACAACTCGGCTGTGCCTCGGGTTGACTTCTCTCTTTAGACTTTCGGCTTTCGACTTTTGACTTTCGACTTTTGACTTTCGACTTTTGACTTTCGACTTTCGACTAAATCAATTTGCTGTTTTTGGCTTTCTGGATCGCCTCCAACTTATTGTGCACTTGCAATTTGGTGTAAATGTTCTCAATGTGTTTGCGCACCGTACCCACCGACAGGAACAAATTGTCGGCAATCAGGTTGTATTTTAGCCCTTTGCTGAGCTGTTCAAGCACCTCTATCTCGCGTGTGGTGAGCTTCACGGCTTCGGGATCGGGAACCGTATCAAAATCTATGGGATTTCTAAACAACCGGAGCGTCTTGAGTGCTATAGATGGCGTCATCGTTGCACCGCCGCCCATCGTGTCAAGGATACCCTGTTGCAAATCCTTTGGATTGACCTCTTTTAGCAAATAGCCGTCGGCACCGGCCTTGATTGATTTGAAGATGTTCTCGTCGTTGTCAAACACGGTGAGCATGATGACTTTGATTTGTGGGTATTTCTGTTTCACGATTTCGGTCGCTTCGATGCCATTCATGCCCGGCATCTCAATATCCATCAAAAGCAAATCTACGTTGTGGCTTTGCTCGAGTTTGGCCAACAGATCAACACCGTTCACTGCGGTGAACTTAATCGAGAATTCGTCAAAAAAAGACAGTTTCTCCTTGACGGCCTTGAGCAGGAACGTATTGTCGTCTATAATGGCCAGTTTAATCATGCGTGATTGGGTAAAAGCAGTAAAATGGTTGTTCCTTTTTTGTATTCGGAGCGCAGGCTGAAAATGCCGCCGAGATCCTCGATGCGTTTCTCCATATTGATAAGCCCGTTACCTTTCTCGATCTTATCCTGGTCAAACCCGATACCATTGTCTGTAATGTCGATGGCAATCTTGTCTTCGTTAAGCGTTACCGCAATGCTGATGGCAGTCGCCTCGGCGTATTTGATGGCATTGTTCACCGCTTCCTGTATCGTGCGGTAGATGTTCATGCCCGAAACCGATGACAGTTTAAGGCCTCCCAGTTGTTCGTCAATCGTAAACCTGAAATCGATTTCCTCGCGCGCATCTTTGGCCTTCTCTATAAAATTCAGGATTCGGGCACGCAAATCTTCGAAAGTGATTTCGTTTGAATTCATCGCCCAGATCGTATCGCGCAGTTCTACAATGGTGGCTTGGGTGAAATGGCTGATGCTTTGCAGTTTGTTGTCGAGTTTGGCGTTGCCGATGTCAAAAGCGTACTTGATATTGTCTACCGACGAAATGATAAAAGTAAGCTGTGCCCCGATGTTGTCGTGCAAATCGCGCGAAATAGCAAGCCGTTGCTCCTGCAATTGGTTCTGGGTCTCAATCTGCGCAATTGCCGATTTGAGCTGGAATTCCTGTTGCTGCTGGCGGTTTTTTATCCGTTGTTGGCGATAGATAAGCAAGCCTACCAGCGCAATAAAAAAGGCGAGCGTCGCAATAACCACAATGAGGTTGGTTTTGGCGCGCGACTCGGCCTCTTTTTCAAGCAGTTGTTTTTCTTTTTTGGCCGTTTGGTATTTTGCTTCAAGTTCAGCGGTCTGTTTCAGCGCATTGTCGTTGAGCAGTTGCTCTTTGAGCTCGGCGTATTTGTTGGCGTAAAGGATTGTACTATCGGGCTGGTTGAGCCTGGCATACACCGGAACCAACAAATTGTAAACATAAAGTAGGTCGCCGCGGGATTCTTGCTGTTCAAAAACCTTTTTAATATCGAGCAGCATTTGATTGGCCTCACGGTACTTGCCGGTGTTGATTAACAATTTGGCCTGATTGATTTTAAGACTTGCCTTGTCGAGGTCGGAATTGAACTGCTCCCGTTCCTGCTGCGACTCGGCGTACAACTGCAAGGCTTCTGCATTCTTTTTCTGCCCGGCCTTGATGTTGCCGATGTTGTTGTGCAAGCTTTGAAGCGCCTTCTTATCGCCCGTCTTTTTGCAAGCCGCCATGCTTTTGTCGTAGTACTGCATGGCCTTCAGCGTGTCCTTCATCTCAAGGTAAACGTTACCCATATTGAGACACGAAATACAAAGTCGATCCGTGAGTTTGTTTTGCTCTTCATACTTTATCCCTTGCCCGATATAAGCGATAGCCTTGGGATAATTTTTCATTTCCCTAAATATATACCCCAGATTTTCCTTGGTCACGTTGACGATAAGTTCGTTTCC
>JAKQJQ010000231.1 GCA_029561105.1 Bacteroidota bacterium
AAAATTCCGGGCAAAAACTACCGCGCCTTCATCGCCGTATTTGTTAATAATATCAGATTGATAGATACGATTTCACTTAATTAATTTACTTTTGCGCCATGCAAATCCAAGTCGTAAAATCTAAAATCCACCGCGTTAAAGTAACCGGCGCCGACCTGAATTATATCGGCAGCATCACCATTGATGAAGCATTGCTTGAAGCCTCGAATATTATCGAGGGAGAAAAGGTCGCCATTGTCAATATCAACAACGGCGAACGCCTCGAAACCTACGCCATCAAAGGTGCGCGCAACAGCGGCGAGATTACCCTCAACGGTCCAGCAGCACGAAAAGTGCAAAAAGGCGACATCATCATCATCATCGCTTACGGCATAGTCGATACCGAAGAAGCAAAAACCTTCAAACCCGCCATCGTTTTTCCTAATGAGAACGATAATTCACTGACCTAATTCTCTTGAAGCAGCAAATCAGCAAATGGTTGTCAATCCTGCTGCCCATTTTCCTTGGGGTTTTCCTTATTGTGTATACGTACCAGAAATTTACGCCCGGGCAAATCCTCGAAATAAAAAGTTATTTCAAGAACGCGAACTACTCTTATATCGTATTGGGTATTTTCATCGCGTTTCTGGGTAACGCCTCGCGCGCCTACCGATGGAAATTCATGCTCGAGCACCTGGGTTACAAAACCTCGTTTTACAACAATTTTATGGCGGTCAACATTTGTTACCTGCTCAACTTATCGGTGCCCAAATCGGGCGAAATCTCGCGGGCAGTTATCCTCAAAAAGTATGAAAATGTGCCGTTCGATAAAGGCTTCGGAACCATCGTCGCCGAGCGGATTGTAGACATGATCGTGCTGCTTACTTTCATGCTGGCCGCTTTTTTCATGCAGTTCAGGATTGTCAAAGAATTCATCCTCGATAAAATCCCGATGCAAAAACTGCTCGTCTTTGCAAGCGTTGCAACTATAGTCGGCGTAGGCTTGCTCCTCGTTTATTTTTATTCAAAATTGCCTTGGATATTGGCTCTGAAACAAAAAATTTCGGGGCTCAAAGAAGGCGTGATGAGCATCGTACACATGGAAAAGAAAATGGAATATTTGCTACACACCATTTTCATCTGGTTTTCCTACCTCATTATGTTTTACATAACCCTTTTTGTCATTCCAGAAACGAGCTCCATTTCTCTCGGCGCAACGATGACAGCCTTTGTCGTTGGCAGCATTGCCATCGCTTTCACCAACAGCGGTTTTGGATCGTACCCTTTCCTGATTTCTAAAATCCTGCTCGTTTACGGCATCGCCGAAACCGCCGGAAATGCCTTTGGCTGGATTGTCTGGACCTCGCAAATGCTACTCGTTGTGTTACTCGGCGTGCTTTCGTTTTTATTATTGCCTGTATTTAATCGAAGCAAATAATTTATTACCTTGCTTGTCTGTTTACAGCAATCAATAACCAACCACAAACCAACATGAAAAAAATAATTTTGCTGCTGGCATTCGTATGCTCGGCCGGTATGCATGCTCAAAAAATCGTAACCCAGGTCTCCTCTCCCCGGCTCAAGGAAAACAGGGAAATTACCATTGGATTGCCTGCTTCTTACGACAAAAATCCCGACAAAAAATATCCGCTTTTAGTGTTGCTCGACGGCGATTACCTGTTTGATCCTTTTCAAGGCGCGCTCAATTATGGCAACTATTGGGAAGACCTGCCCGAAGTGATCATTGTGGGCATCAGCCAAAACAAAAACAACGAGCGCGAAATTGACTGCGCTATAGATGAAGCCACAGGTTTGCCTGCTGAGTCGGGCGAGAAATTCTTTGAATTCATCAGCCTTGGTGTAATTCCGTATATGCAGCAAAAATACCGCATCTCGCCGTTCAAGATGATAGCCGGTCACGATACTACGGCAGGATTCATGAATTTCTACCTGTACAAGGAAGATCCGTTGTTCACCGGCTACATTTCGCTGAGCCCCGGATTGGCGCAAGACATGGAAACTCACATTCCCGAAAGGCTTGCCGCCATCACCAAACCCATTTTCTACTACCAATCTACCGCCGATGGCGACGTGAGGAAGATGCAGCAACGCATCCGCGACCTCGACAAAGGCATCAAGGCGGCCAAAAAAGAAAGCCTTAATTATGGCTTTGACGACTTTAAAGGCGCTACGCATTATTCGCTGGTTTTACATTCCATCCCAAATGCGCTGTACCAATTTTTTGCAGCCTACCAGCCCATTTCAATGAATGAGTTCAATGAAAAAATTGCCATTCTTCCGTCGGGTTATGTAGATTACCTTGCCAATAAGTACGATGTGATGGAGAAGGCTTTATCTATGAAAATTCCAATCCGCATCAACGATTTTAAAGCCATAGAAGCGGCTATCCTCAAAAACAAAGCCTATCAGGAATTCGATAAACTATCGGATATGGCGCGCAAAAGCTACCCAAAATCCATGCTCGCCGACTACCAATTGGGCATGATGTACGAAAAAATGGGCGAGAATAAAAAGGCGCTCAAGGCCTACCAGGTGGCTTACCAAAAAGAAGAAATCGGCGATTTGACCAAAGACCTGATGTTAGACAAAATTGACCAACTCAAGAACCAGTAACCTTTTATGTCAAAAGTAAAGACGGCATTCTTTTGCCAGAATTGCGGCAGCCAACATGCCAAATGGCAAGGCCAATGCAACGCCTGCAAGCAGTGGAATACCATCGTCGAGGAAATTATCCAAAAGGAAGACAAACCTGCTTGGAGAACACCGGTTTCCGAAATCAAAAAAGCAGCCAAGCCCCTAAAAATAAGAGAAATCGATTCGGCGCATGAAGTCAGGATGGACACCTGCGACGGTGAACTCAACCGCGTCCTGGGCGGCGGCATTGTGCCCGGATCGCTGATCCTTTTGGGCGGCGAACCCGGAATCGGAAAAAGTACTTTGCTGTTGCAGATTTCACTCAAACTGCCCTACAAAACGCTCTATGTTTCGGGCGAGGAAAGCCAAAAGCAAATCAAGATGCGCGCCGAACGCATCAACCCGAGCAGCGACAATTGTTACATCCTGACCGAAACCAAAACCCAAAACATCTTTAGGCAAATCCAGGAAATCGAGCCCGAGATTTTAATTATCGATTCCATCCAAACCCTGCATACCGAATACATCGAAGCCTCGCCAGGCAGCATTTCACAAATCCGCGAAACCACCGCCGAGCTGATTAAATTCGCCAAAGAAACCAACATTCCCGTGATTTTGATTGGCCATATCACCAAAGACGGCAATATCGCCGGGCCCAAAATTCTCGAACATATGGTAGACACCGTCCTGCAATTCGAGGGCGATCGCAATCACGTTTACCGTATTTTGCGTTCGCTCAAAAACCGATTTGGGTCGACCTCAGAACTCGGCATTTACGAAATGCTCGGCAGCGGTTTGCGTGAGGTATCGAATCCGTCAGAAATATTGATCTCTCACAAAGATGCCTCGCTTTCAGGAACCGCGATTGCCACCACGCTAGAGGGCATGCGGCCACTCATGATCGAAATCCAGGCGCTCGTGAGCACGGCCGTATATGGAACGCCGCAACGCAGCACGACCGGTTACAACGCCAAACGACTCAACATGATTTTGGCGGTGCTCGAAAAACGCGCTGGTTTTCGCTTGGGCACCAAAGATGTCTTTTTGAACATCACCGGCGGCATCTCTATCGATGATCCGGCGATTGATTTGGCGGTAGTGGCTGCAATTTTATCTTCGAATGAAGACATCCCAATCGAGGAAGGCTTTTGTTTTGCGGGAGAAGTAGGCCTCTCGGGAGAAATCCGTCCGGTAAACCGTGTAGACCAACGCATACAGGAAGCCGAAAAATTGGGCTTTTCTACGATTTTTGTTTCTAAATACAACAAGATCGCACTTAAAAAAACGGCCATCAATATCCGATTGGTTTCTAAGATCGAGGATGTGGCGAGCGAATTGTTCGGTTAATTGCTAACGATGGGAAAAGCGGGATTTTTGTTGTTCGTTATTTTGGCCGTCACGGCCTGTGATCGGAGCTACCATAAATTTGACAAAAATTTCGTGGATTTTAAATGGCCCAAAGACGATTACCGCAACTTTGAATTCGACGTTCCACAAGATGGCCTGTACAACCTGACTTTTGAACTCAGCCACGGTTATACCTATCCGTTTGCCAATCTCCCATTGCAGTTTTTAATCGTGGCGCCTAACGGCACGAAGCAAAGTTTCAAGGTAGACATTCCCATTTCTGATGCCAACGGACGCAAAATTGGCGAGTGCGCGCTCGACATCTGCGATTTGAATTTTAACATAAAAAATGGCGTAAACCTAACACGAGGTCAGTATAAAATTGTAATTTCAAATGCTTTTAGCGGAGCTTACGTTCCCGACATCATCGGAATCGGGCTTCGCGTCACACACCAATAATCCATTTCGTGAGAAAAAATAAAAAAAGAACCCGGAAACAGAAACTCCTGCTCAGTGCAAAAATATTTGGTGCGTTGCTGGTTTTGGGAATCGCGCTGGTTTTTGTTTTCCGTGAAAGCCTTTTGCAGCAAGCCATCGCCAAGATTTCACGAAAAATGGACACCGATTACGATTGCCGATTCACCATCAAGACGGCACAATTCGAAGGTTTGTCGGGCGTGGCATTTGAGGATGTCTGCTTATCTCCAAAACATGCCGATACTTTATTTCGCGTGCAATCGATTAAAGCTAGAATCAATTTCTGGCGGCTTTTCACCGGCGATGTGCAACTGGGTAGCCTCGAGGCCAAAAACGGTTTCATGCAATTGGTGAGGAATGAGAATGGCCGCAATTTCGACGCGTTCCTCAAGAAGAAAGACACCGTAGATACCGGCGAAAAAACCAATTACGCCCGTACCGCCTATCGATTGCTGCATCGTGCATTGAACCTCGTGCCCACCGACATGCGGCTCGAAAACCTCACGCTGCGTATGGATGATCGCGGCAAAAAAGCCACACTCAGACTAGACCAACTGCAACTTGCCGAAAAGCAAATGGAAACATCCATCCAGGTTCAAACCAATACCTTCACCCAACGCTGGAAAATCAAAGGATTTGCCGATCCGCGCAACAAAAAGACCGATTTGCGGTTTTTCAATATCGATACCGGAAAAATCAAGGTACCGTATTTTGATGAGCGCTACAACATCAAGGCGAGCTTCGATTCGATCCGGCTCAATGTCGACAATATTGACATGAGTGGCGGCGAACTGCACGTAGACGGATTCACTTCGATTGCCAATTTTACGGTGAACCATCCCAAAATCGCGAGCAAGGACGTTGTCATCCGCAACGCGCGTTTTGATTACCGATTGCTTTTTGGAGAACATTTCGTGGCGGTAGACAGCAATTCGGTGGCGCAGCTCAACAGCATCCGTTTCAATCCGTACGTTTCTTATAATAATGAGACCGACAAGATTTATACGCTCAAGGTGGGCATTCCAAAAATGAAGGCGCAGGATTTCATCAATTCCTTGCCCCAAGGATTGTTCACGCATTTCGAAGGTATGGAGGCCACCGGGAATTTCGATTACAAACTCCACTTTGTCTACAACAAAAACAAACCAAACGGCGTCATTTTCGATAGCCAACTGCACAAGGAAAACTTAAAGATCGTCAAATACGGCGAGGCCAACCTGAGCAAACTCAACGGCGAATTCACTTACCACGCCATCATCGATGGCAAACCGCAACGCGGGATTTATGTAGGCAACGCCAATCCCGATTACGCGCCACTGAGCCAAATATCGCCTTACCTGCGCAAATGCGTCCTGACCACCGAAGACCCATCGTTTTTTTCACACAAAGGCTTTATCAACGAAGCTTTCAAACAATCGATTGTGAAAAACATCAAGACAAAGAAATTTGCACGCGGCGGCAGTACGATCAGCATGCAGCTGATTAAAAACGCTTTTCTGACCCGCGAGAAAACTTTGTCGCGAAAACTTGAGGAAATCCTGCTGGTTTACATCATGGAGAACAACCGCATCGTGAGCAAGGAGCGCATGCTCGAAGTGTATTTCAACATCATCGAATGGGGACCGAATATTTATGGGATTGGGGAAGCTTCGCGTTTTTATTTCCAGAAGTATCCGTCTGAGCTCACGCTCAACGAATGTTTGTTTTTGGCCAATATTGTCCCGAGTCCAAGAAAGTTCATGTACCAGTTCAATGCTGAGGCCAACCTCAAGCCCTACGCCAGGAGCCGCGACAACAATGTGCGCAACATGATGCTTAGGCGTGGCGTCATTACACCTAATGACACCCTTTATCAATTGCCGGTGATGATCACCGGAACGGCACGCTCGTTTATCAGGAGCAGTGAGCAGCGAAAAGCCGAAATAGATTCTACGGCCATGTCTATCGACGAATTTAATTTTTAATTCCTGCCAGAATCCTACAAAGTATAATCCTGAAATTGTAATTTTTTTAGCCGATAAAATTGTTATTTTTACGTTCTAACTAATTAAAAAACAATACTATGAAAAAAAATTTACTTGCATTAGCCTCGCTGTTATTTACGGGCGCCTATGCCCAGACCATTGGCGTTACGCTGTTCAAATCGGGCTTTACCAGTCCGGTAGAAATTGTACACCCGCCCAATGATGCAAGGTTATTTGTGGTGCAACAAGGCGGCGCGATCCGCATCTTGAATCCAGATGCTACAATCAACGCTACGAACTTCCTGACCATTCCAAGTTCGTCGCTTTCTGGTGGAGACGAACAAGGGCTTTTGGGCCTCGCCTTTCACCCGAATTACGCTTCCAACGGTATTTTCTTTGTGAACTATACCCATGCAACTGGCGCGACGATAATTGCGCGCTACACGGTTTCGGCCGATCCCAATGTTGCCAATCCAACGGGTACGACAATTTTAACGATTGCCCAGCCGTTTTCTAACCACAACGGCGGTACGCTTCGATTTGGTGCCGACGGTTATCTCTATATTGGTATGGGTGACGGCGGAAGCGGCGGCGATCCGGGAAATCGCGCACAAAACATCAACGAAAACCTCGGTAAAATGCTCCGGATTGATGTGGATGTCGCGGGCACTTATGCGATTCCTGCAACCAATCCTTACGTGGGCGTTGCCGGAAACGATGAGATTTGGGCGGTAGGTTTGCGCAACCCATGGAAATTCTCGTTCAACAGGCTCAACGGTGATTTGTGGATTGCCGATGTAGGTCAAGGCTCTATCGAAGAAATCAACAAGGTCAATCCCGCTACGGCCAACCTCAACTACGGCTGGAAATGCTATGAGGGAAACAATGTTTACACGGCAGGTTGCGCGGTGCCCACTACAACATACACTTATCCTGTGACGACATACAACCACACGGGCGGAAGATGTTCGGTTACCGGAGGTTATGTATACACCGGCTCGATTTCTACCTTACTCAACAAGTATATCTTTGCCGATTATTGCAGTGCCGAAATCGGTTATATCGACGCAGCCGGAACTTCTTCTGCCATCACCTGGACTTCAGGATTGGGTCTGTCGGCAGTAACTACTTTGGGCGAAGACAAGGATGGTGAAATGTATGTAGCGACGCGCAACGGAAGCATTTACAAAATTTTCGATCCTACATTATCGGTAGCAAAATTTGGAAAAGCGAGCGTACAACTTTCTCCCAATCCGGCAACTTCGCAAGTTTTCTTAAAGTCAGAAAACCTGAACTTCCCCGCCGCTGTCAAGATTTTTGATATGTCGGGCAAACAGTTGGCAAATCAATCGCTGGACTCTGACACCAATCCTATCCTTACCGGTGCTTTGCAAAGCGGTATTTATCTGGTAACGGTGACTGACCGCTTGGGTGCCAACTTCCAAACCAAGCTTACGGTGCAATAGTAAGTCTGAAAAAAATTTAAAGGTCATGGCTATAATTGGTGAATCTTCTCCCATTGTAGCCATGATTTTTTTATTTGTCCGATTAACTGGTTTGAGATTATGGAGCCGGGTCGGCGATTTGCTGATGCACACCCTCGATTTCACGAAGGATTTCTTCAGACAACACTACCGATTGCGAGGCAATGTCCTGCCGCAATTGCACCATGCTTGTCGCCCCAATAATCGTACTGGTTACAAATGATTGTTGCCGGACGAACGCGAGTGCCAGATCTGTTAACGTCAGTCCGAATTGGTTGGCGATTTCTAGGTATTTTTGGGTTGCCTTTTTTGTCGCTTCGGAGTTGTATCTCGTGAATTGCGGGAATTGGTTCAATCGCGAGTGCTCATCGGCCAAACCCGTGAGGTATTTTCCCGTCAAAAAACCAAAAGCCAGTGGTGAATACGCAAGCAGCCCAACGTTTTCGCGGTGGCACACTTCAGAAAGGTTGATCTCAAAACTGCGGTTCACGAGCGAATACGCATTTTGGATCGTCACCATTTTGGGAAGATCGTGCTTCTTGCTTTCTTCCAGAAATCGCATCAATCCCCAAGGCGTTTCGTTAGAAACCCCAACGTGACGGATTTTTCCTTGCACGACAAGTTCCTGCAAAGTTTCTAATATCTCCTGGAAATTGTCTTGCCAGGGATCTTCCTCGATTTTAAATCCGCGCTGCCCAAAGAAATTCACCTTGCGCTCGGGCCAATGAAATTGATACAAATCGATGTAGTCGGTCTGCAGCCGCTGCAAACTCTTCTCTACCGACAACAAGATGCTCTCGCGCGAATAGTCCAGTTTTTCACGGATGTAACCCATGTTGCGGTTGGGTCCGGCGATTTTGGTCGCAATCACGAGCTCATTGCGCTTTCCTGTTTTTTTAAGCCAATTCCCGATGAACGTTTCTGTGCTGCCGTAAGTGGCCTGGCGCGCCGCAATCGGGTACATTTCTGCGGTGTCTATAAAGTTGACGCCTTGTTGGGTGGCGTAATCGAGTTGCTCGTGTGCGTCGGCTTCTGTATTTTGTTGGCCAAAAGTCATCGTCCCGAGACAGATTTCACTGACTTTGATGTTGGTATTGGGAAGTGTGGTGTAGTTCATTACAGTCGAAAGTTGGAAAGTCGAAAGTCGAAAGTAAAAAGTAATACGACCGTTTGTGGCGTGACTTTCTACATTCGACTTTTGACTTTCAACTAATTTTACAATTCATTAAGCATTTTAGAAATCTCATCCAATTTAGGTGTCAGGATGATTTCTATCCTGCGGTTCTTGGCCTTGCCCTCGGGTGTAGTGTTGCTCATGAGCGGCGCATACTCGCTGCGTCCGGCGGCGGTGAGGTTTTGCTTGTTGATGCTTTTGTTTTCGCTCAAGATGGAGACAATTGCCGTGGCTCGTTTGGTAGACAAATCCCAGTTGTCTGCAATCGGGCCCGATCCGCCGTAAGCGTCGTCATCGGTATGGCCTTCTATGAGTACCGAGATGTCGGGATTGGCGCCCAATACTTTACCTACTTCGACCACAGCGCGACGGCCTTCGGCACCAACGGCCCAGCTCCCGGAAGAGAACAACAATTTGTTTTCCATAGAGACGTACACTTTGCCGTTCTTTTGCTGCACGGTGAGTCCTTTGCCTTCAAAGCTGTTGAGCGCCTTTGAAAGGGTTTCCTTTAGTTTTTTCATGCTCGCTTCTTTGGCAGCCATCAAGCCCTCGAGCTCTGCCAAACGCGCAGAACTGGCCTGCAAATCGCCTTTGAGTTTGTCGAACTTGGCCTGCTCGGCGGCCAGCGCCCTTTGCTTGGCTTCGAGCTGGGAAAGGAGTTCGCGGTTCTTATCCATATTGGTTTTGAGCGCGTCGTCACTGTTTTTCTCGAGTGCCGAATACGAGGCTTGCAGCGTCTTGAGGTTTTTGTCGGTGGCGGTATAATCGGCTAGGAACTTGTCGCGGTCGGCTTTGGTTTTGGCGAGTTCTTCGCGCAGCGAGGCGTAGGCCATGTCAAGGTCGGCTTTGTCTTTGGCGCAATCCTCACTTTCACTTTGGAGTTTGCGGTTTTCTTTTTTGAGCTCGGCGAATTTGTTTTCGAGTTCGGTGTACATTTTCTTGGATACGCATGACGTGGTCAATGCGAGTACGAGCATGGCTGCTGAAATTTTCCTGATCATTTTATTTGTTTTTAAGTTGGGGTTCTTGTTTGGTCTAATTTCAACATTCAAAATTCGTTGTTCATCATTCGTTGTTATTTTAGAATATTGAATGTCGATTAACGAATGTAGAATTTTGAAATTCAGAGTTTCATAGCTACTCTATTTCTACCATCGTCGGGCAATGGTCAGAATGTTTGGCTTCGGGCAAAATCACCGCGCGTTTGATGCGGTCCTTTAGTGGGTTGCTCACCAGGCAATAATCGATGCGCCAACCCTTGTTGTTGCCTCGCGCGCCGGCACGGTAACTCCACCAGGTATAATGGTGCGGGTCTTTATTAAGGTGGCGGAAACTGTCTATAAAACCGGTGTTGATAAAGCCATTGAGCCAGGCGCGCTCTTCGGGCAAAAACCCCGAAACGGTCTTGTTGCGTACCGGATCGTGGATGTCTATGGCTTCGTGGCAGATGTTGTAATCGCCGCAAATCACAAGATTCGGATGCGTTTTGCGAAGTTCGTTAACGTAGTTCTGGAAATCATCCATGTACATGAACTTGTGGTCGAGACGTTCAAAGTTGGTGCCTGACGGCAAATACAAGCTCATCACCGACAAATCGTCGAAGTCTACGCGGATGTTGCGGCCTTCGAAATCCATGTGTGCAATCTCGGTTCCGTAGACTACATTGTTGGGTTTGATCTTGGATAAAATGGCCACGCCGCTGTAGCCTTTTTTGGTGGCGGGAAACCAGAAATGATAAGGGTATCCGGCGAGTTCAAAATCGAGAGTCGGGATCTGGTCTGGCGTTGCCTTGATTTCCTGAAGGCAAATCACATCGGGGTTGGCTTGTTGCAACCAACTGATGAACCCTTTTGAAATGGCAGCCCTGATTCCGTTAACATTGTACGAGATAATCTTCATGGCAAAATAAAATTGGCATGCCCAAAAATAGCGATAAGATGGCGTCTCGCGACAGCAACCATTCAAGAGTTATAAACGGCTTTAAACGCCAATTGTTTAAAAAACCATGTCGATTTACCAACCAAAGTATATTTGGAAATATTACCAAAAATGGACTTTTTTGCTATCTTTGTTCACCTTCAATAAACAAACAATACATGGGTCTAGTTACCGCCAAAGAAGTTGCCAAAGCCATCAATGCAAAAAAATACGGAGTTCTCGGAACTTTTGCTGGCTGGCTTTTGATGAAGGTACTCAAGATTTCTGCGCTCAACAAAATGTACGACAGGCACAAGCATCTCAAAGATGTTGAGTTTCTCAACGCCATACTCGACGAGCTTAAAATCAAGTTTGAAATCCCCGAAGAAGATTTGAAACGTTTGCCCAAAGACGGCGCGTACATCACCATATCCAACCATCCGCTGGGCGGCATTGACGGTATTTTGCTTTTAAAGTTGATGCTCGAAAAGGAACCCGATTTTAAAATCATCGCCAATTTTCTTTTGCACAGGATCGAGCCATTGAAACCGTTCATCATGCCTGTGAATCCGTTCGAGAACATGAAGGATGCCAAATCGAGTGTCGTAGGAATTAAAGAAACGCTGCGCCATTTGAGCGACGGCAAACCACTTGGCATGTTTCCTGCCGGCGAAGTATCGACCTACCAGGACGGGAAATTGGTCGTGGATAAAGATTGGGAAGAAGGCGCGATTAAAGTCATTAGAAAGGCGCAAGTTCCGGTGATCCCGATTTATTTCCATGCCAAGAATAGCCGGTTGTTTTATTTCCTTTCTAAGCTTAACCCAACGTTGCGTACGGCCAAATTGCCATCAGAATTGCTCACGCAGAAAGACCGAATCATCAAAGTGCGCATTGGCAAACCCATTCCTGTAAGCGAGCAGAACGAACACGAAACGCTCGAGGAATACTCAGAATTCCTGCGCAAGAAAACCTATATGCTGGCCAATTCTTTTGAAACCGACAGTACCTTTCTCTCTGCGCCCAACCTCAACAACCTCAAGTTGCCCAGAAGCCCAAAGCAAATCGCTACGCCGGCCAGCCACGAAAAAATGGTGGCCGAAATAGAGAGACTGCGCAAAGAAGATTGCCGTTTGACGCACAGCAAAAACTATGAGGTGTTCTTTACCGAAGCGCATAAAATCCCCAACATCCTACATGAAATCGGGCGTTTGCGCGAAGTAACTTTTAGGGAAGTGGGTGAAGGAACCAACGAATCGCTCGACCTGGACAAATACGACCAATACTACCACCACATGTTCCTTTGGGACGATGAGGCCAAACAAATTTCGGGCGCGTACCGTATGGGATTGGGTTCGGAGATTTTTCCAAAATACAAAATCGACGGTTTCTATCTGCAGGAATTGTTTCGCTTTGAGCCCGAATTGTATGATATGATGAGCAAGTCCATCGAGATGGGCCGCGCGTTCATCGTCAAGGAGTACCAGCTCAAACCCATGCCGTTGTTTTTGCTTTGGAAAGGTATTGTACACACGACCTTGCGTTATCCGGAGCACAAATTTTTGATTGGTGGCGTGAGTATCTCCAACCAGTTTACCGAATTCTCGAAATCGCTGATGATTGAGTTCATGAAAAGCCATTATTACGATCCTTACGTGGCGCAATACGTGTATCCTAAGAAGGAATATAAGGTGAAACTCAAAGATGCCGACAAGGATTTTGTGTTTGAGGAAGCCGAAGCCGACCTTAATAAATTCGACAAAATCATCGACGAAATTGAGCCGGGAACCTTGCGTTTGCCTGTTTTGATTAAAAAATACATCAAGCAGAACGCACGCGTGATCGCCTTTAACGTGGATCCGCTGTTCAACAATGCCGTCGACGGATTGATGTACATCCGCATCGCCGACCTTCCTGAAAGCACCGTGAAACCGGTCATGGAGGAATTCCAGGCCGAACTCGAGCGCAAACTCGCCGAAAAAGGCGAACAACCCTAACCAACCAACACCAAATACGATGAATTATTACTTTGAAGTTTTTAAGAAATACGCCGACTTTAAAGGCCGCGCAAGACGAAAAGAATACTGGATGTTCATGTTATTCCATATCATCATCATGTATGCGCTGCTATTTGGCATGATGGCAGCGCCATCTTTGATGTACCTGTTTTTAATATATGTTTTTGGTTCGCTGGTTCCGTCTTGGGCAGTGACTGTGCGCAGGATGCATGACACCGGCAAAAGCGGTTGGTATATGTTCATCCCAATCTACAGTTTCATCCTGACTTGCACCAACGGCGAGGAAGGCAAAAACGAGTACGGAGACGACCCGAAAAATCCAGGCGATGCCATCGAAGAAATTGGCACCGCACAGGAATAATTTTAACAACTAAACACAAAAATGCCCCAAACGAATTGGGGCTTTTCTTTTTATCTCCAGATGGATTGGTGCAGGATGTCATCCCAGGAATTCGAGCGGATGAAAAAAACGAGCCGGATCAAATGATAAATCCCGAGGAAAATTGCCAATCCGTAAGCCGTTTTTTTATGGAACAAAATGGCGTTGAAATAGGTTTTACCGGTTTTGAGTTCGGCCAGTAAGACCACTATTGCGATCAAGCAAAACACAATCACGAATGGGCCGAACAGGTGAAAACCAAAACTTTTTACCCAATCGCCTTCATAGAAATAAACCAGCGATTTGGTGATACCACAACCCGGACAAGGAAATCCTGTAAGCATCTTGAACGGGCAAAAAGATTGCGCCGAGTCGAGCTCATGGTTGTGGTTGTCGAGCATTAAAAAAAACGGGATCAGCAGCGTCAATACTGCGCCGATAATCCCGTAAATTTTTCGTTGTCTCGCTTTATTAGTTGTACAATCTGTTGATATCACTTTGAACGATCATTGCTGCGGCAAACGGAAAAAAGAATCCCAGTACAATCAACAATGTTGATTGGTCTTTCTGCAATTCACCGGTGCGCTGGTAAACCTTAGGAAGCGCTTCCTTGCCTGCGAGGTAATAGAAATAAATGTTGACTGGTGTACAGCAACCGGCAAAAATGGCGATGGGTTGAGAGATCACTTCGCGTTCGCAAACGGCGTTGAACACTTCGGCTGCTTTGATGTTCCAGTAAATCAGGTACAATCCGCAGGTCAAAAGCGAAAAGATGAGCACCATAATCGGGTCTACCTTAAAAACGGGAATCGGGTTGTTGGGTTTGTTCCAGGTTTCTGTGGGTTGGTTTTCCATTTGTTTGTTGGTTTTATTCCGCGGCGCTCCTTAATAGTTTGGCGGCGTCTCGGTTGGGTTGGTTAGGTTATAAAAATAAAAAAAATTATAAGAATACGTGGTCATTGGGTTGCCAAAGTTCAATTTTATTTCCTTCGGGATCCAGAATCCACGCAAACTTGCCGTAGTCAAACACTTGGGGTTCGCCAACAACGGTGACGCCTTGGGCCACGAGTTTAACCAGCAACCCGTCCAGATCGTGTACCCGAAAATTTTGCATGAAAGGCTTTTCACTCGGATTGAAATACTGCGTGTCGGCGGCAAACGGCGACCACTGCGTACTGCAGTCATTGCCCTGCTGGTCTTTCCACCAAAAAGTCGAGCCGTAGACATCTGTTTTCAGGCCAAGGTGTTTGCCATACCATGCCACCAGTTCCTTTGGGTTTTGCGATTTAAAGAATACCCCGCCAATTCCCGTCACGCGGATGTCGGACAGATTGGCCTGCGGTTTCCCGAAATATTTTTCCTTAATCTTGTCTGCAATAACCTGCGCAAGCTTTTCATGGCTCTCAAAAGTCCAGCCGGCAATGTGCGGTGTGAGGATGACATTTGGCGCATCGAGCAGGTACTGGAATGCTTCGGGTTTTTCTCCTTCGTGGAATAAAGTCTCAAACGATCCCTTTTCATACTCGAGCACATCGAGCCCAGCGCCGAGTATTTTCCCCGATTGCAAAGCTTGTGTCAAATCGGCCGTCACGACATTCTTGCCGCGCGAGGTATTGAGCAGCCAAAACGACTTGGCAAACGCATCGATGAAATCGCTGCAGACCATTTTATCAGTCTGCGGCGTCCAGGGAATGTGCAAACTAAGTACATCCGATTCACGCTGCAACTGCTCGAGCGAAACCTGTTTGGCATTGGCGTCGCCCACATTTTCAAGCAGGTCGTAGCACAAGACTTTTACGTCAAAACCGCGCAGTTTTTTGGCAAACGCCTTACCCATATTGCCGTAGCCGATAATCCCGACGGTCTTGCCATCGAGTTCATGACCACGGTTGGCTTCGCGGTTCCAGTGGCCCGCTTTGACCTGGGAATCGGCGGTGTTGAGTTTGTTGAACAGGCCGAGCAGCAGCGCGAGGGTGTGTTCGCCAACGGCATTGCGGTTGCCTTCGGGCGCGGCGATAAGTGTGATGTTTCGTTTGGAAGCTTCTTCTGTATCAATGCTTTCGAGCCCGGCACCCACACGTGCGATGAATTCGAGATGGGTTGCTTTGTCGAGGAAATCCTTGTCGATCTTGAATCGGCTGCGGATGACGATGCCTTGGTAATCGTGGATCTTGGCTTCGATTTCGGCGCGCGAGGAATGGTAATCCTGCTCATTGGCGAACCCAGCTTGCCGGAGCTGCTCGAGCAGTAGCGGATGGTTGCTGTCAATGTGGAGGATTTTGGCTGTGGGTTGTGGGTTGTGGGTTGTGGGCATTTTGGTTGGTATTGATAGTTGATCGAAGATTTACTTCCCAAAAAAATACGAATTTGGATTGGAAACCGAAGCCCGCGTTAGCGATAGAGGCAAGCACCGCGTGCAGCCGATAGCGCGGCGCGAGGTACGAGCGCAACGCCCTAAATTCCTAAGATCACACGCGCGATGCCAAAGTACAGCAAAATGCCAAATACGTCATTGGTGGTCGTGATGAACGGGCCGGTCGCCAAAGCGGGATCTATTTTGTAACGGTTGAGGAGCATGGGGATCAGCGTGCCGAGCGTGCCGGCAAAAAGAATGACGACGATTAGTGAAATCCCGATGGCCAGTCCGGCCATATACTCGCCGTAAATCAGGGAGTGGAATACAAAAACGGTAGTGGCAATAATGGCGCCCGAAATCATCGCCACACGGAGTTCCTTAGAGAGGTAACCCCTGCTAAACGAGGTAAAGGTGCCGTTGGCCAAACCCTGCACGACAAGTGCCGAAGCCTGTGCGCCGATGTTTCCGGCCGTAGCCGAAAGCAG